>DASUIE010000177.1:0-38091 GCA_036273175.1 Allostellaceae bacterium
GCGGGCGAGATCGGCGAGATCTGGGCGGCGGGTCCGAATGTGTCCCGCGGCTATTGGCGCAATCCGGCCGCCACGCAGGAGAATTTTGGCGCCGCGATCGCCGGGGAGGACGAGGCGGTCTGGTTGCGCACCGGCGATCTCGGCTTCCTCGGCGACGGGGGCGACCTCTTCGTTACCGGGCGGATCAAGGACATCGTGATCGTGCGCGGAACCAATCATTACCCGCAGGATATCGAGCACACGGTCGAGAGCGCGGATCCCGCGCTTGCGGCGCATGGCGGCGCCGCCTTTGCCGTCATCGACGAGACGGGGGAGGAACGTCTCGTCGTGGTCCAGGAGGTCGAACGCAGTCAGCGTCATCGCGCCGAGCCGAAAGCGCTTGCCGCCCGCATCCGGGAGGCGGTCGTGGCCGGCCACGACATCGTGCCCCTCGCGGTCGCGCTGCTGCGTCCCGGCGCCCTGCCCAAAACCACCAGCGGCAAGATTCAGCGCGCGCGGGCTCGGCGCCTCTGGCTCGAAGGCGCGCTGGACATTCTCTAGGCGTGCCGCTTAAGTCACCCGCGGGTTTGGGGGCGACGCTTATGGTCACGTTCAACTGGCGGGTACTGCTCGCGGTGCTGGCGCTGACGCCGGCCGGTTGCGCCGATTTCGCCTTCGGCTACCGTGACAACGGCTTTATCGGGTCGTGGACCACGAGCGACCGCGCCAAGGTCTCCTTCCGCGAGGACACCGTCGTGCTCACCTCCCCGACTGGCGCCCAGACACCGATCACCAAGGCGGAATGCAGTGACGGCTTTTTCTTTCATTACGGCCGGATGACGCGCGACTCGCTGACCGGCATCGCCGCGGCGCAGGCCGATATTCGTGAGAAGCTGTCGGGGATGCTCGCTTCGCCGGTCTATCCGGTCGCCGAGCTGGGCTGCGATCACGGCACCAGCACCTACGTGATGCTCGACGACCACGATCTCCTCGCGATCTACCGCGACCGCGACGTGATCGGCCTCGACCGCATGACCCGCTGAGCGCGGCGGGATGGAGGCGCGGCTCAAGAGCGGCATTTGGGTCAAGGCGCTGATCCGGCGCTGCGACATCGCCGCGATCGGGGTCGCGGTGACCGCCCGCGGCGACCCGGATGCTGGCGCGATCCTGATCAAGCTGTGCGACCGCGCGGCCGGCGCCTCGGTGCTGGCGCAGGCGCGGCGGGCGGATGGCACGCTCGGCTGGATGCGTGCCACCGGGGCGGACCCGGTCCCGGAACCCGAGGCCGATCTCTATATCGAGCGCCAGCGGCGGCGCGACCCGGATTTGTGGGTTGTCGAAATCGAAACCGGATCGGCGGAGGGACTGATCGACAGCCCCATCATCGCATGACGGCGCATCCCGATATCGAGATCGCCGAAGTCACCACCGGGTTCTCGCGGTTTCTGCGCGTCGATGTCGTGCGGTTCCGGCACAGGCTCTTTTCCGGCGCCTGGAGCGGCGAGCGCGTATACGACGTGATGCGCCGCGGCGATGCGGTGGCGGTCGCGCTCTACGACCCCGACCGCGACGCGCTCGTCCTGGTCGAGCAGCTTCGCCTGCCGCCGGTCTATGCCGGCTGTTCGCCGTGGCAGGTCGAGGTCGTCGCCGGCCTCGTCGAGCCGGACGAGCCCTACGACGCCGTCGCCCGGCGCGAGACGCGCGAAGAAGCCGGGCTCGAGGCGATCGGCGAACTGATCCCGATCCAGCGATATCTGCCGACCCCGGGCAGCTCGGACGAGGGGGTGATGCTGTATTGCGGCCGCGTCGACTCGACCCGCGCCGGCGGCATCCACGGGCTCGCCGAGGAGCACGAGGACATCCGCGTCGTGGTGAAGAGCTGGGCCGAGATCGAGGCGATGGTCGATGCGGGGAAGATCGAGACCGGCCACACGCTGCTGTGCTTCTACTGGCTGCTGCGCCACCGCGACGAGGTGCGCAAGACATGGGGGTTTGCGAGTTAGCGCACGGGCAGCTTCTTGAAGTGCTTGGAGAGCTGCAAGCCCTGCCGCTGGTATGACGAGCCGATGCCGCCGCCATAAAGCTTGTCGGGCCTTGCGATGAGACGCTCGTAGACGAGGCGGCCGACGATCTGCCCGTGCTCGATCAGGAACGGCACCTCGTGCGAGCGCACCTCGAGCACGGCCCGGCTGCCCTTTCCGCCCGTCTCCTCGGACCCGAAGCCGGGGTCGAAGAAGCCGGCGTAATGGACCCGGAATTCGCCGACGAAGGTGTAGTAGGGCAGCATCTCGGCGGCGTTGTCGGGCGGCACGACCACCGCTTCGCGCGAGGCGAGGATGTAGAAGTCGTTGGGATCGAGCACGATCCCCTCGCCCCGGTGCGAGTAGACCGGCTCCCAGAAATCGCGCGGGTCGTAGTAATCGATGCGGTCGACATCGATCACATCGGTATGGCGCCGGGCCTTGTATCCGACCATCCCGGTCTCGGGGTCGCCGGCCACGTCGACGGTGAAGGCGAGCCCGCCGCGGATCGCGTCCGGGGCCATCAAATCGCCCTCCGGCAGCTCGACCAGCGCCGTCTCGGCGTGGAGCCGCCGCAGCGCCGTGTCGCTGAAGAGCGGCGAGCCGCGGCGAATGCGAAGCTGCACGAGCCGTGAGCCGGTGCGCACCAGGATGCTGAAGGCGCGCGGCGAGATCTCGGCGTAGAGCGGTCCCTTGTAGCTGTCGCGGACACGGTCGAACTCGGTCGCATGGTCGGTGATGATGCGGGCAAAGATGTCGAGCCGGCCGGTCGAACTCTTGGGGTTGGCGGCCGCGGTCGTGCGGCTGCGCAGCGACACCAGCTCCAGGAGGGGCACGATATAGACGCAATCTTTTTCGAGGACGGCGCCGGGCGTCAGGTCGATGCGATGCATCGACAATTCGTCGAGCTTGTCGCGCACGGTGTGCCGCATGCCGGGAAGAAAGCTGGCCCGGACGCGATAGGCGACCTCGCCCAACCTGAGGTCGATGCTGGCCGGCTGGATCTGGTCGTCGCCGATCGGCTCGGAGCCCTGGATCTCGTGGCCGAGCTTGACCGCGCCGCGCAGCATTTGCGAGGGCAAGAGGCCGGTCGAGCGCTCGGCCTCGGCAACGGGGAACAGCTCGCCATCCACGGGATCGCTCATGGCCGCAGTTCTAAGCCAAGCCGGGCGCGGCGAAAAGCCGGGCTTCGATCCGACCGCTCGCTTGCCCGCGCGGGCCTCCCGCCCGATATTGCTATGACAACCGCGTGCACGAGTCGCCCGGAGGCGCAACGATGGATATCCGCAACGGCTTTATCGACTCGATCGGCAACACGCCGCTGATAAAGCTGCGGCGCGCCTCGGAGATGACCGGCTGCACGATCCTCGGCAAGGCCGAGTTTCTGAACCCCGGCGGTTCGGTCAAGGACCGCGCCGCGCTCTTCATCATCAAGGACGCCGAGGAGCGCGGGCTGTTGAAGCCGGGCGGTGTCGTCGTCGAGGGCACGGCCGGCAATACCGGGATCGGCCTCGCGCTGGTCGGCAACGCGCTCGGCTACAAGAGCGTCATCGTCATGCCAGAGACGCAAAGCCAGGAGAAGAAGGACATGCTGCGGCTGTGCGGCGCCGATTTGCGCCTCGTGCCCGCCGTGCGGCTGACCGACCCGATGCACTACACGCATTATTCCGGCCGGCTCGCCGAGGAGATCGGCGCCAAGGAGCCGAATGGAGCGATCTGGGCCAACCAGTTCGACAACCTCGCCAACCGGCGCGCCCATTACGAGACCACCGGGCCGGAGATCTGGCGCCAGACCGACGGCAAGGTCGACGCCTTCGTCTGCTCGGTCGGTACCGGCGGGACATTGTCGGGCACCGGGATCGCGCTTAAGCAGCGCAACCCGAATATCAGGATCTATCTCTCCGACCCGATGGGGTCCGGCATCTATAGCTGGTACGCGCGGCATGAGTTCAAGCCGGAGGGCAACTCGATCACCGAGGGCATCGGCAACAACCGCGAGACCAAGAACCTCGAAGGCTTCACCCCCGACGGCCAGTTCCAGATCACCGACAGAGAGGCGCTGCCGATCCTGTTCGACATGGCGCAGGAGGAAGGGCTGATCCTCGGCGGGTCGACCGCGATTAACGTCGCCGGGGCGATCAGGGTCGCGAAGGATCTGGGGCCGGGCAAGACGATCGTCACGATCCTCGCCGACAGCGGCACCCGCTATCAGTCGAAGCTGTTCAACCCCGCGTTCCTCAAGGAGCGCAACCTGCCGACGCCGAAATGGCTGGACGGCGACGCGGCATGACCGAGCTTCTATTCCGAGAGGACGGCTATCTGCGCTCGTGCGCCGCGAGGGTGACGGCGGTCGACGAGCGCGGCATTCGGCTCGACCGCACCGTGTTCTATCCGAATGGCGGCGGCCAGCCGGGCGATACCGGCGTCTTGCGGCTGGGCTCGGGCGAGACGGTTACGATTGCCGACGCGGTCAAGGGCGAAGGCGACGAGGTTATCCATGTCCCGGCCGCCGGCGCCCCTTTTCTCGCTCCGGGCCAGGAGGTCACCGCCGAGATCGATTGGGAGCGGCGGCACCGGCTGATGCGCATGCACACCTGTCTGCATCTGCTGTGCGCCGTCGTGCCCGGCGCGGTGACCGGCGGCCAGGTCTCGGACGGCCGCGGGCGTCTCGATTTCGACGTGCCCGGCTCGGCGCTCGACAAGGACGCGATCGCGGCCGGCATCAACAAGCTGATCGCCGAGGGACACGAGGCCGCGCCGCGCTGGATCGCCGACGATGAGCTTGCCGCCCGACCGGAGCTGGTGCGCACGATGTCGGTCAAGCCGCCGATGGGCGCAGGGCGGGTGCGGCTGATGGAGATCGCCGGCGTCGATTTGCAGCCCTGCGGCGGGACGCATGTCCGCAATACCGCCGAGATCGGTCCGGTCGCGATCACCAAGATCGAGAACAAGGGCCGGCAGAACCGCCGCGTCAATATCGCCTTCGCCGAATAGGAAAGAGCGCGATGCCCTATGCTCACCCCGAAGCGCTGGTCAGCACCGAGTGGCTCGCCGCGCATCTCGACGACCCGGCCGTGCGGGTGCTCGACTCGTCGTTCAAGCAGCCGGGGGTCATCCCGACCGCGCGCCAGGATTACGATGCCGGGCACATACCGGGCGCGGTGTATTTCGACATCGACGACGTCGCCGAGCCGGGCACCGCCCTGCCCCACATGATCCCCTCGGCGGAGCGTTTCGCCGCGAAAATGGCCGAACGCGGCATCGGCAACGGCGACCGGGTCGTCGTCTACGACGCCAACGGGCTGTCTTCGGCGGGGCGCGCGTGGTGGATGCTGCGCCTGTTCGGCCACGACAATGTCGCGCTGCTCGATGGCGGCTTGCCGAAATGGAAGCGCGAAGGGCGGCCGCTCGAGACGGCGTCGGCGAAGATACCGCCCCGCACCTTCACCGCGCGGTTCAACCCCGCGATGGTGCGCGACAAGGCCGGGATCGTCGCGAATTTGGCGACCGCGGCCGAGCTTGTCGTCGACGCGCGCAGCGCCGGCCGTTTCGACGGAAGCGCCGAGGAGACCTGGCCCGGCCGCCGCCGCGGCCACATTCCCGGCAGCCGCAATGTGCCGTTCGACCTGGTGACCGACCCCGCGACCAAGCAGCTCAAAGGCGCGGAGGCGCTGCGCGCGGTCTTCGCCGAGGCCGGCGTGCCGCTCGACGCGCGGATCGTGACGAGCTGCGGGTCGGGGGTCACCGCCTGCGCCGTCGCCTTCGCGCTGCACCTGATCGGGCATCCCGGCGCGGCGGTCTACGACGGATCGTGGTCGGAATGGGGCCTCCCCGACGGGCCGCCGATCGCCACCGGCCCCGCCTGATACGAAGACCGCCCGATGCGGCTGGTCGAGGACACCGTCACCTATCTCGAAATGCGGGCGCGGCCGAGCGTGCCGCGCGTCCACCCCCCACCCGGCAAGCTCGCGCTGATCCGGGCCGAGGCTTGCTCGGTATCGTTCTACCGCTACCTGTACGCGGCGGTCGGCGAGAAGTGGCTGTGGTACGTCCGCCGCGAATGGGACGACCAGAGGCTGGCCGCCCTGCTCGAAAAGCCGACGACAGAAATCTTCGTGCTCCATGTCGGCGGGGTGCCGGCCGGGTATTTCGAACTCAATGCCGCCGAGCCGCGCGAGACCGAGCTCAGCTATTTCGGGCTGATCCAGGAATTCATCGGCCGCGGGCTCGGGCAATTCCTGCTGCAGCAGGCGGTGGACAGGGCGTGGTCCCGGCCGCTCGACCGGCTGCGGGTCAATACCTGCACCTTCGACCATCCGCGCGCCCTGCCGAACTATCAGCGCGCCGGATTTGTCGTCTACGACCGGCGCAACGTCTCGTTCCAGGACCCGCGCGTGCGCGGCGTACTGCCCCGCTCCTATTCGCATCCGCTGCTGCCGGAATTCGACGCCCCCTAGTGGGCGAGGATCTGGCTCAGGAACAGCCTGGTCCGTTCGCTTTTTGGATTGGAGAAGAAATCGGCGGGCGGCGCGCGCTCGACGATCTCGCCGCGGTCCATGAACACCATCATGTCCGCGACGGTGCGGGCGAAGCCCATCTCGTGGGTCACGCACACCATCGTCATCCCCTCATGCGCGAGCTCGATCATCACGTCGAGCACTTCCTTGATCATCTCGGGGTCGAGCGCCGAGGTTGGCTCGTCGAACAGCATGATCTCGGGCTTCATGCACAGCGAGCGGGCGATGGCGACGCGCTGCTGCTGGCCGCCGGAAAGCTGGCCCGGGTATTTGTCGGCCTGCTCGGGGATGCGCACGCGCTCCAGATAGTATCGGGCGGTCTCCTCGGCCTCCTTCTTTGGCAGCTTGCGCACCCAGACCGGCGCCAGGGTCAGGTTTTCCAGGACCGTCAGATGCGGGAACAGGTTGAACTGCTGGAACACCATGCCGACCTCGCGGCGGACCGCGTCGATGTTTTTCAAGTCGGAGGTGATCTCGATGCCGGCGACCGTGATGCGCCCCTGCTGGTGCTCCTCCAGCCGGTTGATGCAGCGGATCATCGTCGACTTCCCCGAGCCCGACGGGCCGCAGACGACGACTTTCTCGCCCTTGCCGACCCGGAGGTTGAGGTCTTTCAGCACGTGGAAGTCGCCGTACCATTTGTGGACGCCCCGGAGCTCGATGACCGTGTCGCTCATCGGCGCGCCCCCCGGTTGAACTCCCGCTCCAGCACCTGGCTGTAGCGCGACATGAAAAAGCAGAAGCAGAAATAGATCGCCGCGACCACGACATAAGCCTCGACGTAGAAGCCTTGCCAGTTGGGGTCGGTCAGCGCGGCGTCGACGGTGCCGAGCAGGTCGAAGAGGCTGATGATCGTAACGAGCGCGGTGTCCTTGAAGATGCCGATGAAGGTGTTGACCAGCGGCGGGATCACCAGCGACAGCGCCTGCGGCAGCACGATCAGCCGGGTGCGCTGGATGTAGGAGAGGCCGAGCGCGTCGGCGGCCTCGATCTGACCTTTCGGGATCGCCTGCAGGCCGCCGCGCACGACCTCGGCGAGATAGGCGGCGGCGAAGAGGATAAAGGCGATTTGCGCCCGCAGCAGCTTGTCGATCGTCATGCCGCTCGGCAGGAAGAGCGGCAGCATCAGCGAGGCCATGAATAGCACGGTGATCAGCGGCACGCCGCGGACCAACTCGATATAGCCGACGCAAATCGCCCGCACCGCGGGCAGGTTCGAGCGTCGCCCGAGCGCGAGGAGGACGCCGAGCGGAAACCCCGCCACCATCGCGATGACGGCGAGGATCAAGGTCAGCGGCAATCCGCTCCACAGCCGCGTCTCGACGGTGCTGAGCCCCAGCGAGCCGCCATGCATGACGAACAGCACCACCGCGAGCCCGGCTGCCCACAGATAGGCGAGCCAGCGTCCCCATGACCGGCGGTCGCAGGCGACGAGAATCATCAGCAGGAAGACGGCGACAACCGCGATCGGCCGCCACAATTCCCCGCTCGGGAAAAACCCGAACAGGATGAAGCGGATCTTCTCGCCAATGAACGCCCAGCACGCGCCGCCGCCGCGGCATGCCTGGCCGCTGGGCGCCGTCCAGATCGCGTTGACGAAGGCCCAGCGAATGACGGGCGGGATCGCCGCCGCGAACAGGACCAGGCACAGCAGCGTCAGGATCGAATTGAACACGCTGTTGAACAGATTGGCCCGCAGCCAGCCGATCGTTCCGGTGGATGCGGTCGGCGGCCGCTGGGCCGGGACCGGCATCTCGTCTGTGAGATCGGTCATCGTTCCACCAGCGCGACGGCGCGGTTGTAGAGGTTCATCGCGAGAGAGATCGCGAGGCTGATGAACAGATAGACCGCCATGATGATCGCGATCCCCTCGACCGCCTGGCCGGTCTGGTTCATCGAGGTGTTGGCGATCGAAACCAGGTCCGGATAGCCGATCAGCACGGCGAGCGAGCTGTTCTTGGTGATCCCGAGATATTGGCTGGTGATCGGCGGCACGATGATCCTGAGCGCCTGCGGCAGGACGACGAGCCGCATCCGCTGGCCCGACCGCAAGCCCAGCGCCATCGCCGCCTCGCTCTGTCCCCAGCTCACCGCGAGGATACCGGCGCGCACGATCTCGGCGATGAACGTGCCGGAATAGACCGTAAGCCCGATCAGCAGTGCCGCGAATTCCGGCGAGACGGTGTGCCCGCCGCTGAAATTGAAGCCCTTGAGCGCCGGCACATCGAGCTGGAGCGGCGCGCCGGCGGCGAGAAAGACGATCGCCGGCAGACCGAGTATCAGCCCAAGCCCGATCCATCCCGCCGGGAGCTGCCGGCCGGTCGTCGCCTGGCGCCGCCGGGCCCAGCGCGAGACGCCGATGGCGAGGACGATGCCGGCGAGAAAGGCCGCCCCGACCCAGCGATAGGCCGGGTTCGCCACGGCAACCGGATAGACGATGCCGCGGTTGCTGACAAAGACGTCGGGCAGGATCTGGATCGCATCGCGCGGACCCGGCGCCATCTTGTTGAGCAGCCCCCACCAGAAAAAGAGCTGCAGCGCCAGCGGGATATTGCGGAAGGTCTCGACATAGACCTGCGCCAGCTTGCGCACGAGCCAGTTGCTCGAGAGCCGAGCCAGCCCCATCACGGTGCCGAGGAGCGTCGCCAGCACGATCCCCAGCGCGGCGACGTAGAGCGTGTTGGTGAGCCCGACCAGGAAGGCGCGGAAATAGGTGTCGGCGGGCGAATACTCGATCAGCGTCTCGCCGATCCCGAACGCCGCCTCGCGGTGGAGGAAGCCGAACCCGGTCGCAATATTCTGCCGGCCGATATTCTCCATCGTGTTGTGGACGAGAAACGCGATAAAGCCGACGACCGCGGCGACAAACACGACCTGATAGGCGATGCCGCGGACCGCGGGGTCGCGCCAGGGAACCGGACGCGCCGGCTTGACGCCGGCGGAGGCCGTCTCGCTGGTCATGCCCGACGACCGCGCCGGCGCCCTCCCCTAACGGATCGGCATCGGGTAAATGAGGCCGCCCTTGGTCCACAGGCCATTGAGCCCGCGGTCCAGCTTGAGCGGCGAGCCGGCGCCGATATTGCGGTCGAAAATCTCGCCGTAATTCCCGACCATCTTGATCTCGTTGTAGGCCCATTTGTCGTCGAGCCCGAGCATCTTGCCCATGCCCGGGGTGACGCCGAGCATGCGCTTGATCGCCGGGTCGTCGCTTTTCAGCGCGTCGTCGACATTGGCCTTGGTCAGGTTGCTCTCCTCGGCCTGCATCAGCGCGTAGACGACCCACGAGACGATGTCGTGCCACTGCTCGTCGCCGTGCCGCATCACCGGGGCTAGCGGCTCCTTCGAGATGCGTTCGGGCAAGATCACGTAATCGTCCGGCTTCGGCGCGCGGCCGACGCGGATCGCGGCGAGCGCCGACGAGTCGGTCGTGAACACATCGCAGCGTCCAGAGAAGAACGCCCCAGTCGCCTCGTCGAGTTTCTCGATGACGACCGGCTTGTACTCCATCTTGCTGGCGCGGAAGTAGTCGGCGAGGTTGAGCTCGGTTGTCGTGCCCGGCTGGACGCAGACCGTCGCGCCGTTCAGCTCCTTCGCGCTCTTGACGTTGAGCTTCTTGGCGACAAGGAAGCCCTGGCCGTCGAAGAACACGACCGGGCCGAAATTGAAGCCGAGATCGGTATCGCGCGAGAGGGTCCAGGTCGTGTTGTTGATCAGCACGTCGACCTCGCCCGACTGCAGCGCGGTGAAGCGCTGCTGCGCGGTCAGCGGGACGAACTTGACCTTGCCCGGGTCACCGAAGATCGCGGCCGACAGAGCCTTGCAAATCTCGACGTTGAACCCCGAATAAACGCCCTGGCTGTCGGGCTGGGCAAAGCCGGCGAGCCCGGTCTGGACGCCGCAGGTCACGGCGCCGTTCTGCTTGACCTTGTCGAGGGTTGGCCCCGCCTGGGCCGCCGCCGACCACGCCAACGCGGCCAACACCGCCACGATAGCCCATCGCTTTGACAACAAAGTGCTCACCGCCGCCCCCTCTGTTCGATTGCGCCGACGCTACCATGCCGGCACGGCGGCCAGCAACGCGGCGAGGATCAGGCCGAGGCTCGGATCTCCCGCGCGTATTCCTCGACGCGACGGCGCAGCGAGCCGAGATCGGGGCCGGCCCGCGATACGCCGCGTGAGACCGAGGGGATGACGCGTGCGTAATGCGCGCCGAAATTGGCCCGGACATCCGCGATGGTAGCGCCTTGCGCGCCGATGCCGGGGACCAGCATCAGCGCGTTCGGAAGTCTTGGGACGAGGCTCTCGGTCTCTTCGCCGAGGGTCGCGCCGACGACCGCGCCGATCGGTCCGAGCCCCTCCGCGACCTGCGCCGCGTTTGCGATGGTTATGCGCTGGGCCAGATCCTCGGCGACCGACAGGCCGTTGGGCATCCTCGCGCGCTGGATGTCGGCTCCTTCCGGGTTCGACGACCGCACGACGATGAAGACGCCGGCGGCGGTGGCGCGGGCGATGTCGAGGATCGGATCGAGCGACCCGAAGCCGAGATAGGCGCTGACCGTGATCGCGTCGCCGCCGAACGCGCTGTCCGGACCGAGAAACGCTTCGCCATACGCGGTCGCGGTCGAGGCGATGTCGCCGCGCTTGGCGTCGAGGATGACCAGCGCTCCGTGCGCTTTCGCCCGCTCGACCGTGTCGCGGAGGACTTCGAGACCGGCCGGCCCCAGGCGCTCGAAAAAGGCGACCTGCGGCTTGACGACGGCGACGAGCGGCGCGCAGGCATCGACGAGCCGCTCGCAAAAGATACGCAGCCCGTTCGCGTCGTCCGCGACGCCCCACTCGGCCAGGCTTTCGCGTGACGGATCGATGCCGACGCAGAGCGGCGACCTCGCCCGGGCCAGCTCGACAAATCGGTTTTGAAACGGCGCGATCATAAGGTCCGTCGTATAACAGACCGCCGATTGGGGAGGATAGCCATGCCGAAACAGCAAATCCGGTCCGACAAGCTCAGACAGCCGAGCGGGGTGTTTTCGCATGCGACGGCGATCGAGGCGCGCGGGCGGCTGGTCTTTATCTCGGGCATGACGGCGCGGCGGGCCGACGGGTCGATCGCCGGGGTCGGCGACATCGAGGCGCAGACGCGGCAGGTGCTGGAAAACATCAAGGCGGCGGTCGAGGCGGCCGGCGGCACGATGGACGATGTCTGCCGGGTCGACGTCTATATCCGCAACATGGAGCAGTTCAACGCGATCCATAAGGTTCGCCGGGAGTACTTCAGAGAGCCGCTGCCCGCCTCGACCATGGTCGAAGTGGTCAAGATGACCCACCCGGACTACCTGATTGAGATCAGCGCGATCGCCGTCGTCGCCGATTAGGGGTGGGGCTGGGGCCGCCGGCGGCGGCTTAACTGGCTAATCCGCATGCCCAAAAATCGCGGTTGGCGGATCGATTGCGAGCAGCGAACGTTTTGCGCGCATACAACGCTCCGATCGAGGTCCCCCATGTCAAAGCCCTCGCGTCTTTTCGTGCTGGCCGCCGCGCTCTGCGCCCTGGCGACTGCGGCGTCCGCCCAGAACATGTCCTACCGGGTGCGGCAAAGCCCGGAGGAGAACAACATCCTCAGCGCGCGCTACGACCACCTGCTGCAGACCAACCTCGCCTTCCGCCATTACCGCATGCGAAAAGAGTGCCGGCCGATCAACGACCCGGCGCTCAACGCCGATTGCCTCTCCTCCTTCGACACCTACGAGCCGTGGCGCGGCGGCGAATAGCCGGCGGCCGGCCAGGGCGCCGCGCGGTTGCAATCGACCGTGCGGCGGCCCAGACTTGAGCCGGCCCAGCACGAAGGTGACCTGACATGGAAATGCACGGCGAGCGGCGCATTCCGGCGCCGCGCCAACAGGTGTGGGAACGGCTCAACGACCCGGAAACGCTGAAAGAGTGCATTCCCGGCTGCCAGGAAATAGCAAAACTTTCCGATACCGAATTCACCGCCAGGGTCCGCGCCAAGGTCGGGCCCGTCAGCGCGACCTTTAACGGCAAGGTGACCCTGACCGATCTCGATCCGCCTTCGGGCTATCGGATCAACGGCGAAGGCTCGGGCGGGGTCGCGGGCTTCGCCAAGGGCGGGGCTACGGTGAGCCTGAGCGAGGAAGGCGGCGAAACCGTGCTGCGCTACGGGGTCGAAGCCCAGATCGGCGGCAAGCTGGCCCAGATCGGCTCGCGCCTCGTCGATGGCGTCGCGCGCAAATACGCCGACGACTTCTTCGCCAAATTCGCCACGCTGGTGACCCCGCCCTAACGGTGACAATGCCGCCTTGACCACGGGGCGGCAGCGCACGAAACTCCGCCCAACCGCGGCTGTGCCGACACGGCCTTAGGCGTTTTGGAGGGAGGTTTCGATGCAGAAAACGGTGAGCCTCACCGTCAACGGCAAGCCGGCGACGGCGACGGTCGAGGGGCGGACCCTCCTCGTCCAGCTCCTGCGCGAAATCCTCGGCCTCACCGGCACCCATGTCGGCTGCGACACCAGCCAGTGCGGCGCCTGCGTCGTCCATGTCGACGGCGAGGCGGTCAAGTCCTGCACGCTGCTCGCGGTCCAGGCCGAAGGCCGCGACATCAAGACCATCGAGGGCGTCGCCACTGGCGACGAGCTCCACCCGATGCAGGAAGCCTTCCGCGACAATCACGCGCTGCAATGCGGCTTCTGCACGCCCGGCATGATCATGAGCGCGCTCGACCTGGTGAAGAACAACCCCGATCCGAGCGACCGCGAGATTCGCGAATATCTTGAAGGCAACCTCTGCCGCTGCACCGGCTATCACAACATCGTGCTGGCCATCAAAGCGGGAGCCGCCGCGATGCGGGGCGCGCCGGCTCCGTCGGGAGGGCACGACTGATGGCGGCCTCGATCGGGACGCCGGTACGCCGGCGCGAGGATTATCGCTTCGTCACCGGTCAGGGCACCTATACCGACGACATCAACCGCCCCGGCCAGCTCCACGCCTATATCCTGAGGAGCCCGCACGCCCACGCGGCAATCCGCGGCATCGACACGAAAGCTGCGGCGAGCGCGCCGGGTGTCGAGGCGGTCTTCACCGGCGCCGACATGGCCAAGGATGCGATCGGCGGCCTCCCCTGCGGCTGGCTGGTCAACTCAAAGGACGGCTCGCCGATGAAGGAGCCGCCGCATCCGGTGCTGGCCGACGGGCGCGTGCGCCATGTCGGCGACCCGGTCGCGGTCGTCATCGCCGACACGCTGGCGAACGCACGCGACGCGGCCGAAAAGATCGCGGTCGATTACGCCGTCGAGCCCGCGATCATCGACGGCGCCGCGGCGCTGAAGGCCGGCGCCGCGCAGGTCTGGCCGGAGGCGCCCGGCAACATCTGCTACGATTGGGGCCTCGGCGACCTCGCCGCGACCGACGCGGCGATCGCCAAGGCGGCGCGTGTGGTCAAGCTCGACCTCGTCAACAACCGGCTTGTCCCGAACGCGATGGAGCCGCGCGCGGCGATCGGGGAGTTCAACCGGGCGACCGGCGAGTACACGCTCTACACGACGAGCCAGAACCCGCATGTGATCCGGCTCCTGATGGGCGCCTTCGTGCTGCACATCCCGGAGGCGAAGCTGCGCGTCGTCGCACCGGATGTCGGCGGAGGGTTCGGGTCCAAAATCTACCATTACGCCGAGGAGGCCATCGTCACCTGGGCCGCCGGCAAGGTGCGCAAGCCGATCAAGTGGACCGCCGAGCGCTCGGAAAGCTTCATGTCCGACGCGCATGGCCGCGATCATGCCACTCATGTCGAGCTAGCGCTCGACGCCGACAACAAGTTCACCGCGCTCAAAGTGTCGACGATCGCCAATATGGGCGCCTACCTGTCGACCTTCGCCACCTGCATCCCGACCTATCTCTACGGGACGCTGCTCGCCGGCACGTATACGACCCCGGCGATCTTCGTCGAGACCAAGGCGGTCTTTACCCATACGGTGCCGGTCGATGCCTATCGCGGCGCCGGGCGGCCGGAGGCGACGTTCCTGCTGGAGCGGATCGTCGATCTGGCGGCCGATGAGGTGGGCGTCGACCCGGCCGAATTGCGGCGCAAGAACTTCATCCCGCGCGACGCATACCCGTACCAGACTCCCGTGGCGCTGCAATACGACAGCGGCGACTACCACGCGACGCTCGACAAGGCGATGCAGGCGGCCGACTACGCCGGGTTCGAGTCGCGCCGGCGCGAGGCGGCCGGCCGGGGCAAGCTGCGCGGCATCGGTATCGCCACCTATATCGAGGCGTGCGGCATCGCCCCGTCGGCGGTCGTCGGCTCGCTCGGCGCCCGCGCCGGGCTGTTCGAGAGCGCCGAGGTGCGGGTGCACCCGACGGGAAGCATCAGCGTGCTGACCGGTTCGCACAGCCACGGCCAGGGTCACGAGACGACCTTTGCCCAGCTTGTTGCCGACGGGCTCGGCGTGCCGATCGAAAGCATCGAGATCGTGCACGGCGACACCAACAAGATCCCCTATGGGATGGGCACCTACGGGTCGCGCTCGCTGGCGGTCGGCGGCAGCGCGATCATCAAGGCGATGGACAAGGTCATCGCCAAGGGCAAGAAGATCGCCGCGCACCTGCTGGAGGCCTCGGAGGCCGACGTCGAGTTCAAGGACGGCGCCTATACCGTCGCCGGCACCGATCGCTCGAAGAGCTTCGGCGAGATCGCGCTGACCGCCTATGTGCCGCACAACTTCCCGCACGACGAGCTGGAACCGGGCCTCGACGAGACCGCGTTCTACGATCCCAAGAACTTCACCTTTCCGTCGGGCGCGCATATCGCCGAGGTCGAGATCGATCCGGACACCGGCAGCCTGACGATCTGCAAGTTTACCGCCAGCGACGATTTCGGGCGGATCATCAACCCGATGATCGTCTCCGGACAGGTGCATGGCGGGCTTGCGCAAGGGATCGGCCAGGCGCTGCTCGAAGGCTGCGTTTACGACAAGAACACGGGGCAGCTGTTGACCGGCTCGTACAACGACTATGCGATGCCGCGCGCCGACGACCTGCCCTCGTTCGAGCTGTCGACCAATGTCACGCTCTGCACTCACAACCCGCTCGGCGTCAAAGGCTGTGGCGAGGCCGGCGCGATCGGCGCACCAGCCGCGCTGACCAATGCCGTCGTCGATGCCCTGAAGGGCCTGGGGGTTCGCCATGTCGAGATGCCGGCGACGCCGGAACGGTTGTGGCGCGTGATCCAGCAACACCGCCCGGCCCACGCCGCGGAATAGGAGAGGCGCGATGTACGAATTCACCTACCACAAGCCCGCAAGCCTCACCGACGCCGTGACGCTGCTCGGGGCCGAGGAAGCGAAGCTGGTTGCCGGCGGGATGACCCTGGTGCCGACGCTCAAGCAGCGTCTCGCCAAGCCTTCCGACCTCGTCGATCTCGGTGCGCTCGGCGATCTCAAGGGGATCAAGGAGGAAGGCGGCGGCGTGACCATCGGCGCGATGACCCGGCATGCCGACGTCAACCGGTCGTCGGTCGTCAAAAGCGTGATTCCGGCCCTCGCGGCGCTCGCCGGAATGATCGGCGACCCGGCGGTGCGCAACCGCGGGACGATCGGCGGCTCGATCGCCAACAACGACCCGGCGGCGGACTATCCATCGGCAGTCCTTGGGCTTGCCGCGACAATCGTCACCAACAAGCGCGAGATCGCCGGCGACAGCTTCTTCACCGGCATGTTCGAGACCGCGCTCGGGCAGGACGAGATCATCACCGCGATCAAATTCCCGAAGCCGCAGGCCGCCGCCTATCAGAAGTTCAAGAACCCGGCTTCGCGCTACGCGATCGTCGGCGTGTTCGTCGCGCGAACCGCGGGCGGCATCCGCGTCGCGGTGACCGGCGCCGGGCCCTGCGTCTTCCGCGTGCCGGAGATGGAGGCCGCGCTCGGCCGGTCGTTCAGCGCGGATGCGATCAAGGACATCGCGATCCCCGATGCCGGGCTCAATTCCGACATCCACGCCAGCGCCGAATACCGCGCCCATCTCGTCAACGTGATGGCCCGACGCGCCGTGGCCGCCTGCGCGTAGGCTAGGACCCGAGCAAGCGCACGCGGCCGGCGAGCTCGGGATGGTTCGCGACGGCAGCCGCGAACCGGCGGTCGTCCGTAACGACCTGCGCGTTCCGAGCGATCGCTACCGCGAGATAGAGGCAGTCGTAAATTGGATGGCTTATCTCGGTCGCCAGACCGAATGCGGCCATTAAATGCATCTCGATAGGCAATGACGCAACGGGAGCGGCGAGGAGCTGGGCCAAGCGACGCGCGGCGTCTCCAGTCGTGATTTCACCGGTTCGCGCGGTTCGCCACAACGCGTTAGCCGCTTCGGTGATCCAGAGCGCGGGTGCGATCAGCTCCTCGTCCAACAACATGTCGGCAGCGTCGCTGCCCGGCTCGTCGATCACCCATTTCACGGCCACGGAGGCATCGATGACAATTGTCATCGCCGGTCGCGATCTTCGCGGATCAATTCCGTCGAGTTAACGGTTACTCGACCGCGAGTCTCTTCGCGTAGTTTGGCGGCTTGCTTACGGAATTCGGAGCGGCCGACCCGCAACGCCTCTTCGAGGATAAGCCGGTGCTCGGCCTCCGCGCTGCGTCCGTGCTCGGCGGCGCGGCGCTTCAAGGCCTCGACCACGACGGGCGGGACATCTCGAACCAAAAGTTGGGCCATTACCGCCTCCCAGGTGATAGCATTTGCTATCATAGCATTAAATGTTCAGGAATGCGCCTTCCGCCCGGTGGGCGGCTCGGCTAAGCTCGCGCCGGCATTTCCGATAAGGAGAATATTCGTGCGCAGATTTGCAGCGGCGGTCGCGGGCGCTTTTTTGCTCTGCCCGACGATCGGTAGCGCCTGGGCCGACACCGTCAAATTCACCGCCGATCTGGCGCCCGCGGGGGACAAGGCCGCCGCCGCCAAGGGCACCGCGACCCTGTCGCTCGATACGGCCTCGAAGACGCTGACCTGGTCTGTCGACTATTCCGGCCTGTCGAAGCCGCCGGAAATGGCGGGGTTCCTGGCGCCCGGCGCCAAGGCCGACGACGACCCCGACATGGTTCCCGTCGACCTCCCGAAAGACACCAAAAGCCCGATCAAAGGCTCGACCGCCTTGAATGACGCCCAAGTCACCGGCATCCAGAAGGGCGATTGGGTATTGCTGATCGGCACGACCGAGGCCCCCGAAATCGGCGGCGAGGTTAAAAAGACGCCGTAACCCCATTCTGTTGCGGCGGTACCATTCCCATGCGCAGTGGCAATTCGTCTTCTCTTCCCGCCTCGGTCGAGCAAAGCCTGGCGATGCTGGGCAGCGCCGACTACATCGCCGACCGCAGCCTGGCGACGGCGGTGCACCTCGCCCTGCACCTGAAGCGGCCGCTGTTTCTCGAAGGCGAGGCCGGGGTCGGCAAGACCGAGATCGCCAAGGTGCTGGCGACGGCGCTGAAGCGGCGGCTGATCCGGCTGCAATGCTATGAGGGGCTCGACGTCGCCTCCGCGGTCTACGAATGGGACTACGCGCGGCAGATGATAGAGATCCGCCTCGCCGAGGCAGCCGAGGAGCAACGCGGCGAGATCGAGAGCCAAATCTTCTCCGACCGCTTCCTGATAAAACGGCCGCTGCTCCAGGCATTGGAGCCGGGTGTCGGGGGGGCGCCGGTGCTGCTGATCGACGAGCTCGACCGCACCGACGAGCCGTTCGAAGCGTACCTCTTGGAATTGTTGTCGGATTTCCAGGTAACGATCCCCGAGATCGGCACGATCAAGGCAGACGCGCCGCCGATCGTGATCATTACGTCGAACCGGACGCGCGAGATTCACGACGCCCTCAAGCGGCGCTGCTTCTACTACTGGGTCGACTATCCGACCGCCGATCGCGAACTGGAGATACTTAAGCGCAAGGCGCCGAAGGCCGGCGAAAACCTGTCGCGCGAGGTTGTCGGCTTTGTGCAGCGTCTGCGCACGATGGATTTGTTCAAGCTGCCCGGGATCGCCGAGACGATCGACTGGACCGAGGCGCTGATGCAGCTCGACGTGCTCGAGCTCACCCCGCACGCGATCAACGACACGCTCGGCGTCCTGCTCAAGTACCAGGACGACATTGCCCGCATCCAGGGCAGCGACGCCGCCAAGCTGCTCGACCAGGTAAAGGCCGAGATCGCGGCCGCTCCCCGCGAGATTTAGCAACTATTTACAAAGGCCTGCCACGCTTCGCGGAGTTACCCGCGGAGAGAGCCTGTGCTGCACCTTGATTGGCGGTTTTTTCCGATCATCGACCGCATCCAAGAGGCGAGCGCCTATGGCGGCATCTATCACGGCGGTCTCGTCGTCTTGTCGGTCGTTGTCGCGGCGCTGGCGGCCTTCGTCGCGCTGTCGATCTCGAGCCGCATCGTCGCCGTTGGATCGCGCGGCGCACAACTCGCTTGGGCGAGCGCCGGGGCGATTGCGATGGGTGGCGGCATCTGGGCAATGCACTTCATCGGCATGCTCGCCTTCTCGCTGCCCTGCGGCGTCACCTACAACCCGCTCGGCACGGTCGCCTCGATGGTCCCCGGCATCCTCGCCAGCGGCGTCGCCCTCCGGGTGATCAGTCAGCGCACCGATCCGAGCTTCAAGGAAGTTACCGTCGGCGCGGTGCTGTTCGGGGCCGGCATTGGGCTGATGCACTATTCCGGGATGGCGGCGATGGAGGCGCAGGCGCTGCTGCGCTACAACCCGCTGCTGGTGGTCGTCTCAATCGTCGTCGCCGTTGCCCTGGCGTTCATTTCGCTCGGCATCCATTTCCGCGCCCGCCGGCTGCTACGCTCTACATACCTGGCAACCGCAGTCGCGGCGCCGGTGATGGGATGCGCGGTCGCCGGCATGCACTACACGGCGATGGAGGCCGCTGTCTTCTATCCGATCCCGGACGCGACCGTTGCCAATCTGGCGATGTCGCCGCTGGTGTTCGCGGTGCTGATCACCCTCTTCATCGTGCTGATCATGGCGATCACGCTGGTCGCGACCTTCGCCGGCCGTCAGGTCGAGCTGGCGCAAAGCCTCGCCGCCGAGGTCAGTCTGCGGAAGGAGTTGGAAAACGCCGCGACGATCGAGCGGTCGCGGTTGCAGGCAATCTTCGATTCGGTCGTCGTCGGCATCGTCACGATCGACCGCGACAGCCATATCCGCCAGTGGAGCGCCGGCGCGCAGCGCATGTTCGGCTACAGCGCCGATGAGGCGGTCGGCGTCGATGTCGGGATGCTCGTGCCCGAGGCGGCTCGCGCGACGCACGATTGCGGCATCCGCGCATTCTTGGCCGACGAGCGGCCCGAGGGGCTCGGTAGCCCCGGCATCGAGACCACCGCCATGCGCAAGGATGGCAGCGAGTTCCCGATCGAGATCGACAGCAGCGAAATGCGCATCGGCGACGAAGTGCTCGTCACCGCCATTCTGCGCGACATCACCGAGCGCAAGCGCACCCAGACCGAGCTGATACAAGCGCAGCAGCAGGCCGAGGCGGCCAACCGCGCCAAATCGCAATTCCTCGCGACGATGAGCCACGAAATCCGCACCCCGATGAACGGGGTGCTCGGCATCGCCAAGCTGCTGTCGGCGACGCCGCTGCAGGAGCGGCAATCGCAGCTCGTGCAGAACCTGGTGCGTTCGGGCCAGGCCTTGCTGGCGATCATCAACGACATCCTCGACCTGTCGAAGATCGAGGCCGGGCGCTTCGAGCTGGCCCGGCTCGATTTCGATCCCCGAGAACTCGTCGCGGAGGTTACCGACCTGTTCTGCGAGCGCTGCACCAGCAAGGGGTTGGAGCTGATCTATTTCGTCGACGGCGCGGTGCCGCGCCGGCTAAACGGAGACGCGGCGCGCCTGCGGCAGGTGCTGATCAATCTGGTCGGCAACGCGATGAAATTTACCGAACAGGGCGAAATCCTGATCGAGATGTCGGTAGGCCAGGCCGATGCGGGGTATGTCACGCTGACCTGCTCGGTCACCGATACCGGGATCGGCATCGCCGCCGACGACCAGCGCCGAATCTTCGATTCGTTTCACCAGATCGACGCTTCCACGACCAGGCCGCGCGGCGGCACCGGTCTTGGACTGGCCATCGTGCGCGAGCTCGTCACCCTGATGTGCGGCGAGGTTGGAGTCGAAAGCGAGCTCGGCCGCGGCTCTTCGTTCCGGTTCACCGCCCGGCTGGCGCAAGCGGCGGAGGCGGAGCCCGTCGAGCCGCGCGAAATCGAGCGGCCGCTGCGCCTGCTGGCGATCGACAGCAATACCGTCAGCGCCGGGGTGATGCGGCGTTATTTCGCGAGCTGGAACCTCGACGCGGAGGTCTGCACGACGATCGAGGACGGCGAGCGAAAATGGCTTAAAAGCGTGGGTTCCGAGCGGCCCTTCGACGCCGCCATCATCGATGTGAAGGGATTCGGCTGGGCCGGTGTCGAACTGGCGCGCAAGATTCGCGAGGCGAATGCGCGGGAGCCGACCGAAATCGTATTGCTGATCGGTCTCGACGGCTCGATCGCCGACGAGCGCCTCGAAAAGACCGGCGCGTTCGCGCTGCTGACGAAACCGGTACGCCCGTCGATGTTGTTCGACTGCCTGGTCTCGATCGCGACCGGCGCTCGGGATCGCGGTGTCGCCTCATTCTATCTGCGCCGCCAGGAGGCCGCTCCGCGCATTGGCTTCGACGCGCGCCTCCTTGTCGTCGAGGACAACGCGATAAACCAGGAGGTCGCGACCGGCATCCTCGAGGGCATGGGCTGCCGCGTCGTCACTGCGCCCAACGGGCATGTCGCCGTCCAGCGGCTGATCGAAGAGAAGTTCGACCTCGTCCTGATGGATTGCGAGATGCCGGTCATGGACGGGTTCGAGGCAACCAATTGCATCCGCGACATAGAGGCAAAGCGCCTGCGCGACGATCCGGCCGCCGAGGACATCCATATACCGATCGTGGCCCTTACCGCCCACGCCCTCGCCGAGGTGCGCGACCGCTGCCTCGCCGCCGGGATGGACGATTTTCTGGTCAAGCCGTTCGATGAGCAGCAGATGACCGAGATGCTCAGCCGCTGGCTGACCCCGATCGAGATGACAATCGCGCGCTTGGCCCCCGCCCCCGCGGTCGCCGCCGCAGCCCGCAGCATCGACATGGAGGCGATCGACAAAATCCGCTCGATCGCCGGAAAGAACGGTGTCTCGCTGCTGCAGCGGGTGGTCGCGCAATTTGCCGATACGGCGCCGGTTCTCGCCGAGGCGATTCGGGCGCAGCGGGAAGCGGGCGACCCCGACGCCATGTGGCGAACCGCGCACAATCTGAAATCGAGCGCCGCGGCGGTCGGCGCCCGGCTTGTCTCCGAAAAGGCGGCCGAGATCGAGGCGATCGGCCGCGGCGAGGGGCGGGTCGCCGAGGCGGAAGCGGTGGCCGCCCTCGACGGGATGATCGCCGCGGCGATCCACGACCTCCGCGAGTTGGCGGCGCTGGAAGCAACCGCAGCTTAGCGGTTCTTTCATCAAGCTGCGCCGACAATGACCCGCGGCAGCAAATCGGAGCACTTGATGGACGGCGCGCTACCCAATCAAGCGGCGACGATCCTGATCGTCGACGACGATCCGATCGTCAGATCGCTGATGCGGGCGACCTTGGAGAACGATCATTTCGCGGTGATCGAGGCCGAGGACGGGATCGAAGGCTGCGAAGCCTGCGCCCAGCACCGTCCCGACCTGGTGCTGGTCGATGTCGTGATGCCCCGGATGGACGGCTACGAGCTGTGCCGCAAGCTCCGCGCCGAGCCCGACTTCGCCTATGTGCCGATCGTCGTCGTCACCAGCCTCGACGACATCCCGTCAATCGCCCAGGCCTACGACGCGGGCGCCACGGACTTTATCCCGAAGCCGATCAACTGGCTCGTTCTCAACCAGCGCGCCCGCTATATCCTGCGCGCCAGCCGGGCGATCGGCGAGTTGCGCCGCGCCAAGGAAGAGGCCGAGGCCGCCAATCGGGCCAAGACCGAATTCCTGGCCAATATGAGCCACGAGCTGCGCACGCCGCTCAACGCGATCATCGGCTTCTCGGGGATGATGAGCGACAAGGTGTTCGGCCCGCTCAACGACCATTACGTCGAGTACGCCCATATCATCCAAGAAAGCGGCCAGCATCTGCTGTCGATCATCAACGGCATCCTCGATCTCGCCAAATCCGACGCCAAGCGCATGATGCTGGCCGATGAGGAGGTCTATCTCGACCGCGTGATCGCCCTCAGCTCCAGCATCGTCACCGAGATGGCTCACAAGGCGGAGGTCGATTTCGCCTGCGAGATCGAGCCCGACCTTCCGGTCATATTCGGCGACCCGGGCAAATTGACCCAGATCCTCGTCAACCTGCTGTCCAACGCGATCAAGTTCACGCCAGCCAGCGGCCGGGTCCGGCTCAAGGTCGGACGCGCCGGCGCCGGCGGCGTGCTGTTCGCCGTCGAGGATACCGGGATCGGCATGGCGCCCGACGACATTCCGGTCGCCCTCGCGCCATTCGGCCAGATCGACAGCGGGCTCAACCGAAAATACGACGGCGCCGGACTCGGTCTGCCGCTGACCAAGCGGCTCGTCGAGCTGCACGGCGGCAAATTCGAGATCAACAGCGCCCCCGGCAGCGGCACCCGCGTCCGCGTCTTCCTGCCGATCCGCCACGCCTATATTCCGGAGCAGATCGCGGTCTGATCCTTTTCCTCCGTGGCACCGAGCGGTTCGCCCGTATATAACGGGGGAATGCTATCGGCTTCGGCACAGACGGCGGGGCACGACGGTCGGCTCGTCGCCAACCTGATGCATTTCGCGCGAACCTTGCGCGCCGCCGGGCTGCCGGTCGGGCCGGGCAAGGTTCTCGACGCGGTCGCCGCGGTCGAGCAGGTCGGCATCACCGACCGCCGCGACTTCTACTGGACGCTTCACGCGGTTTTCATCAACCGGCCCGACCAGCGGCTGATCTTCGACCAGGCCTTCCACGTCTTCTGGCGCAATCCCGAGCTCCTCAAGAAAATGCTCGGCCTCGTCCTGCCGCAGATCAATATCGATATGCCGCCGGAGCCGGGAACCGAGATGGCGAGGCGTCTCGCCGAGGCGCTGAACCCGAACCCCGAGAGCCGCGAGGCCGAGGAAACGGAGGTCGAGTTCGACGCGGCGATGACGTTCTCCGACCGCGAGCAGCTCCGCGGGATGGATTTCGAGAAGATGTCGCTCGACGAGCTGGCGCGCGCGAAGGCGGCGATCGCGCGGCTGCGGCTGCCGATCCAGGACGTGCCGACCCGCCGCCATGCGCCGAACCCGCGCGGCGCCCGGGCCGACATGCGGGCGACGATGCGCGCCGCACTCCGCTCGGGCGGCCTCATAGAGCTGAAGCGCAAGAGCCCGCGCCGCCGTCCGCCCCCGCTGGTGGTGCTGTGCGACATTTCCGGCTCGATGAGCCGGTACAGCCGCGTTTTCCTACATTTCATGCATTCGATCACCAACGACCGCGACCGGGTCTTCACCTTTGTCTTCGGAACGCGGCTGACCAACATCACCCGCTACCTGCGCTACCGCGATGTGGACCTCGCGCTCGACCGGGTTGCCGAGGCGGTCGCCGACTGGTCCGGCGGCACCCGCATCGGAGCCTGCGTCGCCGAATTCAACCGCTTCTGGTCGCGGCGGGTGCTCGGCCAGGGCGCGGTCGTGCTGATGATCACCGACGGGCTCGACCGCGACGCCGGGACCGGTCTCGCGCATGAGATGGACCGGCTGCATCGCTCGTGCCGTCAACTGATCTGGCTCAATCCGCTGTTGCGCTACGAGGGGTTCGAACCAAGATCATTGGGGATGAAGGCGATGCTGCCTTATGTCGACGAGTTCCGTCCGGTGCACAATCTCGAAAGCCTGGAAAGCCTGGTCGACGTCATCAGCGCCGCGGCGCACCGGCACACCGAAGCGGCGCAGGCCAAGGCGGTCTATGGAATGAGGGAAGAATCATGAGCGACACCGCGGAAATCCTCGATCAGGCGTCACGCTGGCGAGCGGACGGCAAGGGCGTCGCGCTGGCGACCGTCGTCAAGACTTGGGGCTCCTCGCCACGCCAGCCCGGCGCCAAGCTTGTGGTTAGCGAAAGCGGCGAGTTCGTCGGCTCGGTCTCCGGCGGCTGCGTCGAGGGCGCGGTGATCGGCGAGGCGCAGGAGGTCATCAAGGACGGGAAGCCGCGCCTTCTCGATTTCGGCATCAGCGACGACCAAGCCTGGGAAGTCGGCCTTGCCTGCGGCGGCAAGGTCGCGATTTTCGTCGAGCGCGTCGAATGAAGGGCAAATATCTCGACGCCGTGCTCGCCGCCGCACGCGAAGCCCGCTCGGCCGTGCTCGCGACCGATATCGCCAGCGGCGCCCAGCTCCTCTTCGACAACGACCGGTTCGAGGGCGAGCTCGAACTCGACGATGCCGGTCGCCAGTCCATGCGGGACTCGATCCGCAGCGGACGCACCACGACGCTCGACACGCCTTCGGGTCAGGTCCTGATCGAGGTCTTCAGCCCGCCCCGCCGTTGCTTTGTCATCGGCGCGGTGCACATCGCCCAGCCGCTGGTGCCGATGTTGGTGGCGACCGACTACAAGCCGATCGTCATCGATCCGCGTGGCGCTTGGGCGACCGAGGCGCGTTTTCCCGGGGTCGAGCTCAGCACCGAGTGGCCCGACGAGGCGCTGGAGCGCCTGAAGCCCGACCGCGCATCGGCGCTCGTCGCGCTGACCCACGACCCCAAGATCGACGACCCGGCACTGATCGCGGCGCTGCGTTCCGACTGCTTCTATATCGGCGCGCTCGGTTCCCGGCGTACCCACGGCAAGCGGCTGGAGCGCCTCGCTGCCGAGGGCTTTGGCGAGAACGAGCTGTCGCGCATCCACGGACCGATCGGGCTCAATATCGGCGCGGTCTCCCAAGCCGAGATCGCCTTATCGATCCTCGGCGAGATGACCCAGGTCTTGCGCCGCGGCGACGGGTAGCGGCGGCTCATGCAATTCGGTGAGGTCGCGGTCGCCGACGCCGAGGGCGCGATCCTCGCGCACAGCCTCCGGCTCGGCGCCACCGCGTTCAAAAAGGGCCGCATCCTGTCCGCGGCCGATATCGCCGCGCTCGGCGAGGCCGGGATCGGTCGCATTGTCGTCGCCCGTCTCGATACCGGCGATGTAGAGGAAAACGCCGCCGCCTTCCGCATCGCCCAGACGGCGGCGGGCGTCAATATCCGCACGGCCGACCCGTTCACCGGCCGGGCCAACCTGCATGCCGAGGCACGCGGCCTGCTCGTCTTCGACCGTGCCCGCCTCGACCGGCTCAACCTCATCGACGAGGCGGTGACGCTCGGCACCTTGCCCGAATACGCCATCGTCGAGCCGCGCCAGATGGTGGCGACGGTGAAGATCATCCCGTTCGCCGCGCCAAAAGAGGCGGTCGAAGCGTGCGCCCGCATCGCCGCAGAAGGCGGGCCGCTGCTGCGCGTCGCGGCGTTCCGGGCCATGACCGTCGCGCTGATCCAGACCCGGCTTCCCGGCCTCAAGGAATCGATCCTCGACAAGACCCGCGAGGTCACCGAGGCCCGCCTTTCCGCGCTTGGTTGCCGCCTGGGACGCGAGGAGCGCTGCCCGCATGACGGCGCCGAGCTGGCGCGGCATATCGCGGTGGCGGTCGCCGCGAGCGATATGGTGCTGGTGCATGGGGCCTCGGCGATCCTCGACCGGCGCGACGTGATCCCGGCGGCAATCGTCGCCGCGGGCGGGGAGATCGAGCATTTCGGCATGCCGGTCGATCCCGGCAATCTCTTGCTGCTCGGCCGGGTTGCCGGGAAGCCGGTCCTCGGCCTTCCCGGGTGCGCGCGCTCGCCGAAGGTCAACGGGTTCGACTGGGTGCTGGAGCGGCTTGTCGCAGATGTTCCGGTCGGCCGCGAGGACATCATGCGGCTGGGCGCCGGCGGCCTCCTCGCCGAGATCCCGACCCGCCCGCAGCCGCGCGCCGGGGCCGAGGTCAAGAAGGCTCCGGCCAAGGGGCCGCGCATTGCCGCCTTGCTGCTCGCCGCCGGAAAATCGAGCCGGATGGGCGGGTCGAACAAGATGCTGGCGGAGATCGAGGGCCGCGCGATGGTCGCGCGCGTCGCCCAGCGCATCCTGTCCTCGCACGCCCGGCCGGTTGTCGCCGTGCTCGGCAACATGGCCGGCGAGGTCGACGCCGCGCTCGGCAAGCTTCCGGTCGCGCGCGTCGTCAATCCCGACTTTGCCGAAGGGCTCTCGACGTCCCTGAAGCGCGGGCTCGCCGCCCTGCCCGCCGATATCGACGGTGCGCTCGTCTGTCTCGGCGATATGCCGCAGATAACCGGGCGCGACCTGGACCGGCTGATCGGCGCCTTCAACCCCATCGAGGGCCGGGCCATCGTCATGCCGGTGCGCCACGGCAAGCGCGGCAATCCGATCCTGTGGGCAAGCCGCTTTTTCCCGGAGATGGCGGCGCTGTCGGGCGATGTCGGCGCCCGTCACCTGATCGGGGAGCATGCCGAGCTCGTAGCCGAGGTCGAGATGGACACCGACGCGGTGCTCATCGACATCGACACCCCCGACGCTCTCGCCGAATTCGGCGGCAAGGCGAAGCCGACGGCGGCTTAGCTTAACGCCGCGCGTTATGGATCAGGTAGGCGGCGAAATCGGCCGGCTTTAGCTTGAACGCGGTCTTGGCGCTGTCGCCGGCGAGCGCGCGCGACACGAGAATGTGGTTTTCGACCCGCGCCTCGGTCAGACGAAAAACGCCGGTCGTGCCTTTGAGCTTCGGATAAAGCCGAGGCTCGATCATTTTTTCCTTGGCCGCGAGCCGGTCGATCGTCGCCGATTCGCCGATTTCCTCGATCGGTTCCGTCTTGACGACCGTCCAGTCGGTCTCTCCGGCCCATCCCGCCGAAGCCGCCGCCTTGGGATCGTCTTCGGTCACGCCGACCTTATAGACATGCTTGCCGAGGCCCACATCCGAGCCCCAGCGCGATAGCTTGGCGCTGCGCGCCACATAGATCACCGGCATGGTTTGAGCCTAGCCTCGGCTTCATTCCCTGACCAGTGCGCGACAGGTCGTCGCGGCGAAGTGACACCCGCGGCAATCTGTTGTTAGCTCCGTTCCGCCATTCTGGGGTCTCGGTTCACTTACGGCGGATTCATGAGCAAGTTCGGCTGGGCGGGGCTGACGATCCTTGTGGTTGCCCTGATGCTGGGCGGCGCGGCGCCAGCCCCTGCCCTGGGTCTGGACCCGGTACAGTCGGCGCCGATGCTCGGCCCGCACCACGCCAAGGGCGTAGTGATCTGGAGCCATGGCCGCTCCCGCCATTCCGAGGATTCGACCGCACCGTCCCCACCCTATCTGCAGATTCTCCGCGAGGACGGCTGGGACTTGATGCGCTTCGACCGGCTGCGCGTCAACGACACGCTGGCCGAAAGCTCCGAACGCCTCGCCGCCCATGTCGCCGAGCTGAAGGCCAAGGGGTATCGGCAGGTCGTCCTCGCCGGCCAGTCGTTCGGCGGCTTTCTATCGCTGATGGCGGCCGACGCGTCCAACCAGGTCGATTCGGTAATCGCGACGGCGCCGGCGGCCTATGGCCAGTTCGACGACGACAACGATTTGTGGCGGCAGAATGCGGCCAAGCTCTACCCGCTGATCGAGAAGGTCAAATCCGCCCGGGTGATGCTGTTTTTCTTTCACGACGACGATTTCGATCCGGGCGGGCGTGGCGACCGCGCTCGCGAGATCCTCGCGGCGCGCGGGCTGGGTTACGCGGTAGTCGACCAGCCTTCGTACCTGACCGGCCATTGGGCGGCCTCGACCGGCCTCTTCATGCGGCGGTTCGGCAGCTGCGTGCGCGACTTCGCGGACGCGACGGGGTTGACGCGGTCGTTCGACTGCGACCCGCGCTGGGGCGTGGCGCCGAGCGCGGCGCTGAAGCTTCCGTCCGAGCTGACCGAATTCGGCGCGTCGGGCGGCACGGTCGCGCCGGTTGCCGAGCATCCGGGCGTGCCGCCGATGACGGTGCGGACCTGGTACGGGTTTTACGCCAACGGGCGCGAGGTGCTGCTCGCCCTCGAATCCGCCAAGGGCGACAACCTGATTGCGATCTACGCGGTCGGTCCCAGTGTCGATGACAAGTTCCCGGCGACATACGGGCGGCGGGTCGGCCACGAGGTCCATGGCGATTATGTATTCTCCGAGTCTGGCAAAAACGTACTGCGCTTCCATCCCCGCCCCGATGGCGGGCTGATCGCGAGCTGGACCTCGGCCGACGGCAAGCAAAGCCTGACCGCGCAGATGCGCCGCATCGACCCGCGCACCCTCGTCCATCGAGAAGCAGCGGCAAGCGCGCCTTCTCACCCCCAGTAAGGGCCGCCGCTGGCGATCGCGATCGTGACGAGACCCAGGGTCAATCCGGCCGTCACGAGCCACCTGATCTGTCCGAGCTGCCGCCCGGCAGCCGCGTAGTCGCGGCGCGACACGGCGATCCGCAGGCGCCGAAACGGTGCGAAATAGATGTGGAAGAACAGCAGCATCATCGCGAGGCCGAGACCCATCATCGCGTTGACGTAGATGGGCAGACCGGCGAAGCCTCCGAACTGGCTGAACACCATCGCGTAGCCGCTGGCGAGGATCGCGACGATCGCGGCGATCACCCAGGCGAAAAACCGGCTCAGCGTCCGCGCCCATAATTCGAGCCGCGGTCCCGGTTCGAGCGGCCCCGAGGCGGGCCGCAGCACGATCAGCGCGAAAAACATCCCGCCGACCCAAACCACGACCGAAAGGATGTGAACGATCAGCGCGATGCTGACGACCGCCGGCGTAGGGCCCATCGCTCAGCCGCCATAGGCCGGGCTGCGCCGCGCCAACCCGCCGTGCAGGTCGAGCATGCGGCCGCGCCAGGCCCGCACCGGGTCGTCCGCGGCGAGGACCTCGAAATCGCTGATCGCGCGTGCCCACTGGAACGCGCCGAAAACGACGTAGTCGGCGTAATTGGGCGCGGCGCCGGCGACAAAATCCTGCCGCTCGACAGTGCGGCGCAGCGGTTCGAGGCTGGCGCGGAAGCCGGGCAGGTTCGCCTCGCGGCCCTTGACCACATCCTCGAGCGTCGCGCCGAACCGCGCCTCGCGCGACTGCCGGAAATAGGCCTGATCCGCTGGACCGACATGCTTCCAGATGTCGAGCACGACAAGGCGGATGAGCCCGACCTGGAGCACGGTCTCGGTCCAATTCTGCACAAACTTGGCGAGGCCCTTCCCGGCATCGCCGCCGAACAGCGACGGGCGGTCGGGATACCGCGCGTCGAGGTAATCGGCGATCGCCGACGAATCGTGCACGACCTCCCCGCCGTCGACGATCACCGGCACGCGCCCGTCATTTGGCGCCGGCAGCTTGTCCTTCTCGGTGAAGCGCCAGGGCACGGTTTCGACCGCGAGCCCCTTATGCGCGAGGGCCATCCGGGTGCGCCAGCAGAACGGGCTGAAGCGGCGCTCGGCTTCGCTTCCGGCGAGGTCGTACATCGTGATGGGCATCGCGCTCCCCGGGTTCCTGGCGGCGGCGCACTATGCCGTGGCCGCGTGGAGCATGCTATAACGACGGCGACTTCCTGACCGGAGGCCGCCCTTGCCTACCGTCTTTGTACTTAACGGCCCGAACCTCAACCTGCTCGGCGTGCGGGAACCGGCGACTTACGGCTACGATACGCTGGCCGATGTCGAGGAGCGCTGCGTCGCGCGGGCCGCGGCGCTCGACCTCGCCATCGATTTCCGCCAGACCAATCACGAGGGCCAGCTCGTCGACTGGATCCAGGAGGCGCGCGAGGCGGCGGATGGGATCGTTCTCAACGCCGGCGCGCTGACGCACACCTCGGTCGCGGTGCACGACGCGCTCAAGGCCGCCGACCTGCCGATTGTCGAGGTGCATCTGTCCAACATCTTCCGGCGCGAGAGCTTCCGGCATCATTCCTATGTCAGCCTCGCCGCCACCGGCGGCATTTTCGGGCTCGGTCCGCAAGGCTACGAGCTCGCCCTCGAGGCGATCGCAAGCCTGATCGACGCGGCCACCGGAGAGGCCTCTCGGTGAGAATTGGCAATCGGCGTCCGCCCCCCGCGCCGGATGCCGACCTGGTCCGGAATTTAGCCGCGCTGCTCGAAGAGACCGGGCTTAGCGAGATAGAATACGAAAGCAGCGGCTATCGCATTCGGGTCGCCCGCGGCGTCGCGGCGACGGTCGCCGTCGCCCCGGCGCCAACCCTATCCCAGGCGGCAGCCTCGCCGCCGCCTGCCGAGATCGCACAGGCCAACGGGCTCGATCATCATCCCGGCGCGGTCACGGCGCCGATGGTTGGGGTTGCCTATCTCGCGCCCCAGCCGGGCTTGCCGCCTTTCGTCAAGATTGGCGACACCGTGACCGAGGGCCAGACGCTGCTGATCATCGAGGCGATGAAGGTGATGAACCAAATCCGCGCCCCGCGAGCCGGCCGTGTCGCGCAGATTCTCGTGACCGACGCCGATGCCGTCGAGTACGGCGCCGCGCTGATGCTGATCGAGTAGATGTTCGAGAAGGTGCTGATCGCCAATCGCGGCGAGATTGCGCTGCGTATCCACCGCGCCTGCCGCGAGATGGGCATTAAGACCGTCGCGGTGCATTCGACCGCAGATTCGGCCGCAATGAACGTGCGCCTCGCCGACGAAAGCGTCTGCATCGGCCCACCGCCGGCGCGGGGGAGCTATCTGAACGTCGCTTCGATTCTGTCGGCGGCGGCGATCACCGGAGCCGACGCGATCCATCCGGGGCTCGGTTTCCTCTCCGAGAACGCCGAGTTCGCCCGGCTCGTCGAGGAGCATGGCTTCACCTGGATCGGACCGACGCCCGAGCACATCTCGCTGATGGGCGACAAGGTTCAGGCCAAGGAGGAAGCCCGGCGGCTCGGCATCCCGACCGTGCCTGGCTCGCCCGATGCGGTTTCCGATATTGCAGCGGCAACCGCGGCGGCGCGGCAGGTCGGATACCCGGTCCTGCTGAAGGCCGCGGCGGGCGGCGGCGGGCGCGGGATGAAGCTGGCGCGCGACGAGGCCGAATTGGCCGAAGCCTTGCCCCTTGCCCAGGCCGAGGCCAAGGCCGCCTTCGCCAACGATTCGGTCTATCTCGAACGCTATCTCGAACGGCCGCGGCATATCGAAGTCCAGCTGATCGGCGACGGCGAAGGCGGGGCGATCCATCTCGGCGAGCGCGATTGCTCCCTGCAGCGCTCTCACCAGAAATTGCTCGAGGAAACGCCGTCGCCGGCGCTCGCCCCGGCGGCGCGCCAGCGGCTCCAGACGGTCGCGGTCAACGCCTTGAAAAAGCTCGGTTACAAGAGCACCGGAACGATGGAGTTCCTGTACCAGGACGGCGAGTTCTTTTTCATCGAGATGAACACCCGGCTGCAGGTCGAGCATCCGGTCAGCGAGATGGTCAGCGGCGTCGATATCGTCCGCGAGCAGATCCGCATCGCCGCCGGCGAGAGGCTGACCCTCCGCCAGAGCGACATCCGCTTGCGCGGCCACGCCATCGAATGCCGCATCAATGCCGAAAATCCGAACGATTTTCGCCCCTCGCCCGGCCGGATCAGCGAGTACCATGCCCCAGGCGGGCTCGGCATCCGCGTCGATAGCGCCGCCTATCAGGGTTATTCCGTGCCGCCTTTTTACGACAGCCTGATCGCTAAGCTGGTCGTCCACGGCGCCGACCGCCAGGAGTGCCTGATGCGGCTGTCGCGGGCGCTCGACGAATATGTGATCGGCGGCATCGAGACCACGCTCCCGCTGCACCAGCGGCTGCTCGACGACGCCGGCTTCCGCCGCGGAGACTATCATATTCACTGGCTCGACGAGTTTCTGGCCCGGAGCGGGTAATGCCGCCGCGCCTGTCCCCCGAAATCCTGATCGATGCCTATGCCGCGGGCATCTTCCCGATGGCGGATTCGGCGGACGACCCGGAGCTGTTCTGGGTCGATCCGCGACAGCGCGGGATCATCCCTTTCGATTGCTTCCACGTCCCCCGCCGGCTCGCCCGGGTGATCCGCCAGGGCCATTTCGCCGTGCGGTGCGACACGCGTTTCGCGGAAACCATGCAGGGATGCGCGGAAGCCACCGAAAAGCGTCCGAACACCTGGATCAATGCCGAGATATTGAGGCTCTACACGGCGTTATTCAGAGGCGGCTATGCCCACAGCGTCGAGTGCTGGCAGGGCGACGCGCTCGTCGGCGGCCTCTACGGCGTGTCGATCGGCGCCGCGTTTTTCGGCGAAAGCATGTTCAGCCGGGTCACCGATGCGAGCAAGGTCGCGCTCGCCCATCTTGTCGCGATTCTACAGGCCGGCGGCTACAGGCTGCTCGACGTGCAGTTTCTGACGCCGCATCTGGCGCGGTTCGGTGCGGTCGAGATACCCCGCACCGAATACCGCCGCCGTCTTGCCGACGCGCTGCGCTATCGCGGCGATTTCGCCGGCGGATTCGCGGCGGCCGGAGGCGGCGCGGCAGCCGGCGGTGGGGCGCCCAGGCATTCGAGGACGTTGACGTCGTAGATCGGGTGCTCCATCGCGGAGAGGGCCGGGCTCGACGCAAACATCCAGCCGCTGAACACCGTGACCCGCTCCTTTCCGGGCCGCGCCTCGGCGATCTCGAGAAAGGCCGCACTCTCCGGCTGCTCGTCGGGCGGGTTCTTTTCGCAATCGCGCACGGTGATCCATAAATCGCCGAACTGGACCGGTTTCCCAACCGGCGCCTCGAACTTAGAGATCCGCGCCGACGTCTTGTCCAACCCCTGCAGCAGCGCGACCGGCTCGGAGATCGTAGCGGCCGCCGCGATTCCGCCAGCCGCCAGCACCGCGCACGCAGCCGCCGCGGCCAGCCTCATTTCTTGTACGGGTTGACGAGCCCGGAGATGAGTCCGGCCAGCACCTCGCGGACCTGCCGCTCGTCGCAGCCCATCAGCACGGCATCCTCGAGCGCATCCTGGGCGAGACCCTGCAACTCGGCGAGATTCTCGTTCAGCACCTTGATCTTCTCGACGCAAGAGACCTTTTCGCCCTCCGGCGTCATCCAAGTCGGGAACCGATCCTCTGGCATGATGCTTACTTAGGTGGTGCGGCGCCGGGCGCGGGCAACTCCCCCGAGCCGGGACCCGAACCGGATGGCTCGCCCTCGCCGCCCTTCTTGGCCGGCGGGGTGAAGATCATCGATCCGATCAGGTTTTCCAGGCTAACCGAGGCCTGGGTATATTTGATCGTGCCGCCGGGGGGGATCATCTTGTCCGAGCCGCCGGGCACGAGCGACACGTACTTGTCGCCGAGAAGCCCCGCGGAGACGATCTCCGCGACCGTGTCGTCCGGCAGCTGGACCTTCGGATCGATGCTCAGCCTGACGGTCGCGAGATAGGTCTTCGGGTCGAGCGTCTCCGACAGAACCGAGCCAACCTTGATGCCGCTGACGCGCACGTCGCCGCCGTCGCGAATCCCGTCGATGCGCTGGAAGTCGGCGCTGAGCGTATAGCCGGCGACCGATTTCACCTGACTCGTATTGTAGGCGAAGAACAGGAAAACCGCGGCGATGAGCAGCACGACCGCGCCCATCACCGCCTCGATCATGTTTCCCTTCATCGCGGCTCCCGAAAGGTGCGTGTCAGCCCGGCGACCAAGGCTCGTAATCGCCGGTCGTCCGGGCCCGGTGCCCGCCGCGGAGGATCGACCCGGCCGGGCGATAGGCGCGCGAGGTCCCAGTTAGATTGGGCTGGTGCGGCTTTTCCCATTCATACCGCTTGCGATCGGTCGGCACCGCGTCGGTCGTGTGATGCAGCCAGGCGTGCCATTCCGGCGGAACCTTGGACCCCTCAGGCTCGCCGCTGTAAATCACCCAGCGCCGCTCGCGGCTCCAGCGTCCCCCGCCGGGCTGCAATTTTCCGCCGCCCTTCATCCTGTAATAGCGATTGCCATACGAATCGCTGCCGACCAATTGGCCGCGCAGCATTGTCAGCAACCGCGTTCCCAGCGTCGTCATAGCTCCCGTCTCCCGCGCGGGCGTGAGATTGCACCGGAGGCGCGGCGCGGTAAAGGGTGGAACTGCGCCCGTGCGCCAAAACCGCAACATCTTGGTCGGATTGATCCACACCCACTAAATCTAGTTGAACCGTGAAACGTTGCGGCGCAAAGTTATGGGCTCTTGGGGGGAATGGCACACCACATCTGGTAGAGGCCGGAGGGCGTGTCCCGTGTAGCGGGGGGAAATTATGCGTATCGCGCGTCGCTTTACCACGGCCGGCGTGGATCCTTATGAAACAGTTGCGTTCCGGATAGCGACGAGCGAGATCCGCAACCCCGACGGCTCGGTCGTGTTCGCCGCCGAGGGAATCGAAGTCCCGGCGGATTGGAGCCAAGTCGCCTCCGACATCCTCGCGCAGAAATACCTGCGCAAGGCCGGCGTCCCCTCCCAGCTCAAGCCGGTCGAGGAAAGGGACGTTCCGGCCTGGCTGTGGCGCCGCATCGCCGACGAGGGAATGCTCGCACTTCTCCCCAAGGAAGAGCGCTACGGCGGCGAGACCAGCGCCAAGCAGTGCTTCGACCGGCTCGCCGGCACCTGGACCTACTGGGGCTGGCAAGGCGGCTATTTCGACGCCGAGGAGGACGCCCGCGCCTTCTATGACGAGCTGCGCTTCATGCTGGCCCGCCAGATGGGCGCGCCGAACTCGCCGCAATGGTTCAACACCGGCCTTTATTGGGCCTATGGCATCGACGGTCCGGCCCAGGGTCACTATTACGTCGATCACAAGACCGGAAAGGTCCGCGCCTCCGAAAGCGCCTACGAGCACCCGCAGCCGCACGCCTGCTTTATCCAGTCGGTCAATGACGACCTCGTCAACGAGGGCGGCATCATGGATCTCTGGGTACGCGAGGCGCGGCTGTTCAAATACGGCTCCGGCACGGGCTCGAACTTCTCGAAGCTGCGCGGCGACGGCGAGCGGCTGTCGGGCGGCGGCCGCTCGTCGGGGCTGATGAGCTTCCTGAAAATCGGCGACCGCGCCGCCGGTGCGATCAAATCCGGCGGCACGACGCGCCGCGCCGCGAAGATGGTCATCGTCGACGCCGACCATCCCGACATCGAGCAATATATCGACTGGAAGGTCATCGAGGAGCAGAAGGTCGCCGCGCTTGTCGCCGGCTCCAAGCTCGCGGCCAAGCATCTCAATCTGGTTCTCGCGGCTTGCAAGGTCGAGGCCGAGGACCCGTTCGATCCGGCGACGAACCCGGCGCTGCGAGCCGAAATCCGCGCCGCGCGCAAGGCGATGATCCCGGAAAACTACATCCAGCGGGTGATGCAGTTCGCCCGCCAAGGGTTTACCGGCATCGACTTCCGCACCTACGACACCGATTGGGATTCCGAAGCCTATCTGACTGTCGCCGGCCAGAACTCCAACAACACGGTGCGCATCACCAACGCATTCCTCGACAAGGTCCGCAAGGGCGAGGATTGGGACCTGATCCGCCGCACCGACGGCAAGGTCGCCAAGACCATGCCGGCCGCCGAGCTGTGGGACAAGATCGCCTACGCCGCGTGGGCTTCGGCCGATCCGGGCGTGCAATACGACACGACGATCAACGACTGGCACACCTGCCCCGAGAGCGGGCGGATCAACGCCTCGAACCCGTGCTCGGAATACATGTTCCTCGACGACACGGCGTGCAATCTCGCCTCGCTGAACCTGATGCAGTACCGGCGTGACGACGGCAGCTTCAATGTCGGCGATTTCCAGCATGCGGTGCGGCTATGGACGCTGGTGCTCGAACTCTCGGTGATGATGGCGCAGTTCCCGTCGCGCGAAATCGCGCGGCTCAGCTACGCGTACCGCACGCTCGGCCTCGGATACGCCAATCTCGGCGGCCTTCTGATGTCGATGGGCATTGGCTATGACAGCGCCGCCGGCCGGGCAATCGGCGGCGCGATCACCGCGCTTCTGACCGGCGGCAGCTATGCCACTTCGGCCGAGATGGCGGGCGAGCTGGGGCCCTTCCCGCATTACCAGAAGAACCGCGAGGCGATGCTGCGGGTCATTCGCAACCACCGCCGCGCCGCTCATGGCGAGAGCGAAGGGTACGAACGGCTCGCGGTGCGGCCCGTGCCGCTCGACATCGCGAGCTGCCCCGACAACCCGCTGACCGAAGCGGCGGCCGCGGCGTGGGATGCGGCTTTGTCGCTTGGCGAAAAACATGGTTTCCGCAACGCCCAGGCCACCGTTATCGCCCCGACCGGCACGATCGGCCTCGTCATGGATTGCGACACGACCGGCATCGAGCCCGACTTTGCCCTCGTAAAGTTCAAGAAGCTGGCCGGGGGCGGCTATTTCAAGATCATCAACCGCATGGTGCCGCAGGCGCTGGCGACGCTCGGCTACGACGAGGCGCAGGCGGCGGCGATCGAGCGTTACGCGACGGGTCACGGCACCCTTGCCGGCGCACCCGGCATCAATCACGAAACGCTCGCCGAAAAAGGCTTCGACACCACCGCGATCGCCTCGGTCGAGGCGGCCGTCGCCTCGGCCTTCGATATCAAGTTCGCCTTCAACAAGTGGACGCTCGGCGAGACCTTCTGCACCGAGCGGCTCAGTCTCGACGCTTCCAGGCTCAACGAGACCGGTTTCGACCTGCTCGCCGCGCTCGGTTTCACGCGCGGCGAGATCGAGGCGGCGAACACCTATTGCTGCGGGGCGATGACGCTCGAAGGCGCGCCGCATCTCAAGCCGGAACATCTGGCCGTTTTCGACTGCGCCAACCCGTGCGGGCGCAACGGCACGCGCTGCCTGTCCGTCGACAGCCACATCCGCATGATGGCGGCGGCACAGCCCTTCATCACCGGCGCGATCTCGAAGACCATCAACATGCCGAACTCGGCGACGATCGACGAATGCAGGAGCGCCTACGAGCTGTCCTGGCAGCTCGGCCTTAAGGCGGTCGCGCTGTATCGCGACGGTTCCAAACTGTCGCAACCGCTGGCGTCAAACCTCTTCGGCGACGACGAGGCAGCCGAGGACAAGATCGCCGAGTTGATGGCCCAGTCCCCCGCCCAGCGTACGCCGGCAATAGCCGAGCGCATCGTCGAGCGGGTGGTCGAGCGCGTCATTGCCCGCGCCGAGCGCCGCAAGCTGTCGAACCGGCGCAAAGGCTACACGCAAAAGGCCGTTGTCGGCGGACACAAGGTCTATCTGCGCACCGGCGAATATGAGGACGGAACCCTCGCCGAGGTCTTTATCGACATGCACAAGGAGGGATCGGCCTTCCGCTCGCTGATGGACAGCTTTGCGATCGCGATCTCGCTCGGACTGCAATACGGCGTGCCGCTCGAAAACTTTGTCGAGGCGTTCACCTTCACACGGTTCGAGCCGTCGGGGATGGTCGAGGGCAACGATGCGATCAAGATGGCGACGTCGATTCTCGACTACATCTTCCGCGAGCTCGCGATCTCGTATC
>DASUIE010000178.1:0-3646 GCA_036273175.1 Allostellaceae bacterium
CCAGCGCCAGCATCGCCGCGCCCGCCGCGGGCCACCGCCGGAGCAGAAACGCCGCCGCACCGGTGGCCAGGGCGACCCCCGTTCCGATCCAGCCCGGCGGCTCTACGGTCAGCGCGAAATAGAGGGCGATGCCGAGGCCGAAACAGACCGGGAGCCACAACACGCGGCGCTCGCCCTCGGCCGCGATCCATGCCGCGACGCGCCGCTCCTTCAGGTCCTCTCTGTCGTAAATGGCGAGTTCCGCCATGCCTTCCACTCCTTGAGCGCGAGACTAATGGATCGGCGGCGGGCGCGGTAGTATGGGCGGATGACCGAAGCCGCAAAATCGCCACCCACCGTTTTCGCGTTGTTTCTGGCCATGCTGCGGCTCGGGTGCACGGCCTTTGGCGGCAGCTCGGCCGGATGGCTCTACCGCGACATCGTCCTCAAGCGCGGCTGGATCGACAACGCGACCTTTCTGCAGATCCTATCGGTCGGACAGGCGCTGCCCGGCGCCAACGGGGTCAAGGCGACGGTGCAGATCGGCCAGCATCTGCACGGCGGCATCGGAGCGGCGGCGGCGCTGTTGGGGCTCCTGGCGGGACCCTTCGCGATCATCCTGGTCGTCGGCGCCGCCTATCGCGGGATCGGCGAGCATCCGCTGGTGCAGGCAATCCTCGACGGGATGGCGGCGGCGGCGATCGGGCTGACCTTCGACACCGGGCTGCGGAGCGCCTGGCACGGCGCGCCCGCCCTGCCCGCGCTCGCGGTCACCGCGGCGACGGTGGTGTGCATCGGCATCCTGCGCTGGCCGATGGCGCCGGTGGTGCTGGTGCTGGCGCCGCTCAGCGTTGCCCTGGCGTGGCGGGGGCGGCGCGATGCGTGAGGGGCTCGCTGCGCTCGCCCTGGTCTTCGCGCCGATCTCGCTGTTGTCGTTCGGCGGCAGCAACGCGGTCATCGCCGATATCGAGCACCAGACCGTCGCCGTCCACCACTGGATGACCGGGCGCGAGTTCGCCGATTTCTTTGCCCTGACCCGCGCCGCGCCGGGGCCGGGATCGATGCTGACCGCGCTGATCGGCTGGAAGGTCGCGGGACTTCCCGGCGCGGCGGTCGCGACGGTCGGGTACTATTTGCCGGCGGCGATGCTGGTCTATGCGCTCGCCCGGCTGTGGGGCCGCTGGCGGGGGCGGCCATGGCACGATGCGATCGAACGCGGGCTCGCCCCGGTCGCCGCCGGGCTGCTGCTGTCGGCGGGCATCGCGATCCTGCGCGCCTCGCCCGGCGGCTGGCCGGTCTGGGCTGCGGCGTTTGCGGCCACCGCGCTGTTGTTGCGCTGGCCTAAACTGCCGCCGACGGCGTTGATAGCGGCGGGCGGCGCGCTGTTCGGCATCGCCGCCGCACTGGTGCAGTAGGAGGAACGCGATGGCCGATGATCTTCTACCCGACAATTTTCCGAAGCTGCTCGTCGAGGGCTGCCCGGACGCCATCATCTATGCCAGCGCGGAGGGGGTCATTCGCTATTGGAACCGGGCGGCGACGCGGATTTTCGGCTTCAGCGCCGGGGAGGCGGTCGGCCAGCGGCTCGACCTGATCATCCCCGAGCGGCTGCGCGGCCGGCATTGGGAAGGCTGGGACCGGGTCATGGCCGGCAATCCGAGCCGCTATGACGACGGCGCGCTGTTGGCGGTGCCGGCGGCGCGCAAGGACGGCTCGCCGCTGTCGATCGAGTTCACGATCCTGCCGGTCCGCGACGCGGCCGGGAAGCTCACCGGCATCGCCGCCTTCCTGCGCGACGGGACCCAGCGCTTCGAGGAGATGCGCGCGCTGCGGCGCGAGCTGGCGGCGTTCAAGGCGTGAAGATCGTTTCGCCGGGCGAGCTCGATTTCGCCGCGCTGATCCGGCCCGGCGAGACGGTCGGCTGGGCGCAGGCGACGGCCGAACCGGTCTTTCTGACCCGGATACTGGATGGGCAAGCGGAGCACTGTCCGCCGTTTCGGCTGTTTTTCGTGCTGAGCTTTGCCGAGGGATATGCCGGCAATCATCCCAACGTCACGGTGACGGCATTTGGCGGCGGGGCCGGTGGGCGGCGCTTTTTCGCCGGCGGCGGCGATCGCGCGATCCCGGCCAACATGTCCGATCTCTGCGCGCTCGTCGAAGGCGGGCGGCCGCGGGTCGATATCGCGCTGCTCCAAGTCGCGGGACCCGACGAGGCCGGCCGGTACAATGCCGGTATCGGCGTCGAGATGCTGCGCGAGGCGATGGCCGGCGCCCGCCTCGTCATCGCCCAGCAGAACGACCGCATGCCGTGGACCGAGGGGGACACGACGATCGAGCCGGACGAGATCGACATGCTTGTGCCGGCGAGCCATCCGCTTGTCGAATACCGGACGCCGCCGCTCGGTCCGGTCGAGGAGGCGATCGCCGGTCATGTCGCCCGACTCGTCCCCGACCGCGCGACGATCGAGCTCGGCTACGGCGCGATCCCCGAGGCGGTGACCCGCGCGCTCGGCGGCAAGAGCGGGCTCGGGGTCCATTCCGGCGCGGTCGGCGACGGGGTGATGCGGCTGATGCAGGCGGGGGTCGTCGACAACCGCCACAAGGAGATCGATCCCGGCGTCACCGTGGCGATGATGCTGATGGGCGGGGCGGAGCTCTACCGGTTCGCCGAGCGCAACCCGGCGCTCCATATCCGCTCGCCGCGCTATACCCACGACGCGCTGGTGCTGGCGAATTTCCGCCGCTTTGTCGCGATCAACTCGGCGCTGGAGGTGGATTTGACCGGGCAATGCAACGCGGAGACCGCGTCGGGACGGCTGATCGGGCTGACTGGCGGGCAGGTCGATTTCGTCCGCGCCGCCAACCGGTCGCCCGACGGCCGCTCGGTGATCGCGCTGCAATCGACCAACCGCGACCGCAGCAAGTCCCGCATCGTCGCCCGGATTGCCGATGGCATCGTCACGACCCCGCGCGCCGACGCGGATTGCGTCGTCACCGAGCACGGCATCGCCGAGTTGCGCGGACGCACGCTGGCCGAGCGCGCCGAGGCGCTTATCGCAATCGCCGACCCCGCCTTCCGCGCGGAACTTCGACTCGCGTCAGAGCGGCTGCTTTAGGCGGCTCCGGCGGCAGGGAGGCGGCGAGCTGCGCCCGCTCGCGCTCCAGCTCGGCGATCGGCGCGCCGAGCGCGGTCGCCTCCTCGAACCGGAAAGCGGAAAAGGCGATGTCGTGGCGGTAGCGCAGCCGGGCGAGCTCGGCCTCGATCTCGGCGAGGCGGGCGCGCGGGTCCACTACGCCTCGAGCACGATCTTGCCGGCGAAGCGGCGCGACAGCAGCGCTTCCATCGCCGCGCCGGCCTTGGCCAGCGGGAACGTCTCGGCGATATACGGGTGAAGGCGGCCGGCTTCCCACCAATCGAGCAGCTCGGCGAGGTTGCGGCTGACGAGAACCGGGTCGCGCTCGGCCTGCGCCCCCCAGACGACGCCGATCACCGAGATATTCTTGACCAGGATGAGATTGGCCGGGACGGCCTGGATGCGGCCCGAGGCGAAGCCGATCACCAGCATCCGCGCCTCCCAGTTGACCGCGCGGATCGCCTGGTCGAAGGCGTCGCCGCCGACCGGATCGAACACGACATCGGCGCCGAGCCCGCCGGTCAGCTCGCGCA
>DASUIE010000179.1:0-2630 GCA_036273175.1 Allostellaceae bacterium
GGGCCGGGTCGTCGGTCGAGGGCTGGCGCGGCGCCACGTCATCGACCGATTGCGGCAGGTAGGAGAGAAAGCGGCGCGCCATCGAGAACGCCTCTTCCTCGGTGTCGGCGGCCTCGTCGACGGCGCCGCAGCGGGTCTGGATCTCCCAGCCGCCGAGCTCTGCCTTGCTGAGATTGGCGCCGAGCGCGTTGACCACCGGCGGGCCGGCGACAAAGACCGCCGATGTATCCTTGGTCATCACCGAATAATGCGATGAGGCCATCCGCGCCGCGCCGAGACCGGCGACCGAGCCGAGACCCAGCGCCACGACCGGGACGACGCCGAGATTGGCGGTGGCGAAATAATAGGTCGCGCCCGAGCCGACGCGGTGCGGCAGGTTGGCCCGGCCGGTGGTCTCGATCGTCTTGACCGAGCCGCCGCCGCCCGACCCCTCGATGATGCGAAAGATCGGCAGCTTCAAATCGTGCGCCATCTGCTCGGCGAGGATCGGCTTTTCGCGGATCGTCGCATCGGCCGAGCCGCCGCGCACCGTGAAGTCGTCGCCGACCACGACCACCGGGCGGCCCTCGACCGTCGCGCGCCCCATCACGCAATTTGACGGGACCAGCTCCTTGAGGTTGCCGCTCTCGTCGTACTCGGCCCGCCCGGCGATCGCGCCGATCTCATGAAAGCTGCCGGCATCGACCAGCCCTTCGATACGCTCCCGCACGGTAAACCGGCCGCCCTTGTGCTGCCGCTCGATCTTGTCGAGCCCGCCCAAGAGGCGTGCCTGCCGCTCGCGCTCGCGCAACTCGTCGAGTTCCGGCTGCCAGGTCATCGATCCCCCACCGACAGTTCTGGGGCCATACTATCGGGCCGCAAGGATGACGCTACAAAAACCCCGGGTCGGACATTATATGGCTCCCCATATAACTACGCCCATCAGGATGGGTACCATGAAGACGACCGTAGATATCTCCGATAGCCTTCTGCGCGAGGCCCGCGCGGTGGCCGCCCGCGAAGGCGTGACGCTGCGGGGGCTGATCGAGCGCGGCCTTCATCAGGTCATCCGCGAGTCGGCCTCCGGCACCGCTTTCAAGCTGCGCCGTGCGAGCTTCAAGGGCAAAGGCCTGCAGCCGGGGTTCGAGAATGCCAGCTGGGAGCAAATCCGCGACGCCATCTACCGGGGCCGCGGCACGTGATTGCAGTCGACACCAACATTCTCGTGTATGCGCACCGCGATGAATCTCCGTTTCACGATGCCGCGTCCCGACGGTTGGCGGAACTCGCTGAAGGGATTGCGAGCTGGGCCATTCCCTGGCCTTGTCTGCATGAGTTTCTCTCTGTCGTAACCCATCCGCGGGTCTTCGCGCCGCCGACACCTCTCGAGCGGGCGCTCGACCAGATCGAAGCATGGATGGAATCGCCGTCGCTGGTCCTTCTCTCCGAAAGCGGCGCGCATTGGGCGACGTTGCGACAAATGCTTGTCGGTGGTCGGATCGCCGGGCCGCAGGTTCACGATGCGCGTGTAGCCGCCCTGTGCCGGCAGCATGGCGCCCGCGAGCTGTGGTCGGCCGATCGGGATTTCAGCCGCTTCGGCGGGATCAACCTGGTCAACCCGCTCATCTGAATTCCGAGCGGGCTTGCGGCCTTGGGGCTTCGCGGTAAGGATGGCCGCATCCCCATAAAGAGGCCCGCAAGATGCCGATCGAACTCTGGACCTGGAACACGCCCAACGGCCGCAAGATCTCGGTCGCGCTCGAGGAGATGGGCCTCCCGTACTCGGTGCATCCGGTCAATATCGGCCAGGGCGAGCAGTTCAAGCCCGAGTTCCTGAAGATCAGCCCGAACAACCGCATACCGGCGATCGTCGATCCCGACGGGCCGGGCGGCAAATCGATCAGTATCTTCGAGTCCGGCGCGATCCTTATCTATCTCGGCGAGAAGACCGGCAAGTTCTGGCCCAAGGGCGACCTCGCCCGCCAGGTGCCGGTGCTCGAATGGCTGATGTGGCAGATGGGCGGGTTCGGCCCGATGCCCGGCCAGGTCCACCATTTCCTCGCGGTCAAGGATGAGAACGACCGCCGCTATGGGCTTGAGCGCTATTCGAAGGAGACGCACCGGCTTTACGGCGTCTTCGACAAGCGGCTCGGCGAGGCCGCCTATGCCGCCGGCAACGACGTGTCGATCGCCGATTTCGCGATCCTCGGCTGGGCCTGGCGCCACGAGCGGCATCAGGTCGATCTGGCGAAATACCCGAACGTCAAGCGCTGGTACGAAGCGATGACGGCGCGGTCCGGCACCAAAAAGGGATTCGAGGTGGCGCTGAGCTAGCGCCATGCCGCCGCTCCGATCGTTTCTGTTCGCGCCGGGCAACCACCCGCGCCGGGTCGAGAAGGCGCTGACCCTCGATGCCGACGCGGTCATCCTCGACCTCGAGGACGCGGTCGCGATCGCCGAGAAGCCGGCGACGCGCGGGGCGGTGGTCGCCGCCTATTCCCGGCCGCGCGCCGGGCTCCTCTATGTGCGGGTCAATGCCGCCGACACCGAGTTCTGCCACGGCGATTTCACCGCCATCGTGCAACCGGGGCTCGACGGCATCATTTTGCCGAAAGTCGAGAACGCCGCGGCGATCCAGACGATCGACTGGC
>DASUIE010000180.1:0-26997 GCA_036273175.1 Allostellaceae bacterium
CGCCGCCGCGATCCTGCGCATCGCGGCGGCGCCGACAAAGCGCTGGGGCACATTCCACTTCACCGGCGGCGGCGAGACCACCTGGCACGGCTTTGCCGAGGCGATCGTCGCGGGGCGCGTGCCGGTCGAGCCGATCGCCACGGCGGATTATCCGACCCCGGCGCGGCGCCCGGCCAATTCGGTGCTCGATTGCGGCAAGATCGCCGCCGCCTACGGCATTGTCGGGCGGCCCTGGCAGGTGGCGCTCGGCGAGGTTCTCGGCCAAATTTGAGCGTCATGGCCGGGCTTGTCCCGGCTATCCAGCGGTCAGACCAGCTGGTCGTAAAGGTCCTTCCAATCTGGGTTCGATACCGCGATAAGCTTCAGCTTCCACAATCGTGGCCAGTGTTTGATGTTCTTTTCGCGCTGTATCGCTGCGAGAATATCGTCATGTCGTTCGGCCAGGACGAGCCGCTTCAGTCCATAGCGCTTCGTGAAACCCTCGACCATCCCCTGGCGATGTTCCCAAGCGCGGCGCGACAGGTCGCTCGTCACCCCGACGTAAAGCGTGCCGTTCGGCTTGTTCGTAACGATGTAGACCCAGCCGCCCGCCATGCCGCAATCGTGCTATCGTGAACGGTATGCCGCAAGCGGCAGCTGGATGGCCGGGACGAGCCCGGCCATGACGGCCTTCTGCCAGGAGGAAAAGCCATGGCCTATGTCGATCCCCGCCTCGCCGGCAAGCCGGTCCCGGTCGTCTCGAAGGCGCAGATGGAAGCGGAGCGCGTCGCCCGGCTGGGCGCGGTCAAGGGCTCCGACCTCGCTTTTCTCGACCAGCGGGTGCCGGGCTACCAGCGCGAGATCATCAACATGATCGGCATGGGGGTGACCGAGAACGTCACCGACAGCGCGCTCGCGCCGAAGATCAAGGGCGGCGCGCACGGGTTTGCCGTGACCTATGTGCGCAACACGCCAAAGGGCAACGGCGCCGCGCTGCACCGCCACCCGACCGAGGAGGTGTTTATCGCCGTCAAGGGGCCGTGGGAGGTATTCTGGCTCGAAGGGGACACGGAGCGGGTCGTGACGCTCCAGCCCGGCGATATCGTCAACGTGCCGATCGGCATCTATCGCGGGTTCCGCAATGCCGGCGACGACCTCGACAACGTGCTGATCGCGGTGGTCGGCGGGCCGGACACCGGCAAGGTCGACTGGCACCCGAGCGTCATCGAGATGGCGCGCAAGACCGGGCTCGCCGTCGATGACGACGGCAAGCTGATCGAGGTCAAGGACGCGGCGGAATAGTCACGCCGGCGCGAAGAGGCGCTCGCCGCTCGCGGTCTTGGCCGGGAGGGCGGGCGCGGCGGGCGTCGCGAAGGCAGGATCGCGCTGGAGGATCGGCAGGCATTTCTCGGCGAAGAGCCGCATATTGTGCTCGCCCTCCTCGTGCCGAAGGTTGCCCCACGAAAACTCGGTCACCAGGTGCTCGAGGCCGGTGAGGCGCTGCAATTCGCCGATCTTCTCCAGGCAGTCGCCCGGCGTGCCGACGATCTGGATCGACACGTAGAAATCCGTCGCCTTCTTTTTCGAGTCGGCGCTTTCGTTGATCTTGGCGTAGGTGCGGGCCATCTTGCCGTAGCTCTCGTAGCCCTTGACGGTCGAGAGATGACCGTCGGAGAAATGGTAGTGGTCGTCGATCGACTGCCACTTCTCGCCGAGATGCCGGAAGGCGCGGTCGTGGGCCTCGTCGCGGCTTTCGGCGCAGCACACATTGGTCAGGATGATCGGCGGGCGCGGCGCGTGGCCGGCCTCGGTGGCGATGTCGCGGTAGCGCTGGATGTCCTCGGAGGCTTTCGGCCATTCGTTCTGCATCACCATGAGGAGGCCGAAGCCGAGCTTGGCCATGATCTCGGCCGAGTCCGGGCTGACCGCCGAGGCGTAGAAGCGCCGCTCGGGATGCGAGACCGGGCGCGGCCGCACCGCCGTGCGCGGGATCTGGAAAAACTCCCCCCGGTGCTCGAAGGTGTCGCTCGACAGCGCCTTGACGACGATTTGCGCCGCCTCGACAAAGCGCGGCCGCGCCTCGCCCATCGGCACGCGGAACCCCTCGTACTCGACCGAGGCGGCGCCGCGGCCGAAGCCGAAGAGGCACCGCCCGCCGCAGAGGATGTCGAGCAGCGCGATCTGCTCGGCGACCCGCACCGGGTCGTGCCACGGCAGGACGATGACCGCGGTGCCGAGCTGCACCCGCTTGGTCCGCCCGGCGAAATAGGCGAGGAGCTGGGTCGGGGCCGGCGACATCGCATAGCCGGTGAAATGGTGCTCCAGCGCGAAGATCGAGTCGAAACCGAGCGGCTCGGCCAGATCGCCCATCGCCAGATGCTCTCCGACCACGGATGCATCCGAGCGGCCGGGCTGGTTCAGCATATTGAGCGCGATGCCGATCTTCATGGCGTCTCTCTCCCGCTATCTGACGGGCCGAGGTTCCGCCTATACGGCTGGGAGGTCAACCGGAGGACCGAACGCGTCCCTAGATCGGCGGCGCCGGGGGGAAATTTGGCCGGCGCTTTTCGAGGTGGGAGGACAGACCTTCCTTTACGTCGGGGCCGCCGAAGCCGAAGAATTCGAGCGCCAGCGACGCGTCGAAGGTCGGGCCCATCGCGCGCAGCCAGTTGTTGAGGGCGTTCTTGGTCCAGCGGATCGCGCTTTGCGCGCCCTCGGCGAGCTTGGTCGCGACCTCGATCGATTTGGCTTCGAGCCGGTCGTCGTCGACGGCGAAGGTGACGAGACCGATGCGCTCCGCCTCGTCGCCGAGGATCTGGTCGCAGGTGAGAAGATAGTATTTGGCCTTGGCGAGGCCGCAGAGAAGCGGCCACACGATCGCGGCGTGGTCGCCGGCCGCGACGCCGAGACGCGTGTGCCCGTCGATGATGCGGCAATCCTTGGTCGCGATCGACACGTCGGCGAGGATGCCGCACACGAGTCCCGCCCCCACCGCAACACCGCGCATCGCGCTGACCACGGGCTTGTTGCAGTTAATCACCCCGTAAACCATCTCGCGCGCTTCTTTCCATTGGCGGGCGCGCGCGTTGAAGTCCTCGGTGGCGCTCTTGATCATGTTGAAGTCTCCGCCGGCCGAGAACACCTTCCCGGCGCCGGTGAAGATCGCGACGTTGACGGAGTCGTCGCGGTCGACGTCGCGCCAGATCTCGGCAAGCTCGGCGTGCATCGCCTCGTCGGCGGTGTTCATCCGCCCGTTATCCATCGTCACCCGCAGCACCTTGGGATGCGGCCGGTCGAATTTGAGACGGGTGTAGCGGGCGTAGGGATCGGACATGACGGGGCGCTCCGAGGTGTCGGTCGATCCTTGCGCAAACCGCCGCGCCTGGAAAGCGGCATTGCCAGGCCGCCGGTTTCGGCTCACTCTTTCTTCGACCAATGGCTGTAAGGCCAGGTCGAGCGCCTAAAAGGCGGGCACGCGCAGCAAGTTCGCGGCGAGCGGCAACGGGCCGCGCGCTAAGAAACCGCGAACAGGAGGAAACAGCGATGCCCGCCATGCCTGCCAGCCACGTGCTGGGCCGAAAGCTCGACAGCATCCCGTTCAGCGCCTACCACGTCGTCTTGATCGTCGTGCTCGGCTTCGTCGGCTTTGTCGAGGGCTACGACCTCGCGCTCAGCGGCTCGCTGCTGGTTCTCGCCAAGGCGCCGCTGCACATGTCGCCGTCGGAGGTCCGCTGGCTTGCGGTGGCGCCGCAATTCATGGTGGTGATCGGCGGGTTCTGCGCCGCGGCGATGTCCGACCGGGTGAGCCGGGTGGGCGTCATGCAGGCCGGCGTCATCATCAGCACGCTGTGCACGCTTCTCATCCTGTTGGCCAACGACGCCGAGCAGCTGATCGTGCTGCGGCTGATCACCGGGTTCGGGCTCGGCTTCACGATCTCGGCGCCGTTCCCGATCGCCACCGAGCTGATGCCGGCGCAGCACCGCCGCACCTACGGCGCGATCTACGAGGTGATGCTGGCGCTGTCGTTTACGCTGCTGCCGTTTGTCGGCTTTGTCCTGGCCGGCAACCCCAACGGCTATCGCCTTGTCGGCCTGCCCGGCGGCGCGACCCTCTTCATCGCTCCGGTGCTGATCTATTACTTCATCCCGGAGAGCCCGCGCTGGCTGTTGCGGCGCGGCCGGGTGCAGGACGCGGTCGACACGATCAACCTGATGATCCGGCGCTGCGGCGGCAAGGTCGCGCCGCTGACGGTCGCCGAGCTCGGTCCCAACGTGCGGATCGCCGGCGAGCAGCTGCCGCCATTCTCGGCGCTGTTCGCCGCGGGGCAATTGCGCTGGACGGTGGTCGGCATCCTCTGCGGGCTGTGCGGCGCGACGGTCTATTACTGCTCGGCGATCCTCTTGCCCAAGGCGCTGGTCGACCAGGGCGCCGGGGTGACGCTGGGCTTCGGCCTGTCGACGCTTATCTTCGGCGCGAGCATCCCCGGCAAGCTGTTCAACGGGTACATCATGGAGGTGATCGGCCGGCGCTGGACCATCACCGGCGCCTTCGTGCTGTCGATCCCGGGGCTGTTGATGATGATGATGGCGCATAATTTCGGCGCCCACGCCCAGACCGTGTTCGTCATCGGGGTGCTGATCACCGGCTTCACCGTGCTGTCATGCTTCCCGGCGGTGCGCGTCTATATCTCCGAGCAGTTCCCGACGGCGCTGCGCGGGCGCGGGCATTTCTTCGACGAATCGTCGGCGCGGCTGCTCGCCGGCGTCTGCATCCCGTTCCTCCTGGAACCGCATACCGGATCGGCGACGATTTTCTTCGGCACCCTCGCGGTGGTGGTGACGACCGGGGCGCTGGTGCCGGTGCTGTTCGGCCGGGAAACGATCGGCCAGCTCGAAAGCTTCACCGAGGCGCCGGTCGCGCAGGAGGGGCGGATCGTCGAAGTCAGCGCGAATTGAGGCGGGGCGGCCCGGGCGCCCATCGGAACCGTTCGTCGGGCGCCCGGGCCGCGGCTGCGGCGACGCCGCACTTGAATTTCCGCGCGTCAGGCGCGAGGCTGCGTGTCTCAGGATTCCTCCGCGCCATCAAGGCTGCGCAATCAAGGAGAAGGCCGTGAACGACGTATCGACGACGCGGTACAAATGGGTTGGCACTCGTCCCATCCGTCCCGACGGGGTGCCGAAGGTGACCGGCCGCGCGATGTACGGGGCCGACCTGACCTATCCGGGCGCGCTCTATGGCAAGGTGATCCGCTCGCCGCACGCCCATGCCCGCATCAAGTCGATCGACACGTCGAAGGCCGAGGCGCTTCCCGGCGTCAAGGCGGTCATCACCGGCAAGGATTTCCCGGACCACAAGTTCGAGTACATCGGGCCGGAGCGTGTCGCGGTCAATTTCTGGCATGTGACCCGCAACGTGATGGCGCGGGAAAAGACGCTTTACGAAGGCCACGCCGTCGCTGCGATCGCCGCGACCAGCAAGGAGATCGCCGAGGAGGCGGCCGAGCTGCTGAAGATCGACTATGAGGTGCTGCCGCACGTCATCGATGTCGACGACGCGATGCGGGAAGACGCGCCGCTATTGTTCGAAGACATGATCACCCGCGGCGTCGAGCCGGCGCCGACCAAGCCGTCGAACATCTCCAAGCGGCTCGAATTCGCGATCGGCGATCTCGAGCAAGGCTTCAAGGACGCCGATGTCGTCGTCGAGAAGGAGTTCAAGACCGCGGCGGTACACCAGGGCTATATCGAGCCGCACGCCACGATCGCGCGGGTCGACGCCGACGGCCAGGCCGAGGTGTGGGCGTCGAGCCAGGGCCATTTCGTGGTCCGCGGGCTGACCGCCAAGCTGCTCGACATGCCGATCGGCGACGTGCGCGTGACGCCGGCCGAGATCGGCGGCGGGTTCGGCGGCAAGACCGTGGTCTATATCGAGCCGGTGGCGACGCTGCTGGCGAAGAAGACCGGCCGTCCCGTCAAGATCACGATGAGCCGCGACGAGGTGTTCAAAGCCACCGGGCCGACTTCGGGCTCGTCGATGTGGGTCAAGATCGGGGTCAAGAAGGACGGCAAGATCACCGCCGCCGAAGGCATCTTCAAGTACCAGGCCGGCGCCTTCCCCGGCTCGCCGGTGATGAACGGGTGCCTCTGCGCCTTTGCGCCCTACGATGTGCCGAACGCCAAGACGGTCGGCTACGACGTCGTCTGCAACCGGCCTAAATCGGCGGCGTACCGCGCGCCGGGGTCGCCGATCTCGGCCTTCGCGGTCGAGAGCGTGCTCGACATCTGCGCCAAGAAGATCGGCATGGACCCGGTCGAGCTGCGGCTCAAGAACGCGGCCAAGGCCGGCACCACGATGATCTACGGGCCCAAGCTCGCCCATGGCGGCTATATCGAGACGCTTGAGGCGATCAAGAAGCACCCGGCCTACCAGACCAAGCTCGGTCCCAATCAGGGCCGCGGCGTCGCCTCGGGCTACTGGTTCAACGGCGGCGGCGAATCGTCCGCGACCGTGCAGATCAACGCCGACGGCACCGTGCTCGTCGCCACCGGCAGCGTCGATGTCGGCGGCTCGCGCGCGTCGATGGCGCTGATGGCGGCCGAGACGTTCGGGGTCGACTACAAGCAGGTGCGGGCGATCGTCGCCGACACCGCCTCGGTCGGCTACACCCATGTGACCGGCGGGTCGCGCGTCACCTTCGCGACCGGCACCGCGGTGGTCAACGCCGCCAAGAAGGCGATCGACGATCTGCGCGCCCGCGCCGCGATGATCTGGGACGTGCCGGTCGACGGCGTCGTCTGGGAAGAGGGGACCGCGCGGCCGGCTTCGAGCAATGTCGGCGATTTCAAGCCGATGTCGCTCAAGGAGATCGCCGGCAAGGCGGCGCAGACCGGCGGGCCGATCACCGCGGCCGCCTCGGTCAATGCCGGCGGCCAGGCGCCCGGCTTCGCGACGCAATTCTGCGATGTCGAGGTCGACCCGGAAACCGGCAAGGTCACGATCCTGCGCTTTGTCGCGGCCCAGGATGTCGGCACCGCGATCCACCCCTCCTATGTCGAGGGGCAGATCCAGGGCGGCGTCGTCCAGGGCATCGGCTGGGCGCTCAACGAGGAGTACATCTACGACCAGAAGGGCCGGCTCGATAACGCCGGGTTCCTCGACTACCGCTGTCCGGTCGCGAGCGACCTGCCGATGATCGAGCCGCTGCTGGTCGAGGTGCCGAACCCGGCGCATCCCTACGGCGCGAAGGGCGTCGGCGAGGTCAATATCTGCCCGCCGATGGCGGCGATCGCCAACGCGATCGATCACGCGATCGGCCGGCGCCTGACCGAGCTGCCGATGTCGCCGCCGAAGATCCTCGCGGCGCTCGACGAAGCGGCGGATTGAGCGGGCGCTGGCCAAAGCCGGACACCGAGCCGGCCGTGCCCGAGCCTGAAAGCTCGACGGCGAAAGTGACGCTGTCGAGCGGGTTCAGCCGGCGCTATACCGGCGGCAAGCGGGAGTTCGAGATCGCGGCGACCACGCTGCGCGGTGTGATCCGGGCCCTGGATGCGATGTATCCGGGGCTCGGCGACCACCTCGAAGAGGAAACCACCGTCGCCATCGACGGCGAAATCCACGACGCGCCCGGCTATTTCCAGAAGCTGCGCGACGGCAGCGAGGTGTTCTTTATCCCGAAGCTCGAAGGGGGCTGAGGGCTACGGCTGGCTCCGCAGCAGAGTTTCGTAGTCGCGCCCGCCATAGAAGATTCTGGCGATCAGCACCTTTCCGCCTTGGATTTGGAAGGCGATGGTCGCGCGCCGCTCAAACCCCATGGTTCGGAACCCTGGACGGATGTCGTCGCGGGCGGTGCCGCGATGCGGAAAACGCCCCAAGCTCTCGCACGTCGCTTCTATTCGCCGGAGATAGCCCTCGGCTATGCCGCGACCGGAAATTTGCGCGATGAAATCATATAGTCCGAGCAGATCGGCTGCGGCCTGGGGAAGAAACTCGACCTCAAACCTTTTCATCCTGCTCGGCTTTCAGGCGCTCGGCGTGGTGCTGCCAGAGCCGCTTGAAGACTTCCTCGGCCGGGATGCTCGGCCGCGGATCGGCGAATGCTTCGTCGATCTCCTTGCGCAGCCAATCGTTAAGCGCGGCTTCCTCGCGATCGAGCGCGCGCAAACCCGCCCGCAGCACTTCACTGGTCGAAGCATACGCCCCGGAGTTCACCCGTTCGACCACGCGATCATGCAGATCGCCCAGGGTGACCGTAATCGGGCGACTCGCCCGCGCCATGCTGTCTCTCCTCCTACTATGACACTGTCATATTAGGAGAGCGCGGCCGCGCCCTGCAAGGATTTCTACTCCGCCGCCTCTTTCGCTGCCGCGGTCTCGAAAAACCGGCGGCCGGTGGCGCGCTGGTTTTCGTAGATCGAGCCCTGGTGCTCGGCGGGCGGGAGCGGCAGGCGTACCGGCGCGGCGCTGAGGCGCGGGGTCGGGCTCGGCTCGCCGGCGAGCAGGAGCGAGTCGAACTTCTCGATGCCGTCCTTGAATCCGAGGAGCGGCCAGGCGTCGGCGGCGCGGTACTGGTAAAGCAGGAAGCGCCGCTCGGCGCCGGAGAAATTGGTGGCCGAGCCGTGGATCGCGCGGACATGGTGCACCGTCACCGACCCCGCCTTGCCGAGGCACGGCACCGCCTTCGACACGTCGAGCGCTGGGTCGTTGGGGTCGATCGCGCCGCAGAATTTCCCGTCGGGGCCGTGATGGTCGAGGGTCGGACCGCGATGGCTGCCGGGCACGACCAGCATCGCGCCGTTCTGCTCCGTCGCGTCGTCGATCATGATGCCGACCGCCGCGAGGTCGTCGTTGGTATGCGGGTAGAAGGCCCAATCCTGGTGCCATTCGACCGGCGCGCCGTAGCCGGCCGATTTCATGTTGAGCTTGCCGGTGTCGAACCGCACCGTGCCCCAGAGGTCCTTCAGGATCGCGACGATCTTCGGGTTGCGGCTGGCGCGGAAATAGGCGTCGTCCCAGGCGTGCGGGGTCTTGATCCGGCGCACGCGCGGCCGGTTCGCCGTGTGCGTGTCCTCGAGGTCGAATATCTCGTCATTCGCCGCCACCTGCGTCGAGCGGGTGACGAACCCGTCGGTGACGCCGCGCAGCTCGGCGATCTCCTCGGCCGTGAACACGTCCGGCACGACAATGACGCCGTCGCGGCGATAGGTGGCGATCTGGGTCGGGGACAGCATCGCGGGTCTCCTGAAAGCTACTTCCTATTGCGCCCCAAACCGGCGCGGCGGGCAAGCACCGCATGTACGGCGGCGACATCGTCGTCGCCGAAACCCAGCGCGTCGGCCTCGTCGAACAGCGGCGCGGCGGCATCCAGCATCGGCGTGTCGACGCCGAGGGCGCGGGCAAAGGCGGCGATGATCGCGCTGTCCTTCTGGAAGATATGGGTGCTCGCGCTCGCCGGGCGGTAATGCTCTGCCGCCATCATCGGCCCGCGCAGCTCGAAAATGCGCGAATTCCCGGCGCCGCTGGCGATCACTTCGAGAATCTTGTGGGGATCGAGCCCGGATTTGGTCCCCAGCACGATCGCCTCGGCGGTCGCGGCGTTGTGGACCGCGACCAGGAGGTTGGCGACGAATTTCATCCGGCTGCCGTTGCCGAAAGCGCCGAGATAATGGCTGACCCGCGCGATCGCGGCAAAAACCGGCTGGCAGCGGAGATAGGCGGCCTCGTCGCCGCTGGCGAAGACCGCGAGGTCGCGCACCGCGGCCTGGGCTCCGGTGCCGGAGACCGGGCAGTCGAGCAGGGCGATTCCCGCCGCGGCGAGCCGCTGGCGCGCGGCTTCCTTCGCCTCGATCGGAAAGGTGCCGGTCTCGGCGACGACAAGACCCCGCCGCGGCCCGGCGGACAGCGCCTCGACCGTCGCTTCGAGCGCGGCGACGCTCGGCAGGCTGGTCAAGGCCACGGCGCAGCCGCGCACCGCTTCGGCGGCGCTGCCGGTGCTGCGAAACGGTCGCGCCGGATCGGTGTCGAAACCCTGGACCGCAAACCCGGCCGCGGCGAGATTGCCGGCGAAGGCCGAGCCCATGATGCCGAGCCCGATCACCGCCACCGGGCTGTCCGGCACGGGCGCGGCCTCAGGTCTGGAGGATCGGTTCGCCGCGCACGTATCTGCCGCGGCAGAACATCAGCGTCGGCTTGTCGGTATAGGCAAACCGCTCGACATGGCCGATGAAGATGATGTGGTCGCCGCCGTAATGGCGGAACTCGTTGCGGCATTCGAAATGCGCCGCCGCGCCGACGATCACCGGCGCGCCGCTATCGGGGATGATGTGGTCGACATCGATGAACTTGTCGTCGCTCTGCTTGGCGAATTTGTTCGACAGCTCGATCTGGTCGAAGGCGAGGATGTTGACGACGAAATGCCCGCCCTCCTGGAAGGCCGGGAGGCTCTGCGCGTAGAGCGAGCTGCTCCACAGCACCAGCGGCGGGTCGAGCGAGACCGAGCTGAACGAGTTGGCGGTCATCCCGTGCAGCTTGCCGTCGCGGCTTCGCGTCGTGATGATCGTGACGCCGGTGGCGAACGAACCCATCGCGTTGCGCAATTCGCGCGTGTTGAAGCCCTCGGCCGAGGTGCTGTGCACCACCGCCGCATGGCTGCTCAACGGTTCGGGCGGAAGTTCTTCTTGCACGTCTGGTCCCCGGATTTTCCTAGAACGTCGCATCGGGCGAGAGCCCTAGCGCGACGCGGCCGTATATCGCGCCGTTGATGTCCCAGTTCAGCACGTAATGCGCGTTGGCGGCATGGATGTCGCGAAACGCGCGCTGCAGCGGGTGGCGGGCATAGATCGCGCCGCCGCCGCTCGCGGCAAACAGCAGATCGACCGCCTTGGTCGACAGGGTGGCGGCAAAGGCGCCGTCGCGGCGATAGCGGGCGCGCTGCTCGAGCGACGGCATCGCGCCCGCCGAAACGAGCCGCGTCGCCTCGTCACAATCGCCGAGCATCATCGACCGCGCCGCGTCGGCGTAAGCCGCCGCCTCCGCGAGATGCACCTGCAGCGTGTTGTAATCGGCGAGGTTGCGGCCGGTATAGGAGCTGAGGCGGGTGCGCGTCGTCTCGGCGAAATGCGCGATCGCGCTTTGCGCGATGCCGAGCGATACGCCGGCGATGCAGAACGCGAAGAGGCTGATCGCCGGCAATTGGTACAGCACCGAGGGATTGACCGCGCTCCCCGGGTTCGGCCCGCCGGTGATCTGGCCGACGGCGAGGCTGCGGTAGTCGGGCACGAACACGTCCTCGACCGCGACGTCCTTGCTGCCGGTGCCGGAGAGCCCGATCACGTGCCAGGTGTCGATGATCTGGTAGTCGCTCGCCGGCAGCAGGAAGATGCGGGGCTCGGCGGGGCCGCCGCCATCCTCGTCCTGCGCGATCGCGCCGATCAGGTTCCAGGCGCAGGGGTCGACGCCGCTCGAAAACGGCCAGCGCCCCGTCAGGCGGTAGCCGCCGGGCGCCTTCTTCGCCCGCCCGCGCGGGAAAATGAGGGCCGAGCCGATCAGGTTGTCGGGGCTGTCGCCCCAGACCTCGTCCTGCGCCTGCCGCGGCCACATGCCCAGGAGCCAGTGATGCGCGGCGAGGTTGGCCAGTACCCAGCCGGTCGAGCCGCAGCCCCGGCTGATGATCGCGACCAGCTCGACGAGCGAGCGGAACGGCAATTCGCTGCCGCCGACCCGTTTTGGCTGGAGGACGCGGAAGAGGCCGCTGGCATGCAGGTCGGCGATCGTCTCGTCGGGGAGGCGGCGCAATTCCTCGGCCCTGGCGGCGCGCTCGCGCAAAACCGGCACCAGCGCTTCCGCGCGGGCGGTCAGCTCGGCCAGATCGGGCATCGCGACACCTTTCCCTGCTGTGTCAAAGCCAAGTCTACTCGCCCGGCCTTGGCTCGGCGAGATAGTATGCGCGCGGAGCGGGGAGGGCGGCATGATCTACATGGTCGAGATGGCGTTCGGCCACAAGGCCCACGAGGCCGAGTGGAATGCCTGGTACCTCGCCCATATCGGCGTCCTGCTGACCGTCCCCGGGTTCCGCGCCTCGCAGCGTTTCGAGGCGATCGTCGCCAACCCGTCGCCGTATCTGGCGCTGCACGAGGTCGAGTCGGCGGCGCTGTTCGACAGCAGCGCCTATCGCAGCCGCGGCGGGCCGAGCTCGGTCGGGCACTGGCGGGAGCTGCAATCCAACTGGCACCGCAACCTGCTCGAGGGGCTGGACGAGACGCCCGAGGTGCCGCAGGACAAGACCCTGGTGATGCTGCGCGACGCCGCGGCGCTGCCCCCGTTGCCCGGCGGGGCGGCGGTCGACTGGCTCAACGGGGTCGGGCTCGACCGCTCGGTGCGGCGCTGCGGTCTCGCGATCGTCGCCGATCCGCTGCCGCTGATCGGCCTCGCCGAGCGCGACGACCGCATCCGCCTGTTTCGTCCGATCAGCGCCAAGATACGGGCATAACAGGATACGGGCGGCATAAGGAGAATTGCCCATGATCATCGATACCCACGCGCATGTCGTTCCGGCGACCCTGCTCGAGGCGATGCGCAGCGAAAGGCGGATGTTCCCGTCGGTGAAGCTGCACGACGCCGCCTCGCCGCGCATGGAATTCGGCGCCGGCGGGCCGGGGCGCCCAATCCAGCCGCGGCTGCACGATCTCGGGCAGCGCCGCGACTGGCTGGCCAAGGCGCGGGTCGACAAGCAGCTGATCGGCGGCTGGACCGACGTCTACGGCTACGATCTGCCCGGGGCCGAGGGCGCGGACTGGGCGCGATTCTACAACGAGCACATCAAGCGCGACGCCGACAGTCTCGGCGCGCTGCTGCCGCTGGCGACGGTGCCGCTGCAGGACGGGGCGCTCGCCGCGCGGGTGCTGGAGGAGGCGCTCGATGCCGGGTTCCACGGCGCGATGATCGCAACCCAGCCCAAGGGGGTCGGGGGCAACCTCGACGATCCGAGCCTCGACCCGTTCTGGCAGGTCGCCTCGGCGCGCGGGGCCGCGATCTTCCTGCATCCGCACTATGTCTGCGGCGACGACCGCATCGCCGATTACGACCTGATCAACGCGGTCGGCCGGCTCACCGATACGACGATCGCGGTCGCGCGGCTGCTGTTCTCGGGACACCTGACGCGCTATCCCGGCGTCAACCTGGTCTTGTCGCATGCCGGCGGCGCAATCCCCTATGCGCTCGGGCGGCTCAAGCGCAACCACGCGATCCATCCCGACTACGCCGACCCGGCGGAGGGCTTTGCGCGGCTCTTTTTCGACACGGTGATGTTCGAGCCGCCGGCGCTGCGCTTCCTCGCCGATATCGCCGGCGCCGACAAGATCATGCTCGGCTCCGACTTTCCGTTCGGCATCGGCGACCCCGACCCGTGCCGGCTGATCGACCAGACCGCGCTGACGGCCGACGAGCGAAGCGCTATATTGGGCGGCAACGCCGCCCGCATCTTTCATGTCGCGTGCGATTGCGGGGCAGGCTGAGTATCGACCGGGAGGGCGTCCGATGCTCGAATCCACGCGGATCGACCGGGTTTTGCGCGCCGCGACCGAGCGCGGCGACGTGCCGGGGGTGGTGGCGGCGGCCGCCACCCGCGACGGTGGCCTCTATCGAGGGGCGGCGGGCCGCCGCGCCCTAGAAGGGGCGCCAATGACCCCCGACACGGTGTTCTGGATCGCCTCGATGACCAAGGCGATCACCTCGACCGCCGCGATGCAGCTCGTCGAGAAGGGCCGGCTGACGCTCGACGCGCCGATCGCCGAGGTGCTGCCCGAGCTCGCCTCGCCGCAGGTGCTCGACGGGTTCGACACGAACGGCGAGCCGAGGCTGCGCCCGGCCAGGCAGGCGATCACCTTGCGCCAGCTGATCACCCATACGGCGGGCTTTTCCTACGACATCTGGAACGCCGATATCGGCCGCTACATGGAGCGGCGGGGCATTCCCGGCGTGATCTCCTGCGAGAACCTCGCGCTGACGACGCCGCTGACCTTCGAGCCCGGCGACCGCTGGGATTACGGGATCAATATCGACTGGGTCGGCAAGGCGGTCGAGCGGGTCAGCGGCCAGCGCCTCGGCGACTATTTCGCCGAGCACCTATTCGGGCCGATCGGCATGGCCGATACCGGGTTCCGTCTATCCGCCGGCCACCGCGCCCGTCTTGCCGGAATGCATTCCCGCGACGAGGCGGGAGCCCTCGCGGCGATCCCGTTCGAGCTGCCGCAGGAGCCGGAATTCCAGATGGGCGGCGGCGGGCTCTACGGCACCGCCTCGGACTACCTGGCGTTCGCCCGCGTCTTCTTGAACGAGGGCCGCGCCGCCGGCGGGCCGGTGCTGGCACCGGAAACGGTGCGGCTGATGGGGCAGAACGCGATGGGCGTGCTGGACGTCCGCGCGCTCAAGACCGCGATCCCGGCCTATTCCAACGACGCCGAGTTCTTCCCCGGCATGGTCAAGAAATGGGGGCTTGGCTTTATGATCTCGACCGCGCCGGGGCCGCACGGCCGCAGTGCCGGCAGCCTCGCCTGGGCCGGGCTCGGCAACACCTATTTCTGGATCGACCCGGCCAAGGGAGTGGCCGGCGTGATCCTCATGCAGCTGATCCCGTTCGCCGACGCCAAGGCGCTGGCGGTGTTGGACGAATTCGAGGCGGCGGTGTACGCCTCGCTCGGCTAGGGCCGCGCGGCCGCGCGCGTCGCGAGATAGGCCTCGCCCTGGCCGAACAGTTCCCGCAGGCTCAGATCTTGGTCGTCGGCGGTGCAGGCGGCGGTCATGCGGCGGGTGGGCGCCTGGCCGCCGCGGCAGACCAGGTCGACGACATGGTTGGCCAGGATCCGATAGCTTTCGAGCTGCGACTCGGTGAACCACTGGTTCGCCGTGCTCTCGTGCGGAAAGTCCGGGTGCAGCGCGGCGTAGGCGCGAACGTCGGCCGGCTCGGTGCCGTGGTAGCCCGGCTTCAGGTAAAGGAGCCTCCCCGGCCGGTCCGGGCATTCGGGGTAGCAGATATCGGCGATCGCGCAATAAACGCCGGGCGCGGCGGGGCTGACGCGCGCGCTGACGTCGATCGCGCGGAACCGGATCGACACGCCGAGGTCGATCCACACCTTGCGGACCGCGTTGCCGAGGTCTTCCAGCCGGCACTCGGGATCGCTGCCGGCATCGCTGACGACGATGTAGCGGCACCGGCGCCGGATCATCTCGTAGACGCCGAGATTTTCGAAATGGCCGCCGTCGGACAAATAGATGTAGCTCCGATCGTCGGTGGTGAGGCCGAATATTTCCATGAGCATCTGCCAGAAGCCGAAGGGCGGCCCGCCCGTGCGGGAGGCCCTGGCGTATCTCGGGTTGCCGAGCCACCAGCCAAGCCGGACGTTGGCCAGCATCATCAGGAGGCCGACGAGCGGAGACGAATAATACCCCTCGTTGGGGCTCGCGGCGGCGCCCGAGATGGCGACGGCGGTGCCGAGGCGGATGCCCCGGGGCCGCCCGCCATAGACTTCGGTGGAGCGGTATCCGGTGCGCTCGCTGCCGGCGGATAAGGGGGTCACGGCGAACGACTCGGCCTTGCGTTCCTGCCAGGCCAGATTGTCGGTCCCGACGAGGTTCAGCGCCATGTTGTAGACCGGAAAAAGGACCCGCCGGTCCCGGTTCCAGGCGACCGACCATACCGCCGCCGCCGGCAGGTCGTCGGCCGGGTCGAAGCCGGTGAACGGGTCCGGGTGGCGGATCGCGGGGGCGCGCGCCGCGCCGAGATAGGCGCGGACGATCCGGTTGCGGTAGAGCGCGTGCAGCGAGAACCGGTTGACGTTGATGAACAGGGCGACCAGCAAGGCAAATGCCGCGCAGCCGATTAGCGCCACCGCCGCGAAGATGCACCGGCGGAGCGGATCGAAAAGCTCGACCCAGTCGATGACAAAGACCGCGGCGCGGGCGAGAAGGGCGGCGAACAGGACAAGAAACACCAGCGTCGCGACCGAGATCGTGGCGTTAAGGCCGATCTTCTTGAAAATCTGCCGCGCCTCGGTCGCCGCCGATTTCGCGCTGGCGCCGAACAGCGCGCTGATGAGGCCGGTGACGGTGCCGCCTACCGCCGCCGCGGCGAGGCTCCAGCCACTGGCCAGGGCGACCGGGCCGAACAGCACGATGGCGGCCAGGATCGTCCAGATCGCCGTCACCGCGGCCAGCCAGCCCGACGAGCGGCCGCGCCACTCGCGTTCGTCGGTACTGTCCTGGACGCGGCTCGACAGCCCGACATAAATGGTTTCGGCGATCTCGACGGCGAAAACGACCAGGCTGACGCCGATTACGACCAGCAGGTTTTTGGCCGTGTTGCTCTGGCTGATATCGCCGCCGACCTGCGAAACGAACAAATGGTAGACGAGCGCGAGGATCGCGCCGGCGACCGCACCGCTGATCGTCCAGCACAGAAACAGCGCCATCTCGCGCCGAAAACGGCGGAACGGGAAACCGCTCAGCGCGAAGGCGAGCCACCACGAAGCGGCGTAGAGCACCGTGCCGGCGCCGACGAGCCACGGCAGGAAGGTCCGAAGCGACCACGCGGGAACGGCAAATGGCGCGAAGTCGGCCACCGCCGCCAGCAGGGTCGCCGCGATGTAGAGCGGCGCCAGCACCTGCCGGATAAACGCCCCCTGCGTCATCCACGGTATGGTCCGGCGCCTCTGGTTCACCAGCGGCCCCGCCAGGCCCAGCACCAGCAGGAAGCCCGCGATCGCGAGGAACGCCCAGGCATTGAACGGCTTCCACAGCGGGACCCAGCCGATAAACTCGGCGCTGACGATCGGCAGCAGCACCACGGCGAGAAAGAGCGGCAGAAAGATAAGCCAGTTCAAGATGATATTACGCACGATCTGGGCGACGGCGGCCCAGGTGTCGGCGGAGAAGAGCCCGGTCTTCGGCGTCAGGTAGTTGCTGCCGGCGCGGAGCTGCTTCACCTCCGGGGGTTCGTGCGCCGCGGCCAGCCCGCCGGCGACCGTCGTGTCGTTGCCGGCGTGCGCCCGCCACGCCGCGAGCCAGGCGGCGACATAACCGCCCCCCGACACGCTGGACAGATAGTGGAATTTGAACAGCAGCCCGTGCCGCTGCAGCGCCTGGATGACCCCCAGCGCAAACGAGGCGCTGCGGATGCCGCCGCCCGACAGGCACAGCGCCGCGCGCGGCGCGTCGTTATCCGCGATCTCATGGAGGGCGCGGTATAGCGCATCGATGTCTCGAACCGGCGGCCGGCCCGGATGAAGCGCTTCGTATTCCTCGCTGAGGACGGAAAACAGGTTACGCGGATCGCCGGCTGCCATCGCATCCCCCCAAAAGCTGCCGCGGACTCCTACGCCTTCCTCGATCGCGCCGTTATCGTGCTAGGATGAGGCCATGTTTCGCAAGGGAGAGTCCGAATGAGCGTTCAGGGCATGAACCACTTTACGGTGCTGAGCGACGATCTCGACGTGACGCGCAAGTTTTATTGCGACCTTCTGGGCTTCGAGGTCGGCGACCGGCCGAATTTCCGCTTCCCGGGATACTGGCTCTGGGTCGGCAACGAGCCGATCCTGCACGTCATCCATCGCGACGAGCTGGATGCGCACCGCGCCGGCGTGATCGACCACATGGCTTTTACCGCGACCGACCTTCCCGGCACCGCCGCCAAGCTCGACAAGGCCGGGGTCAAGTGGGAGCTGCGCCGCCTGCCGGCCGAGAGCGTCCGCGGCGGGCTGTGGCAGCTCTTCTTCGACGACCCGCATGGCGGCAAGGTCGAGTTCGATTTCGACAAGACCGAGCAGGCCCCGGCGGGTTTCTCGGCGTAGCGGTCAGAAATCCGGTTTCGGCAGCGGCCGGACCGGCATCTTGAGGGTCAGGGGCGGCGGCAATTCCTCATCGGCCGCCGCCCACCCCCAATCGAGCAGCGGCCGCGCCGCGAGCGCGAACTCGACGATCCGCGCGACCAGATCGGGCGATTGCATCTCGGCGTCGCCGAGCGCCCGGTCGGTCAGAAAATTCTTCCAGCACACGTAATCGGCGACCGGGCCGCCCTTCGCCGCCTCGAAACCGCGCGGCACGCGGGTGAGCCGTTCGTTCTCGCAGGTCACCGCGAAGCCGCGCGCCTTGAGCTCGTCGGCGATGGCCAAGAACCGTTCGGGGTCTGCCAGCACCGCCCCGCGCAGCCGCTGCAGCAGCGCGGGCTCGGGATGCCAGAACCCGGCGCCGATCATCGAGGCGCCCGGTTCGAGATGGATGTAGACGAGGCCGGGGTCGCCCTTGCCGCCGGAACGGGTCAGCACCGCCCCCTGATGCGTCTTGTAGAGCTGCTTGTTGGCCGAAAAGCGCACGTCGCGATAGATGCGGAAAATGCCGCGGGCCGGGTCGCCCACCAGCGGCAGCCCGGCCGTGTCCAGCGCTCCGCTCAACGCGACGAGCAGGGCGCCGAGCGGTGCCCGTACCTCGTTGTCGTAGACGGCCTTGCGGGGCTTGAACCAGTTGGGATCGTTGTGGCGCGCGAGGCCGCGGAAGAATGCGAATGCCTCGGGGCGAAAGCCGGCAAAATTCATGGCGTCTCTTTGCGGGCGTAGAGCAGGAATTCCTTGTTGCCGGCGGGGCCGGTGATCGGGCTTTCGGTAAGGCCGTCGACGGTCCAGCCGGGCAGCGCGCCGACCCAGGCGGCGACGCGGCCGCAGATTTCGCGGTGGATCGCCGGGTCGCGCACCACCCCGCCCTTGCCGACCCGCGCCGCGCCCGCCTCGAATTGCGGCTTGACCAGCGCGACCAGCGCCGCTTGCCCGGCGGTCAGGGCGAGCGGGGCCGGGAGCACGGTCGCGAGGCCGATAAAGCTCGCGTCGCAGGTCACGATATCGATCGGGTCGGGGATGTCGCCGCGGGTCAGATAGCGTGCGTTGGTCCCTTCATGGAGGACCACGCGCGGGTCTTGCCGCAGCTTCCAGGCGATCTGGCCGCGGCCGACATCGACCGCGTGGACCCGCGCCGCGCCGCGGCTCAGCAGCACATCGGTGAACCCGCCGGTCGACGCGCCGATATCGAGCGCGGTCAGCCCGGCCGGGTCGATGCCGAAACGGTCGAGCGCGTGGGCGAGCTTGATCCCGCCGCGCGACACCCACGGATGGTCGCGGCCGGCGAGGCGAAGCTCGGTCTCTTCGTCGAGCGTGGCGCCGGCCTTGTCGACGCGGCGGTCGCCGGCGAAGACGACCCCGGCGAGGATCAGCGCCTGGGCCTTGGCTCCGCTTTCGGCGAGCCCCTGTTCGACGAGGAGATGGTCGGCGCGGCGCTTAGTCAGGCGCGGGCCGGGTGCTCGACGTATTCGCGGCCGAGCGCGGCCAGCGCCGTGGCGACGATGTGCTTGGCGTTGAGCCCGGCGACGTCGTACTGCGCGCCTTGCGAATCGTGGTCGATAAACACGTCGGGCAGACACATCGAGCGGATTTTGAGCCCGTGGTCGAGCTGCCCGGCGCCGGCGAGATAGTGCAGCACAAAAGTGCCGAACCCGCCGACCGCGCCTTCCTCGATGGTGATGACGACTTCGTGCTCGCGCGCCAGGCGGGTAATCAGATCGGTGTCGAGCGGCTTGGCGAAGCGGGCGTCGGCGACCGTTGTCGACAGGCCGCGCGCGGCCAGTTCCTGCGCCGCCTTCAAGCATTCCTGGAGCCGCGCGCCAAAGCTCAAGAGGGCGATGCTGGTGCCCTCGCGGACGACGCGGCCGCGGCCGATCTCGAGCGGCACCCCGGAAGCGGGCAGCTCGACGCCGACGCCGTCGCCGCGCGGGAAGCGCAGCGCCGAGGGCGCGTCGTCGATCGCGACCGCGGTCGAGACCATGTGGACGAGCTCGGCCTCGTCGGCCGCCGCCATCAGGACAAAGCCGGGAAGCGCGCCGAGATAGCCGATGTCGAACGAGCCGGCATGGGTCTGGCCGTCATTGCCGACAAGCCCGGCGCGGTCGATCGCAAAGCGGACCGGCAGCTTCTGGATCGCCACGTCGTGGACGACCTGGTCGTAGGCGCGCTGCAAGAAAGTCGAGTAGATCGCGGCAAACGGCTTCATCCCATCGGCCGCCATCCCGGCGGCGAAGGTCACCGCGTGCTGCTCGGCGATGCCGACATCGAAGGTCCGCTTCGGAAAGCGGTCGCCGAACAGGTTGAGCCCGGTACCCGACGGCATCGCCGCGGTGATCGCGACGATGCGCTCGTCGGCCTCGGCCTCGCGGATCAGCGACTTGGCGAAGACGCTGGTATAGCTCGGCGCCTTCGAGCTCGACTTGGCCTGGGCGCCGCTGACGACCTCGAACTTGGCGACCGAATGCCACTTGTCGTCGGAATTCTCCGCCGGCGCGTAGCCGTGCCCCTTTTCGGTCACGACATGGATCAGCACCGGGCCGGGGTCCTTGCTGTCGCGAACGTTCTTCAGCACCGGCAGCAAATGGTCGAGGTTATGCCCGTCGATCGGCCCGATGTAATAAAACCCCATCTCCTCGAACAGGGTGCCGCCGGTGACAAAGCTGCGCGCCAGCTCCTCGGCGCGGCGGGCCATGATCTCCAGGCGCTTCGGCAGGTGCCGGGCGACCGCGCCGCCGATCGCGCGCAGCGAGCTGAACGATTTCGACGACAACAGCCGCGACAGGTAGAAGCTCAGCGCGCCGACCGGCGGGGCGATCGACATGTCGTTGTCGTTGAGGATGACGATCAGCCGCGAATCCATCGAGCCGGCGTTGTTCATCGCCTCGTAGGCCATGCCGGCGCTCATCGCGCCGTCGCCGATCACCGCGATGACGTCGCGCTTCTCGCCCTGGAAATCGCGCGCCAGGGCCATGCCGAGCCCGGCCGAGATCGAGGTCGAGCTGTGCGCCGCGCCGAATGGGTCGTATTCGCTCTCGGACCGCTTGGTAAAGCCGGAGAGGCCCCCGCCCTGGCGAATCGTGCGGATGCGGTCGCGCCGGCCGGTCAGGATCTTGTGCGGATAGGCCTGATGGCCGACATCCCAGATCAGCCGGTCGTGCGGCGTATTGAAGACATAGTGGAGGGCGACGGTCAGCTCGACGACGCCGAGCCCGGCGCCGAAATGCCCGCCGGTGATCGAGACGGCGTCGATCAGCTCGGAGCGCAGCTCGTCGGCGAGCTGTCGCAGATCCGATTCCGGCAATTTCCGCAGATCGGCCGGGGTATCAGCCCGGTCGAGAAGCGGCGTGCGGTTGGAAATCTGAAGGCTTGGCTTTCCGTCCAAGGCTCACTCCTTAGGTGCGCCGGTTTACCACGAACCGGGCTACCTGGCGCAAAAGTTCCGCTCTTTGACCAAACAAATCAAGATGGGCCACCGCCTGGCCGACCAAAAGCTCGGCCTGGGCGCGGGCCCTCTCAACCCCCAGTATCGATACGAAGGTGGCCTTCCCGGCGGCGGCGTCCGCACCGACAGGTTTGCCAGTCTCTTCCGCCGAACCTTCTACGTCCAAGAGGTCGTCGGCGATCTGGAAGGCGAGGCCGAGATCGTGGGCGTAGCCGCGCAAGGCGGTGCGCGACTCGCCCGGCGCTTTGCCGAGAATCGCCCCCGCTTCGCAGGAAAACGCGATCAGCGCGCCGGTCTTCATCCGCTGCAGCCGGGTGATCGCGCCGATGCCGATATCGTGCATCTTCTCGGCAAGCAGGTCGATCATCTGGCCGCCGACCATGCCGGCGCCTCCCGCCGCCGCCGCGAGCGCGGCGACGAGCTCGCAGCGCACGCCGGGATCGCCATGCGTGTCGGGGTGGCTGATTAGCTCGAACGCCATCGTCAGCAGGCCGTCGCCGGCGAGCACCGCGGTGGCCTCGTCGAACTGCTTGTGACAGGTGGGGCGGCCGCGGCGAAGGTCGCTGTTGTCCATCGCCGGCAGGTCGTCGTGAATGAGGGAATAGGCGTGGACCATCTCGATCGCCGCCGCTACCTGGAGCGCGCTGCGCTGCGCCACGCCGAACAGCCGCGACCCGGCCAGCACCAAAAGCGGGCGCACCCGCTTTCCCGGCGACAGCGCGGAATAGCGCATCGCCTCGTAGACGCGCGCCTCAAGCCCCGGCGGCGGCGCGAGCAGCCGGCCCAGCACCGCGTCGGTCAGCTCCACCGTCACCGCCGAGGCGTCGGCGACCGTGACGGAATCGGGCCACAGGGTTTCGGTCAAGACCGGTCTCGGCTAATCGAGCTTGGCTTGTGTCGCCGAGACGCTGCCGTCGGACGCGACGACGATGCGGTCGACCCGCTGCTGCGCCTCGCTCAGCTTCTGTTCGCAATGGCGTTTCAACTGAGCCCCCCGTTCATACGATTGTATGGCGTCGTCGAGCCGGACCTGCCCGCCCTCGAGGCGGCGCACGATGCCCTCAAGCTCGGCCAGCGCGTCCTCGAAGCTCATCTCGGCGATATCGGCGGGAACGGTCGGATCGCTCATCGCGCTATGCCTATCCCCCTCACGCGGCCATCAGCGCGCGGACATGCGCCGCCGCGCTGGCGCCAAGCGCGGGCAGATCATAGCCGCCCTCGAGCGTCGAGACCACCCGACCGCGCGCATGGTCCCGGGCGATTTCAAGCAGGCGCTCGGTGACCCAGGCATAATCGCCCTCGTCGAGCATCATCTGCGCCAGCGGGTCGGCGCGGTGCGCATCGAACCCCGCCGAAATCATCACCAGCTCCGGCGCGAACGCGGCGAGCGCCGGCAGCACCACCCGCTCCATCCCCCGGCGGAACTCGTTGGAGCCCGACATCGGGCGCAGCGGCAGGTTGACGATATTGCCGACCCCGGTCTCGCTCGCCGCCCCGGTGCCGGGATAGAGCGGCGATTGGTGGGTCGAGGCATAGAACAATGTCGGGTCGTCGGCGAACCGCGCCTGCGTGCCGTTGCCGTGATGCACGTCGAAATCGATGACCGCGACCCGCGCCAAGCCGTGCACCTCGCGCGCCCGCAACGCGCCGACCGCGACGTTGTTGAACAGGCAGAACCCCATCGGCCGCCCGGGCTCGGCGTGGTGGCCCGGCGGACGCACCGCGCAGAACGCGGTCGCGGCCTCGCCGGCGACGACCGCATCGACCGCCGCCGCCGCCGCGCCCGCGGCGCGCAGCGCCGCCTTCCCCGAATCCGGGCACAGCACCGTATCGGCGTCGATCGCCGCGTAGCCCTCCTTCGGCATCGCGGCCAGCAGCGCATCGACGAGGCGGCGCGGATGCACGCGGGCGAGGTCGTCGAGCGCCGCCTCCGGCGCCTCGCGGCGGTCGAGCCCGGCGAATTCGGGGGCCGCCAGGGCTTCGAGCACGGCCCTCAGGCGCGCCGGCGATTCGGGGTGGTGCGGGCCCGGGTCGTGGGCCAGGCAGGATGGGTGGGTGTAAAGCAGCGTGGTCATCACTGTTCCTAACGGCGGCGGGTGGCGAGGATCGCCAGGCTCAGCCATCCGAGCATAAAGGCGACGCCGCCGACCGGCGTGGCCCAGGCCAGCCAGGCGATGCGGGTCCCGGCGAGCGCGAACAGCCCGCCGCTGAAAAGGACGATGCCGAGCGAGAAACTCCACCCCGCCACCACCGCGAGCCCGCGCCGCGGCTCGCGCCCCTGAGCGAGCGCGAGCACCGCGACCAGGGCGGCGGCGTGAACCAGGCCGTAAGTGGCGCCGGTGCGCAGCCATTCGGCCGCCTGCGCGTCGGCGCCGAGATGCGCCGCCAGCGCGCCCGCGACGATCGAGGCAAAACCGCCCAACCCGGCGATCGCCAGCCAGAAACGGGTCATTGCGTGTTCCTTTCCCCCAGCAGGCGACGATAAAGCGCGAGCGTCCGTTCGGCCACGATGGTTTCGGCGAATTCGCGCTCGACCAGCGCCCTGCCGCCCCGCCCCAAGGCGGCCCGCCAGTCCGGATCGGCGGCCAGTCCCGCGATCGCCTCGGCCAGCGCCGCCACGTCATGCGGCGGCACCAGGATGCCGCTCTCGCCGTGGCGCACGATCTCGCGCGTTCCCGGGATGTCGGCGGCGACGATGGGCCGGGCGCAGGCGGCGGCTTCGAGCAGCGCTTTCGGCAGGCCCTCGCCATACGTCGACGGGAATACGGCGATCTGGGCGCGGCGCCAGACCTTGCGCACGTCGTCGACGCGGCCGAGCCAGGTGATGCCGGGTTCCGCGGCGAGGCTCTGCATCGCCTCCGCCGTCAGCGAATCGGCGCTGTCGGGGTCGGTCGGCCCGGCGAGGACCAGCTCGATCGCCTGTCCCTGGGCATGCAGGCGGCGGATCGCGGCGGCGGCGTCGAGCACGCCCTTGCTCTTGAGCATCCGCGCGACGAGCGCCACCGCCGGGGGGCCTTCCGGTTCGGGCAGCGGCGAGAAATGGCCGATGTCGACGCCGGAACCGCGGATCAGCTCGATCCGCCCCGCATCGACGCCGAGCGCGGCGAGAGCGGCCCGGTCGTCCGGGTTTTGCACGATGACCTGGCTGCCGCCGGTGGCCCAGCGCAGGGCCGCCCACAGCGGCGCCCGGTAAAGCCTCCCGACACCGGCGCCGAGCCCCATCACCGCCGCGACAATGGCCGGCCGGCGACGGCCGAAGGCGAGCCGCGCCGCGACGGCTCCGAACAGGATCGGCTTCAGTGCGACGTGGTGGACGATATCCGGCCGCTCGGCGCGGTAAATGCCGGCGATCTCCGCGATCGCACGGAGCGAGCCGGCGATCCCGCCGCCACGCCGCCGCCAGCTCACCGGGCGCAGCGCGAACCCCTCGTCGCGGATGCGGTCGCCATGCGCCGCCACCCGCGTCGCGACCGTGACATCGAACCCCGCCGCGCGGGCCGCGCGCGCCACCGGCAGGCGGTGCGAGCAGAAATACCAATCCTCGGTGACCAGAAAGAGCAGCTTAGGCGGCGCCGCGGGGACCGCGAATGGGGCGGGGGCGGCGGTCGGACCGGGGCGCGGGGTTGTGTCGCACACGCGCCCTGTTTAATGCATCGCGGGCGGCGGTGCTCGCGGAAACGGCGATCGGGAGGTACGGGTTGGCGCGCATCCTGGTGACCGGCGCGGCCGGATTTATCGGGCGGGTGCTGTGCCGAACCCTCGCGGCGCACGGCCATGATGTCACCGGGGCGGTGCGGGCCGTCACCGGGCCGGTCGACGGCGCGCAACTGCTCGGGCTCGGTTCGTTCGGGCCCGGCACCGATTGGGCTCGGGCGCTCGACGGGGCCGAGATCGTTTGTCACCTGGGACAGCGCGCCCACCGCAAGGGCGATGTCCGCGGCGAACCGGAAACCGCGGCGGCGCTCGCGCGGGCCGCCCTCCGGGCAGGGGCGCGGCGGCTGGTCTATCTCAGCTCAATCAATGCGATGGGCACGGCGAGCCCGCCCGGGCGGCCGTTCCGCGCCGAGGACGAGCCGCGGCCGCAAGACGCTTATGGGCGGGGCAAGATCGCGACCGAGCGCGCGCTCGCGGCGGTTTCCGGCATCGAGCTCACCGTGATCCGCCCGCCGCTCGTCTACGGCCCCGGCGTCGGGGCGAATTTCCGGGCGCTGATGCGGCTGGTCGCGTCGGGCCTGCCGGTGCCGCTGGGCGGGATCGACAATCGCCGCAGCCTCATCTTCGTCGAAAACCTCGCCGACCTGATCGCCGCTTCCGCGCTGCACCCGGGCGCGGCCGGACAGGTGCTGCTGGTCCGCGATGGCGAGGATGTGTCGACGCCGGCGCTGGTCCGGGCGCTGGCCGCGGCGCTCGGCGTGCCGGCCCGGCTGTTCCGGTGGCCGGGGATCGGGTTTGCCGTGCCGGCGTTGACCCGGACACTTCAGGTCGACGACGCGCCGACCCGCGCGAGGCTCGGCTGGGCGCCGCCGGTATCGTTCGCGGCCGGGCTTGCCGCAACCGCGGCTTCATTCCGCGCCGCGCCGGCGTTATATCGGTGAACCCGACCTTCGCCCCGACCCACTCTCCCAAGGATTCCGCCCGTGCCCAGTTTCGATATCGTTTCGCGGATCGATCTCGCCGAAGTCGATAACGGCATCGCCGGCATCGCCCGCGAGATCGGCACGCGGTTCGATTTCAAGGGAAGCAAATGCACGATCGCCCGCAACGAGGGCGAGATCACGCTCGTCGCCGACGACGATCTGAAGCTGAAGCAGATGCACGAGCTCTTGAAGGTGCACCTGACCCGGCGCAAGGTCGACGCCGCCGCGCTCGACTTCAAGCCGCCGCAGAAGGCCGCCGGCAATACGGTGCGGCAGGCGATCGGGCTGCGCCAGGGGATCGACGCGGACCTGGCCCGACGACTCGTGCGCGAGGTCAAGGATTCGAAGCTCAAGGTGCAGGTCGCCGTGCAGGGCGCGGAGCTGCGGATTACCGGCAAGAAGCGCGACGACCTCCAGGCCGCGATCGCCGTCCTTCGCGGGCTCAAGATCGAGCAGCCGCTGCAATACCTCAACTTCCGCGAATAGCCCGGCCTTGCGGGCAGGCGCGCCAGCGGCTATCTAGGCGCGGCAGGCCCTATGTCCCCTTCGTCTAGAGGCCCAGGACACCGCCCTCTCACGGCGGCAACACCGGTTCGAATCCGGTAGGGGACGCCAGCATTTTCGAACCTTCGCGGCCTGGCGCCGGCACCTTGAAGCCGCGGCCGCCTCATGGTTGCCAGAATTGGGGCCGATATGGCTTCGGCGATGGTCAGGGGTTCGAGGGACAAGGGTAGTATGGCGAGATTAGCGATCGCGCTCGGAGTCATCGGCGTGGCGACCATAGCCGGCGGCGTCCCATGCCGTGCGGATATGGTGGCGGGGGGTTGGCTGCAGCCCCAGGCGATCCGGCCGGCGCCGGCGCCAACCCCCTCGCCGGCACCCGCTCCGCCGGAACCGGCTCCGCAGCGGGTGCCGGCCCGGTCTCACGCGCCTCATCATCCGGTCAAGCGCCAGCAGCCGGCGGCCCAGCCGGCGCCGCCGAGCGACGGCCACGTAAGGTTCTGACGCCGGCTACTCGGCAGCCGCCATCATCTGCGGCTGCGCCATCAGCTCTTTCTTGCGCGC
>DASUIE010000181.1:0-2023 GCA_036273175.1 Allostellaceae bacterium
CATGCGATGGCGCTTTCGGAGGACGGGCGGCTCGCCGAGGCACGGGCGACGATAGAGCGGTCGGTGTCGCTGAACCGAAAAAACGCGCACGGCGCACACAGTTTTGCCCATGTCTGCTACGAGAGCGGCGAACCCGATACGGCACGGGAGTTTCTATTGCCGTGGCTCGCCGAATATCCGCGCGACGGATTTTTCTACGGCCACCTAAGCTGGCATCTGTCGCTGGTGGAAATCGCGCTCGGCCACTTTGGCGAGGCGCGGGAGCTGTACCGGGACGCGATCGAGCTCAGCCGCCACAGCGGCGGGCCGCAGCAGAAAATGTCGGATGGCTGCGCGTTTTTATGGCGTTCGGAGCTTGCCGGCCATCCCCGCGACGCCGCCGCCTGGCGCCTCATGTACGATTACGCAGGCGAGGCGCTGCCGCGGCCGGGTAGCGGGCTCGCCGACCTGCACGTCATCCTGGCGCATGCCGTGAAGCGCGACGATGCGGCGCGCGAAACGCGCAACCGGCAAATCGAGGAACTCGCGGCGGCCGGACGTTACCCTTCGGGCTCGTACCTGCCGGCGCTGGCGCGAGGCTTCGCCGCGTTCGAGCGGGGGGATTTCGCCGCGACGATCGAGGCGCTGGCTCCCCTGGCCGGGCAGAACGAGCGTATCGGCGGCAGCCGCGCGCAGCACGATCTGATCGAATTCACCCTGCTGAAGGCCTATCTTGGCGCGCGGCGCCTGGAAGAGGCCGAGGGACTGCTGGGCGCACGGCGGCCCGGCGCTTCCGGCGTCCCGGTTGCGGGGATCGCGGCCGTTCAAGGGAGACCACATCCATGACGATCGACGTAGCGACCGGCATTGTCCGCATTCTCAAGCAGGAGGGGGTGGGCTGGGTTTCGACCTTCCCCGTCTGCCGGGTCAACAACGCGCTCGGCCGGGAGGGGGTGCCGATGCTGATGATGCGCGACGACCGCTACGCCGTCGCGGTTGCGGACGCGTCCTCGCGCATCACGGCGGGCTCCCAAGGGGGCTCAAAGATCGGGGTCTGCACCTTCCAAGGGGGCGTCAACGCCGCCGGCATGCAGTACGCCTATGCCGGGATGGCGCAGGCCTTTGAGGATGGCTCGCCGGTTCTTTGCATCACCGACGGCGTGCCGGCCGGCGCCTCGGGCAACAGCCAGTACGATGTCGCGTCGGCGATGAAGACCGTCTCGAAGTGGTTCGGATATCTCGACAAGCCCGAGCGCACGCCCGAGCTGATGCGTCGCGCCTTCACCATGCTGCGCAGCGGCCGGCCGGGACCGGTGATCCTGGCGATCCCCAATGCCACGGCGACCTATGACGAGACCGCGGACCCCTACCGTCCGGTCAAGGGCTGGAAGTCGGCGCCCGACCCGGCGGATGTGAAGGCCGCCGTCGACCAGCTCCTCCAGGCCCGCAACCCGCTGATCTACGCCGGCGAGGGGGTCATCTACGCGGGCGCCTCGGAAGAGCTGAAGGCGCTGGCGGAGCTGGTCAACGTGCCGGTGATCACGACGCTCAAGGCGAAGGGGGCGTTCCCGGAGGACCACCCGCTGTTTGTCGGCGTGCGCGGCGACCAGGTGGCGCACTACCTGAACAAAAGCGACCTGATCCTCGCCATCGGGTCGAGCCTGTCGCCGGGCCGCTTCAGCCACGGCATCCCCGACCCGGCGAAGAAGACGATCATCCACTGCAATGTCGACGAGCTGCACATCAACAAGATGTATCCGACCGCGCACGCGGTGATCGGCGACGCGCGCTTGACCCTGCAGGCGCTGTGTCGGGAAGTGTCCGGCCGCTCCGGCGCCGGCCGGGCGGCGGGCGATGTCGCGGCGGAGGTGAAGGCGGCGCGCGACGAGGCGCTCGCGCGGTACCGGCAGGTCATGAACTCCGGCGAGACGCCGATCAACCCATACCGGGTATACGGCGACCTGATGGAGGTGCTGGACCGGCGCAATTCGTTTGTGACGCACGAGAGCGGCAACACGCGCGACCAGCTCAGCACCGTCTTCGA
>DASUIE010000182.1:0-2063 GCA_036273175.1 Allostellaceae bacterium
CGAGGGCGTCAAATCCGACATCTCTTGTGCTTGCCACTGGGCGGTCAGCCGGGCCTCGGCGCAGCATGTCGGCACGATGTGGGGCAAGTCCTATGTGGTCACGCCGGGTGGCATCATGGTCCCACCGGAATCCCCGATCACAACGCCCGAACAACTCGCCGGGCAGGAGATCGCGGTCGGCTATCATTCGGGCAGCCATTTCACCACGGTGCAATCGCTCGAGCCCATCCTGCCGAAGGATCAGATCAAGCTTCGCTTCGGCGGCTCGATCTGGGCGCGGGTTGATATCGCGGTCGGGCGTGACCTGCCGGCGGTCAGCGCCTGGGGACTGACGTTTCAGTTCCTCGAACAATTGGGTTTCCGCAAGGTCGTCGATACCTCATTCATGATCGCCTTCATGTTTCCCGCAGGCGTCGCGGCCGGCGATGTCGAGAAATACATGAGCGGGTTGCAACGGGCGCAAACCGATCTGGATATCGCGCCGGAGAAATATCGCCACTTCTATCGCAACGAGATTCCGGATCGCTATAAGGCATTGGTCGACGTGCGGCGTTTTTCGCCGGGCGAGCGCATCGTGTTTCAGCCTTATACGGCGGAGATGTACGCGCGGACGCAGGCCTGGATCGAGGAACGTGGCATTTTCGAAGGACCGCCGCCGACCGTCGATTACGCGGCATCCGTTGCGGCGTAGCACCGAGGCGGACTTCCAGGCGAGGGGCTTCGATGTCCGCCGATCACCTCAAACCGCGCGAAGCCGCCGAGGTCGAGCAGGCGATTCAGTGGGCGCTCGCCGGCGGCAAGACGCTTGAGGTGGTCGGACGCGGCAGCAAGCGGGCGATCGGGCGCGCGGCGCAATGGGATGCCACGCTCGATCTGTCCGGGCTGTCTGGCGTGACGTTGTACGAGCCGGAGGAATTGGTGCTGTCGGCCAAGGCCGGCACCCCGCTTGCCGAGATCGAAGCGCTCGTCGCCGGCAGCCGGCAGGAGCTCGCCTTTGAGCCGATGGACTACGGACCCGTCCTTGGTGTCGCGCCCGGCGCCGGCACCATCGGCGGGGCAATCGCGGCGAATCTCTCCGGTCCGCGACGCATTAAGGCGGGTGCCGCGCGGGACCATTTTCTCGGCGTCATGGCGGTCTCGGGACGCGGCGAAACGTTCAAGTCCGGTGGCCGCGTCGTCAAGAACGTGACGGGTTACGATCTCTGCAAGCTGTTGGCCGGCTCCTGGGGCACGCTGGCGGCGATGACCGATGTGACGGTCAAAACACTGCCGCGGGCCGAGACCGAGGAGACTGTCCTTGTGCTCAAACTCGACGATGCCGCCGCCGGCAAAGCGATGGCGGCCGCGACAGGCTCGTTTGCGGACGTCTCGGCGGCCGCTCATCTGCCTGCGGCCGCGGCGTCGCGGATCGCCGAGGCGGCGAGTGCCGGTGGTGGCGTCACCGCCTTCCGGCTCGAAGGCGTTGCCCCATCGGTGGCGCAGCGCAAGGGTGTGTTGCAGACGGTGCTTGCGCCGTTCGGCGCTCTTGGCGTGCTTGGCGAAGCGGCGTCGCGATCGTTGTGGCGAGCGATCCGTGACCTCGCGCCGTTTGCCGCGAGCGGTCCGGGCGGTCAGCGCGATCTATGGCGGCTTTCGACGGCGCCGACGCGCGGCGTTGAACTCGGCCGTGTTCTGACCAAGCAGGTGGATGCCGAGCTCCTCTACGACTGGGCCGGCGGTCTCGTCTGGGCGGCATTACCACCCGCGACGGATGCGCACGCGCCGCTGGTGCGGGCCGCGATAGGTGCGACGGGCGGCCATGCGACACTCATTCGCGCGCCGGCGGGCGTTCGCGCCGCCGCGGAGGTGTTCACGCCCGAGGAGCCCGCGGTTGCCGCATTGACGAAGCGGGTGCGCGAGAGCTTCGATCCCAACCGCGTTCTCAATCCCGGCCGCATGTGGGCGGGCGTGTAAAGGACGGGCAGGGCAGGGCGATGCAGACCTCGTTCACGCTGGCGCAGCTTACCGATCCCGACACTGCGGAGTCGGAAAAGATTCTACGCGCCTGCGTGCATTGCGGCTTT
>DASUIE010000183.1:0-26846 GCA_036273175.1 Allostellaceae bacterium
GCCGCCGAAACTTGACAGCCTCCGGCGCGGGGCCTCATGTTCGCGCCGCGCCGGCAAAGAAGCGAGCCCTCCCAGGCCGCCGGCACTAAGGGAGGGCCGAAATGAGGGAGGTTGTTATGCGGTTGCGGTACGCCCTTGCCGTCGCCTGTTCGGCGATGGCGCTATCCCCGTTTGGCGCGCGCGCCGCGGACAACATCAAGATCGGCTTTCCGATCCCGCTGTCGGGTCCGACCGCCGTCTACGGCAAGCCGGTCCTCGCCGGCGCGCAGCTCGCGGTCAAGGAAATCAACGACAAGGGCGGCGTTCTCGGGCGCAAGCTTGAGCTTCTGTCGCGCGACAGCAAGGCCAACGCCGACGAGGCGGTGCGCCTCGCCCGCGAATTGATCATCAAGGACAGCGTCGATTTTCTCGCCGGCACGCTGACCTCGGCCGAGGCGCCGGCGGTATCGACGGTCGCCAAGGAAAACAAGATCGTCTTTATCGCCCCGACCTCGAAGTCGACGATCCTGACGGACGAGAAGCACATCCACCCCTACATTTTCCGCGTCGCCTCCAACACCGATGTCGAGGGGCTGGCCGGGGCGACCCTGATGGCGCGCTGGAAGGACGTGAAGACGGTCGCGACGATCGCGCCGGATTACGCCTATGGCCGTGACTCGATCGCCGCCTTTATCGCGGCGCTGAAAAAAATCCGCCCCGACATCCAGATCGTCGATCAGGAGTGGCCGAAGCTCGGCGAGCCCGACTTCACCGCCTTCATCACCGCGCAGATGAGCAAGAAGCCGGACGCGATCTATTCCTCGCTCTTCGCGGGCGATTTCGTGACGTTCTCCAAGGAGGCGACGCCGCGCGGCTATTTCAAGGCGATCAACAACCGGCTCATCGACGGGGCCGAGATTGGCACCACCGATGAGGCGCAGGCGCTCGGCGCCGACTATCCCTATGGCGTGATCGGCGACAGCTACGATCCGGTGATCTGGGCCGGCAAGGAGCCGCCGGAGCACAAGAAGTTCATCGAGGACCTCAAGGCCTTCACCAAGGACAAGTATGCCTCCGGCTGGTCGATCGTCGGCTACCAGACGATCTATGCGCTCGCCGAGGGGATCAAGAAGGCCAACAGCACGAAGAGCGACGCGGTCGCCAAGGCGCTGCCAGGCATGTCGTGGGACACCCCGGTCGGCAAGCGGACCTTTAGCGTGAAGTCGCACGAGACCTTTGCGCCGGAATATTGGGGCGTAATGACCAAGGATCCGAACTATCCGTTCGCGCTGATCAAGGATCCGGAGCTGCTGCCGACCTCCTTCCCCGGCAACTGACGACCGTATAGGCAACAGCCGCCGCCCGCGTTCGGCTTCCGGGCGCGGGCGGCGCGAACCTTCCGAAGGGATCATCGTCGGTGCCGGCCTCGCTTCTTTTCAGCCAGTTCATGGGCGGCCTTACCACCGCGATGTTCCTGTTCCTGATCGCATCGGGGCTGTCGCTGGTGTTTGGGGTCATGCGCGTGATCAATTTCGCGCATGGCTCGTTCTACATGCTCGGCGCCTATGTCGCCTGGCAGGTGGTGCAATGGGTGCACCCGTCGGGCGGCGGCTTCTGGGTCGCGGCGCTTGCCGCAGCCGTCGGGGTCGGCGTGCTGGGGGCGGTCGTCGAACGGCTCTTCTTCCGCTCGCTCTATGGCCGCGAGGAGCTTTACCAGCTTCTCTTCACCTACGCGCTGGTGCTGATCCTCGGCGACGCCGCCAAGTTTCTCTGGGGCGTCGACCAGCTCTCGGTCTCCTCCCCGCCGATCCTCAGCGGCAGCGTCGAGCTCTTCGGCTCGCTGCAGCCGACCTATAATCTGTTCGTCATGGCGATCGGCCCGCTGATCGCCTTTCTGGGCTGGCTGCTGCTCAACCATACCGGGGTCGGCCGGATGGTGCGGGCGGCCCAGATGGACCGCGAGATGCTCGACGCGCTGGGCGCCAATGTCGGCACGATTTACACCGGCATGTTCGTATTCAGCGCCTTTCTCGCCGGGCTGTCGGGCGCGCTGGTGACGCCGATCCAAAGCATCGTGCCGGGGATGGACGTGCTAATCATCGTGCAGGCCTTTATCGTCGTCGTGATCGGCGGCATGGGTTCGTTCTGGGGCACCTTCTGGGGCTCGGTGATCTACGGTCAGGTGCTGTCGTTCGGCATCCTGATCTTCCCGAGCTTCTCGCTGTTTTCGGTCTTTGCCCTGATGGCGGTGATCCTGATTGTCCGTCCCTGGGGCCTGTTCGGGCGGCCCCTGTGATGCTCGACCGCTTCACCGCCAGCCGCATCCCCTGGACCCTCATCATCTTCCTGTGCGCCGCGACGGTGCCGTGGATCGGCTCGCGCTACGACACCTTCCTCGCCGAGCAGATCGCGATCGACGCGCTCTTCGCGGTCAGCCTCAACCTGCTTCTCGGCAGCACCGGGCTGGTCTCGTTCGGCCATGTCGCCTATTTCGGGGTCGGCGCCTATGTCTGCGCGATCCTGATGAAGACGTACGAGGTGCCGTTTTTCCTCGCCTTCCCGGCCGCGGGGCTCGGTACGGCGCTGTTCGCGCTGGTGTCCGGCTATTTCTGCGTGCGGCTGATCAAGCTCTATTTCGCGATGCTGACCCTGGCCTTCTCGCAGATCGTTTGGGCCATCGTCTACAAGTGGAACGACGTGACCGGCGGCGACCAAGGCCTGCCGGAAATCCCGTTCCCCAACCTCGACTGGATGAACTCGGTCCCGTTCCTCGCCGACCTCAAGGTCAACGAGCAGTTCTACCTGTTCGCGCTGGCGCTGATCGCGATCGCGCTCGCGGTTCTGCACCGGATCGTGCGCTCGCCGTTTGGCCGGGTGCTCAACACGATCCGCGACAACCCCGAGCGCGCCGCCTTTATCGGGGTCAACGTGCGCGCCTATCAGCTCGCCGCCTTTGTCGTGGCCGGCACCTTTGCCGGGTTCGCCGGTGCGCTGTACGGGATTTTCAGCCGCGGCGTCTTCGCCGACTATGTCTTCTGGTCCAAATCGGCCGAGGTCATGATCATGACGATCCTCGGCGGCATGGATTTCTTCTGGGGACCGGCGGTCGGCGCGCTGGCCCTCGTTTGGCTCAACCAGGAAATCACCGACTACACGCAGTATTGGCCGTTCGTGCTGGGCACGATCCTCTTGGTGCTGCTGTTCGTGTTTCCCGGGGGGATTGTGGGCGGCATCTACGCGCTCTGGACGCGGGTGCGAGGTCGGGCGCGTGCTTGAGATCGCCGGCCTCAGCAAGTCCTTCGGCGGATTCCGCGCGGTGTCGGAGGTCAGCCTGTCGGTCGAGACCCGGCAGATCGCCGCGGTCATCGGCCCGAACGGCGCCGGCAAGTCGACGCTGTTCAACCTCATCACCGGGCACCTGCAACCCGATACCGGCACGGTCAAGCTCGATGGCCGCGACATCACCGGCGCCGCACCGCACCGGATCGTGCGCATGGGGGTTGGCCGCTCATTCCAGCGCACCAACATCTTCACCAAGCTGACCGTGTTCGAGAATTTGCAGGCCGCGTTTCTGGTACATCACCGCCAGGGGCTGAATTTCTGGGGCCGCTCGGAGGCGTTCTACCGCGACGAAACCAGCGCGTTGCTCCGCCAGATCGGGCTCAGCGGCCAGGAGCATACCGTCGCCGGGACGCTCAGCTACGGCAACCAGAAGCAGCTCGAGCTCGGCCTCGCGCTCGCCAGCGACCCGCAGGTGCTGCTGCTCGACGAGCCGACCGCGGGCATGTCGGCGACCGAGACGCACGAGACGATCAGCCTCCTCGAAAAGATCGCCGGCGAGCGCGAATTGACCCTGCTCTTCACCGAGCACGACATGGATGTGGTGTTCCAGATCGCGCAAAAAATCGCCGTCTTGCACCAGGGCCGCATCATCGCGGACGGCAAGCCCGAGGACGTACGCAACGACGCCGAGGTGCGCCGGGTCTATCTCGGCCATCAGGAGGCGAAAAGCGCATGACCGCGCTTCTCGACGTCGAGGACATCTACAGCGCATACGGCTTGTCGCGGGTGCTGTTCGGTATCTCGCTCGAGGTCGCGGCCGGCGAATGCGTGTGCCTCCTCGGCCGCAACGGCGTCGGCAAGACGACGACGATCCGCTCGGTGATGGGCCTGCTCAAACCGTCGAGCGGCCGAGTCATGTGGAAGGGCACGGACATCACCGGCTGGGCGCCGCACCGCATCGCCCGCGCCGGGATCGGCTTCGTCCCCGAGGACCGCCGCGTCTTCGCCGAGCTTACCGTGCTCGAAAACCTCACGGTCGGCGGACAGGCCGCTCGCCGGCCGGGCCATTGGACTCTCGACGCGGTGTTCCGGCTGTTTCCTGTCTTGCAGCAATTGCGCAACCGCCAGGGCGGCTTCCTCTCCGGCGGCGAGCAGCAGATGCTGACCATTGCCCGCACGTTGATGGGCAACCCCGAGCTGCTCCTGCTAGACGAACCCTCGGAGGGTCTGGCGCCGCTCGTCGTCGAAGCGCTCCTCAATCAGGTCAGCGAGCTGAAGCGCCAAGGCCTGACGATCCTTCTCGCCGAGCAGGGGGTCGAGTTCTCGCTCGCCCTCGCCGACCGCGTCTATGTGCTGGAGCGCGGCGCCGTGCGGCACACCGGTCCCGCCGCCGAATTGCGCGACGACACCGCGCTGCGCGACCGGTTACTGGCGATCTAGCACCAGGCGGACCAGGTCTCCCTCGGCCTCGATCCGCGTTCCGTAATCCGCTGCCCGCGCGGCAATCCGGTCGTAGGTCGCGCCCTCGCCCGCGAGGGAGCACAGCACGGTTTCGTTGGCATCGTTGTGCCGGGCAAAGCGGAACCCGGCCCCGGTCACCGCGCGGCCTTCGACCGTCACCTCGGCCATCATGCCGATCCAGTCGCCGTGCCGCCGCCCGCCATGCCCGGTGTGGAACGAGAAGCTGCCGAGGCCGTAGAACACCGGCTTGCCGCGATAGGCCTCGACCGGCAGCGAGTAATGCGGCCCGTGCCCGATCACGATGTCGGCGCCGGCGTCGATCGCCGCATGGGCTATCTCAGTCATATAGTCGAGCACTTCCTCGCCGAGCCCCCAATGGCATGAGGCGACGACGATGTCGGCCTGCCCGCGCAGCGCCGCGATGTCGTCCGCGAAGGATTTGAGATAGGCGCGGTCTGGCCAGGTCACGACGATCGGCGGCACGCCGGGCCGGTTCATCGGCGGAATCTCGGGCCGGGTCTTGTGCGCCGGCACTTGATAGGCCGTATGCGCCCGGAGCGCGGCGATGCCCGGCCCCTTCTCGCTCGCCTCATGGTTGGTCGGCCAGTAGACCGAGCTGCGCTGCACGAACCCCCAGCGAAGCCCGGCGCGCGTGACGATGGCCGGCGCCCGCGCCGCCGCCAGATGGGCGCCCGCCCCGGTATGCGCGATCCCGAAACCGTCGAGCCGCGCGACCGAGCCGAGGATCGCCGCCGAGCCATAATTGACGTTGTTGGCCACGCCGACCGCGGCGATCCCAGCCTGGCGAAGCGCCGCTCCGGCGATCTCGGGATCGGCGAAAAACCCCTCCTGTTCGACCGTGTGGCCATCGGGCGGCTCATAGAGGCAGCATTCGAGATTGGCGAAAACCAGATCGGCGTCGCGCAGATGCGGCCCGACCTGCGCAAACGGCTCGCGCGCATCGGCGACATTCATCAAATTCACGTCGCCGACGAGGATGATCCTGGCTGCCATCGCAAAATCCCCGGTTGTCGCGGTTTTGCCGCCCGGCGAATAATGCGGCGGGCGCGCCGGACGCGCCACCGCGAGAATTGCCTATGATCGACAAATTCGTCCGCTCGGTGGCCGACGCCCTGGCCGACATCAAGGATGGCTCGACCGTGCTCGTCGGCGGGTTCGCGCAGGTCGGCGAGCCGCGCGCCCTGATCGACGGGCTGATCGAGCAGGGCGCAAGGGAACTGACCGTCGTCCACAACACCGCCGGGCGCGGCCGCGAGGGCGTGGCTCGGCTGATCGGCCAGGGCCGGGTCAGGAAGATCGTCTGCAGCTTTGCCCGCAGCCGCGGCTCGGTGCTGTTCGAGGAGGTTTATGCGCGCGGCGAGATCGAGCTGGAGATGGTGCCCCAGGGCACGCTGGCCGAGCGGCTGCGCGCCGGCGGCGCCGGGGTGCCGGCCTTCTTCACCCCGACCGGCGCCGGCACCAAGATCGCCGAGGGCAAGGAGCAGCGCGTCATCGCCGGCCGCGAATGCGTGCTGGAACACGCGATCGTCGGCGACGTGGCGCTGATCGAGGCGTGGCGCGCCGACCGCTGGGGAAACCTCGTCTATCGCGACGCCGGCCGCAACTTCAACCCGGTGATGGCGACCGCCGGCAAGCTGACGGTTTGCCAGACCCAGCATGTCGCCGAGATCGGCGAGCTCGCGCCGGAGACGATCGTCACCCCCGGCATCTGCGTCGACCGCATCGTCCACGTCGCCGCCGGCGACCCACCAATCGTCATTTCGTAAACTGGGTGATCGCATGGACTGGAAGCCGCTCGAACGCGACGAATTGGCGGCGCGCGTCGCCCGCGACATTCCCGAGGGATGGTCGGTCAATCTCGGCATCGGCATCCCGACGCTCGTCGCCAATTACGTGCCGGCCGAGCGCGAGGTCATTTTCCACTCCGAGAACGGCATCGTCGGCATGGGTCCGGCGCCGGTACCGGAAAAGCTCAACCCGTGGCTCGTTAACGCCAGCCGCCAGCACGTAACGCTGCGCTCCGGCGGGAGCTATTTCCACCATGCGGACAGCTTCGCGCTGGTGCGCGGCGGGCATCTCGACCTCTGCGTGCTCGGCGCGTTCCAGGTGGCGGAGAACGGCGACATCGCCAACTGGTCCCGCTCCGAGAACGAGAAAGCCCCGGCGATCGGCGGCGCGATGGACCTCGCGGCCGGCGCCAAACGCATCTGGGCCGTCATGGAGCACACGACCAAGGGCGGCGAACACCGCCTGCTGCGCCGCTGCACCTACCCGCTGACCGCGAAGGGCGTCACCGTGCGGGTCTATACCGAGCTCTGCGTTCTCGACGTGACCGAGCGCGGCTTTGTCCTGGTCGACAAGGTCGAGGGGCTAAGCCTCGACGAATTGCGAGCCCGGACCGGCGCGGAAATCCGCACGGCGTAGGGGCGGTTACGCGCGCAGCCCACTTCATGGTACCTTGAGGCGATGGCGGAAGACATTTCCAACCTGGTGCTCGAGCAGCTCCGAGCGATCAGAGCGGACTTGCAGGAAGTTCGCGCCGAGCAGCGCGAGCAGCGCATCCGATTGGGCGCGATAGAACGCACGCAGGCGGCCATACAAACGGAGCTGGCCGAAATGAGCTTGCGCCTCGACCGTATGCACGATCGGCTCGACCGTATTGAAAGGCGGCTCGGTCTGGTCGAGGTATAGCGCGCCAGGAGCAATTTCCGATGCAGTTCGATCTGGAAACCGATTTCGTCGTCATTGGCGCCGGCTCGGCCGGCTGCGTGCTCGCCAACCGGCTGAGCGCGGACCCGGCGACTCAGGTCGCGGTGATCGAGGCCGGCGGCAAGGACCGCGATTTCTGGATCCATGTCCCGGCCGGGTTCTACCGCAACATCTACAACAAGAAGATCACCTGGCAGTACGAGACCGAGCCGCTCGAAGGGCTGGGCGGGCGGCGCATGCCGTGGCCGCGCGGACGCGTGCTCGGCGGCTCGTCGTCGATCAACGGCCTCATCTACATCCGCGGCCAGCGCCAGGATTTCGACCTGTGGCGGCAGATGGGCAATACCGGCTGGTCGTATGACGACGTGCTCCCGTATTTCCGCCGCGCCGAAAGCCAGGAGCGCGGCGCCGACGAGTTCCACGGCGGCGACGGCCCCCTTACGGTCTCCGACCTCAAAGCCCAGCACGAGCTCCACGACGCCTTTATCGCCGCCGCGCAGGAAGCCGGCCACAAGGCCAACCCCGATTTCAACGGCGCCGAGCAGGAAGGTGTCGGCGCCTATCAGCTCACCGTCCGCAAGCTGCGCCGCTGCTCGACCGCCGTCGCCTATCTGCGCCCGGCGATGAAGCGCCCCAACCTGCGTGTCGAGATGCACGCGCTGGCCCGCCGCATCCTGTTCGAGGGCAAGCGCGCGATCGGCCTCGAATACACCCAGAACGGAGCGGTGAAGCGCATCCGCGCCCGGCGCGGGGTGCTGCTCGCCGGCGGCTCGATCCAGTCGCCGCAGCTCTTGCAGCTTTCGGGCATCGGCCCGGCGGGGCTGCTCAAGGAGCACGGGATCGAGCTTGTCCACGAGCTCCCCGGCGTCGGCGAAAATTTGCAGGACCACATCGGCTGCCGCGTCATCTACAAGGTCAGAAAGCGCAACACGCTCAACGAGATCTCGCATAGCTGGCTGCGTAAGGGCTGGACCGGCATCGAGTATTTCCTCGGCGGCAAGGGGGCGCTGATGATGGGCGCAGCGCCGATCGGCCTGTTTGCCAAAACCCGGGAAGGCCTCGCTTCGCCGGATGTTCAATATCAGTTCTTGGCCGGCAGTCTGGACCAGCCGGGCAAGCCGATGCACCCATTCCCCGGCTGCTCCCTCGTCTGCATCCCGTGCCGACCCGAAAGCCGCGGCTGGCTGCGCATCAAGTCGCCCGACCCGACCGTGCTGCCGGCGATCCAGCCGAACTACCTAGGCACTCGCGGCGACCGGGAGACGATCGTCGCCGGGCTCAAGATCGCCCGCGCGATTTTTCACACGCCGACAATGCAGCGCTACGTCACATCGGAATTCTGGCCGGGCGAGGACGTTCAGAGCGATGAAGGCTGGCTCGATCACGTCAGGAAGAACGGCAGCACCACCTTCCACCAGGTTGCGACCTGCATGATGGGGAGCCACGACACCGCGGTCGTCGATACCGAGCTGCGGGTGCACGGAATGGAGGGGCTGCGCGTCGTCGACGCCTCGGTAATGCCGACCGTCATCTCCGGCAACACCAACGCGGCGACGATCATGATCGCCGAGAAGGCCGCCGATCTGATCCGCCGCGCCACGGGCCAGGCCTCGGCCCGCGCGGCGTAAGGCGCCTTACGGCCGGATTACAGAAAAAAGACTGAATTGGGACAATGAATCTGCCGTAATATTTTGGCTGTTCAGAATTTACGCTTCGTTTCAGAAGCGTCACATTGATGCCGCAAAGAGGCTGCACTATCCAAACCCGCCGGCGACTTCACATATTGTGACCGCCGCGACCGGGAGGGGGAGTAGTACCGCTCCGAGCGCCCGCAGCCGGGGAAGCCGCCGCCCCTCGGCCGCGAATCCTGTTAGCCCACTGATGAGGGACGAGATGACCTATCGCATCTCCTATGACGAGATACGGACGCCCACCGCCGACGGCACAGTGCGGACCGAATATTTTTCGACCGAGCACGAGGCCCTGCACAGGGCGCGCGAATTACTCGAAACCGCCGATCACGAAGGGGTCGCGGTCGCCGATGGCGCCGGCAATGTGCTGGGCGGGTTCCGCCTGCAATTGAAGCTCGGCTACACCGCCGCCGAATAACCTCGGCCGGCATCGCTCTATTGGGGCGGTCCCGCGCGGGCCGCCCCTTTTCATTGCCCGACCCGCTTGACATGATGCCCCCGCAACCGAGGGGAGCAGCGCATGGCGGAGTCGCCGTTGGCGGTCTATCAGGCCCATCTCGACAAGGGCGAGCTGGCCTATCAATGGGATAAGGCGGCGAACCGCGCGGTGTTCTATCCGCGCGTGGTCAGCCCGTATTCGGGCAGCACCGACCTCGAATGGCGAGTCGCCAGCGGGCTCGGCACGGTCTATGCGACGACCGTGACCCACCCGTTCCAGGGCGAGGGCTACAACATCGCCCTCATCGATTGCGACGAGGGGTTCCGCATGATGGGCCGAGTCGAGGAGATCGACCCGATGGCGGTCAAAATCGGCATGCGGGTCAAGTTCCGCACCCACCCGGCGACCGAGAAACAGCCCGCTTACCCGGTCTTCGCCCCCGTGAGAGAGAGCCGGTGAGCGGCCTCAAGCGGGGCGGCGCCGCGATCGTCGGGGCGGCGGAAAGCGATCTCGGCCAGGTCGGGCCGGGGTACAACGTCATCGATCTGATGGCACAGGGCATCACCCGCGCGCTCGACGATTGCGGGCTCCGGTTGAAGGATGTCGACGGCCTCGTCAGCTCGTGCACCCAGAGCCGCACCTCGCCCTTGAACCTCGCCGAATATCTCGGCATGTCGCCGCGCTATATCGACGGCACGATCATCGGCGGCTCGTCGTTCATGTTTCACATCCAGCACGCCATGATGGCGCTGGACGCGGGGTTGTGCGAGGTCGCGGTCATCGCCTACGGCTCGACCCAGCGCAGCATCGGCCGGCAAAACGCCAGTGTGCGCGAGATCAACCCGTTCGAGACCCCCTACCGCCCGTTCCTCCCCTCGACCGCCTACGCGCTTGCGGCCTCGCGGCACATGCACGAATTCGGTACGACCCGCGAGCAGATGGCCGAGGTCGCTGTCGCGGCGCGGGAGTGGGCGCTCAGAAACCCGGTCGCCTGGGAGAAAAAGCCGCTGACCGTCGAGGAGGTGCTGTCCGCGCGAATGGTCAGCTACCCGTTCACGGTGCGCGACATCTGCCTGGTGACGGATGGCGGAGGCGCGATCGTGATGGTGTCGCCCGAGCGCGCCAAGTCACTGAAGAAAAAGCCGGTCTACGTCCTCGGCCAAGGCCAGTGCATCACCCACGCCAACATCTCGTCGATGCCCGACCTCACCGTCACCGGCGCCCTCGAAAGCGGCCGCCAAGCCTACGCGATGGCGGGCCTCGCGGCGAAGGACATCGACGTCCTAGAGCTTTACGACGCCTTCACGATCAACACGATCCTGTTCCTCGAAGACCTTGGCTTCTGCAAGAAGGGCGAAGGCGGCGCCTTCGTCTCCGGTGGCCGCATCGCGCCGGGCGGGAGCCTTCCCGTCAACACCAACGGCGGCGGCCTTTCCTATTGCCACCCCGGCATGTACGGCCTCTTCCTCTTGATCGAAGCCGTCCGCCAGCTCCGCGGCGAATGCGGCGAGCGCCAGGTGAAGAACGCCAGAACCGCGATCGCCCACAGCAACGGCGGCGTGCTCTCGTCGCAGAGCACAGTGATCCTGGGGAGCGAAGCGACCTTGTAATTTTTCACAATGAGGCGGTGAGACAGTGAGAGGTCGATGACATGGCGGCGATCGTTCAAAACGATCCTCTAACCGAAAAGATCATCGGCTTCGCCATCGAGGTTCACCGTCTGCTCGGTCCTGGCCTGCTGGAATCGGCTTATGCGGAGTGCCTTTGCTACGAACTCGCGCAGGCTGCGATGGTATTTCAGCGCCAAGTCCGATTGCCGGTAGTCTACAAATCGGTGCGTCTCGATTGCGGCTACCGCCTGGACATCGTCGTCGAAAACTGCGTCGTCGTTGAGCTGAAGTCGGTCGAACGGCTCATGCCGATACACGAGGCCCAGATGCTCACCTATCTTAAGCTGAGCGGCATGCCCACAGGCCTGCTGCTAAACTTCAATACTCCAGTGCTGAAAGATGGCGTGAGACGGCTCGCGCTTCATCTCTGACTCACTGTCTCATTGCCTCATTGTGAATTCAAAGGAGCCTCAAATGCCCGACACCCCCTTGGTCCGGTTCGAGAAAGACGGCGATATCGGCGTCATCACCGTCGACAACCCGCCGGTTAACGCGCTGTCGCCGGGGGTGCCGCAGGGCATCGTCGACGCGCTCGACAAGGGCAATGCGGATCCCGCGGTGAAGGCGATGGTGCTGATCGGCGCCGGGCGAAGCTTTATCGCCGGCGCCGATATCCGCCAGTTCGGCAAGGCGCAGGCCGCGCCGCCGCCGACCCGCCGGCATTACGACGTGATGGACCAGAGCCGGAAGCCGGTCGTCGCCGCGATCCACGGCTACGCGCTCGGCGGCGGGCTCGAAACCGCCCTCGCCTGCCACTACCGCGTCGCGGTGCCGAGCGCCAGGGTCGGCCTGCCGGAGGTCTTGATCGGCATCCTCCCCGGCGCCGGCGGGACCCAGCGCCTGCCGCGGCTGATCGGCCCGAAGGCGGCGCTCGAAATGATCACCTCCGGCCGGCACGTCCCAGCCGAGGAGGCGCACGAGCTCGGTATCGTCGACGAGCTGGCGCCCGAGGGCGGGCTCAAGGAGGCGGCCGTCGTCTTCGCCCGCAAGATCGCCGACAAGACGCCGCTGCCGGTGATCCGCAATCGCGGCGAAAAGCTCGCCGAGGGCACGCCGGCGCTGTTCGACGGCATGCGCAAATCGATCGCCCGGCGCGCCCGCAACCAGCGCGCGCCCTATGCCTGCATCGAGGCGGTCGAGGCCGCCTGCAAGCTCCCGTTCGACGAGGGCTGCACGCTCGAACGCAAGCTCTTCGACGAGCAGGTCGCTTCCGAGGAGTCGAAGGCGCTTCGCTACGTGTTCTTCGCCGAGCGCGAGGCGACAAAGATCCCGTTCATCCCGGCCGACACCAAGCTGCGCCCGACCGACCGTCCGGCCGTCGTCGGCGCCGGCACGATGGGCGGCGGCATCGCGATGTCGTTCGCCGATAACGGCTACGACGTGAAAATCACCGATGCGACGCAAGAGGCGCTCGACCGTGGGATGGCGCGGATCAAGTCGAACTACGAAACCAGCGTCAAACGCGGCAGCCTCGCCCAGGACGAGTACGAGCGGCGCTTTGCCCGCATCCACCCGGTGGCGAGCATCGACGACCTCGCCGATTGCGATGTCGTGATCGAGGCGGTGTTCGAGCAGATCGACGTGAAGAAGGACGTGTGGACCCGCCTCGACGCGGTGATGCCGCAGGGCGCGCTGCTCTACAGCAACACCTCCGGCATCGACATCGATATCATGGCGAACGCGACGAAGCGGCCGCAGGACGTCGCCGGCACGCATTTCTTCGCGCCGGCCAACGTGATGAAGCTGTTCGAGGTCGTGAAGGGCACGAAGAGCTCCAACGACGTGCTCGCGACCGCGATGTCGCTCGGCCGCAAGATCGGCAAGGTCTCCGGCCTCGCCGGCAATGGCGACGGGTTTCTCGCCAACCGCAGCCGCGCCCCGTTCAGCATGGAAATGAGCATCCTCGTCGAGGAAGGCGCGCTCCCCGAACAGATCGACAAGGTGATGGTCGATTACGGCTACCCGGTCGGTCCGTTTGTCGTGTCGGACATTTCCGGGCTCGATATCGGCTACGACACGCGCAAGCGCCGCGCCGCGCAGATCCCCAACTACCGCAAATCCCCGATCTCCGACCGCATCGTCGAGGCCGGGCGGCTCGGGCTCAAGACCAATGCCGGGTGGTATCGCTACGAGCCCGGCGACCGCACCCCGCATGTCGACCCCGCGGTCCACAAGATCATCAAGGAGACCGCCGCCGAGTTCGGCTTCCCGCAGCGCGAGTTCTCCGACGAGGAGATCCTGAGGCGGTTGCTTTTCGCCTCGGTCAACGAAGCCTGCAAGATCCTCGAGGAAGGCTGCGCGCTGCGCGCCAGCGATGTCGACGTGATGTGGCTGCACGGCTTCGGCTTTCCGCGCTACCGCGGCGGACTGATGTACTGGGCCGACACGATCGGGGTGCGCGAGGTCTATAACCAGATCGCGTCATGGCACCAGCAATTCGGCGACCGCTGGCGCCCGGCGGACTATTTGCGCGACCTCGCCGCGGCCGGCACCCCGCTCAAGGAGGCGAAGGCGCAACGGGCAATGCCTTAGCCTGCAACCAGGTCGTCATTGCGAGGAGCGTAGCAACGCGGCAATCTCGACGGACCAAGCGCACCCGGCGCGAGATTGCCTCGTTGCGTTCGCAATGACAGCAGGGAGGGCGGTATGACCCGACAGGAGCTCGATGCGGCTTTAGCTAGGATCGGATTGCCGGTCCCGGCGGATGAGCGCGACGCAATCGCCGCAGCTGCCCATTACATCAGCGACATGGCGGCGCTGCTTCGCGCGAAACGCGAGGTCGGCGCGGAGCCGGCGCATACCGTTGCCTTCCCCGAGGGCTGAGGGATGGTCCCCGATTTCCTGACCATCGCCGAGGCGGCGCGGCTGATCCAAAAGCAGGAATTGTCGCCGGCCGACCTTGTCGAAAGCCGGCTCCAGCGCATCGAGCGGCTCGACGGGCGGCTGCACAGCTTTATCCGCGTCCTCGCCGACGAGGCCCGCGACGAAGCGCGCCGCGCCGAGGGCGAGATCGCCGCCGGCCGCTACAAGGGGCCGCTGCACGGCATCCCGCTGGGTCTGAAGGACATCTACGAGACCGCCGGCGTGCCGACGACCGGGCATTCCAAGGTCATGCAGGACCACGTCCCGAAAGCCGATGCGGTTTCAGTCAGGAGACTGCGCGAGGCCGGCGCGGTGACGATGGGTAAGCTGGCGACGCATGAATTCGCCTTTGGCGGGCCGAGCTTCGACCTGCCCTGGCCGCCGGCCCGCAACCCGTGGGACACGACGCGCTTCACCGGCGGCTCGTCGAGCGGCACCGGCGCCTCGGTCGCCGCGGGCCTCGTCCTTGGCGGCACCGGCAGCGACACCGGCGGCTCGATCCGCGGCCCGGCGGCCTATTGCGGCATCGCCGGGATCAAGCCTACCTACGGGCTGATCAGCCGGCGGGGCATCCTGCCCCTCGCTTTCTCGCTCGACCATGCCGGGCCGATGGCGTGGACGGCCGAGGATTGCGCGATCATGCTGCAGGCCATGGCCGGCCACGACCCGGCCGACCCGGCAAGCGCAAACCGGCCGATCCCCGACTACCGCGCCGCGCTAACCGGGGACCTCAAGGGCCTCCGGATCGGACTGATCCGGCATTTCCACGAGACCGACAACCCGGTCAATCCGGCGACCCTCAACGCGATAAACGGGGCGGCGAAGACATTGGAGGAACTCGGCTGCACGGTGCGCGAGGTCAAGCTGTCGCCGCTCGCCGACTGGGCCGGCTGCGGCGTCATGATCATGCTGACCGAGGCTTACGCGATCCACGAGGAGAATCTGAAGAAGCGCTTCACCGATTACGGCCAGTTTTTCCGCGCCCGCATGGTCCTCGCCGGGCTGATCACCGGCGCCGATTATGTCCAGGCTTTGCGCCGGCGCCGCGAGCTCGTCGACGAGCTCGACACCGCGATGGCCGATCTGGACCTGGTGATGACCGCTTCCGCGCCGGCCGAAGCGCCGCCGATCGACGCGGTCGGGGCCTTCTCGATCCTGGAGCGGCCGCGTTTCACGATGCCGTTCAACGTCAGCGGCAGCCCGGCGATGTCGGTGTGCTGCGGCTTCGCGGACAACGGCTTGCCGCTGTCGTTCCAGATCGTCGGCAAGCGTTTCGACGACGCGACCGTGCTGCGCGCCGCCGATGCCTACGAGCGCGCGACCCCGTTCCGCGGCCGGCGACCCAGCCTCTAGCCGGCTAACGCGCGCCCAGGTCGGTCATCCGCGCGGCGGTCCACGTGGCCGCTTGCGCCGACATCGGCGACAGGTAGTAGGCGTCGCTCGGATAGCAATGCCACGCGGTATACCCCTGCAGCGAGGTCACCTGCAGCGACACGACCTCACCCGGCGCGAGGTTCAGCGCCCGTGCCGAGCCCTGGGTCTGCATGCAATTCTCGACATCGAAGACGTGCTGCCCGGCCGCAACGTCATGGTAGAACATCGTCGATTGCGAGCTTTGCCCGATCGGTCTGCCGTCGACATAGATTTCCGGGCTGTACATCGCCGTGCCCGGCTCCAGCTCGCGCATGAACCACACCCGCGCCTCGCCTGGCGGCACCGGCGGGACCGGCACGGCCGCGGCGGCGGGAACCGCGGCCAAGGCCAGCAGGCCGGCTTGCGCGATGCGTTTCGCTCCAACGGAAATCATGGCAGCATCCTCCTCGCTCGACAGATGGCGACGGGAGAGATGCGATGAAAGTGCTCCGCAACGCGCGCTTGATCGACGGCACCGGAGCCGGTCCCACGGACGGCGCGACGATCGTCGTCCGCGAAGACCGCATCGCCGCCATCGAGACGCGCAGCCATGCCGATTTCCCGGCCGATGCCGAGATTGTCGATTGCGCCGGGATGACCGTGCTGCCCGGCCTGATCGACGTCCACGACCACATGGCCAACCACCGCTACGACCTCGCGCATCGCTGGGGCATCGACGAGCCGCACAGCACCCGGCACCTGCGCACCGCCGCGGTGCTGCGCCAGACGCTCGAGGCTGGGTATACGACGATCCGCGACGCCGGCGGGCTCGACGCCGGGTTCCGCCGGGCGATCGATGAGGGCCTCATCACCGGGCCGCGTCTCATCCTGTCGATCTCGATCATCTCGCCGATTGGCGGCATCGGCGATCCGGTAAGCCCGTCCGGCGATTCCTGCTGCATTCCGGGCGATCCGCTATTGCCGAGCGGGGTCGTCGAGACGCTCGGCGATGTCCGGCCGGTGGTGCGGCGCATGGTGCGGGCCGGCGCCGATGTCATCAAATGCGCGACGACCGGCGGCGCCAGCTCCCGCCCCGGCCACGGCCCGAAGGACAGCGCGTTCAATCTCGACGAGATGACGGCGCTGGTCGAGGAAGCCCACGTGCTTGACCGCAAGGTGATCTGTCACGCCCTCGGCGGCCGCGGCCTCGAAATCGCGGTCGAGGCCGGCGTCGATTCGATCGATCACGGCTGCTATCTCGACGAGGAACCGAGCCAGCTCGAGCGCATGGCCAAGAAGGGCATCTTCTTCGTGCCGACGCTGCTGGTCTACGAATACCACCGCCGGTCGCCGCAGCCGCATGTCAAGGAGCGCGCCGTCGATCTCCACGAGCATCACGTGCTGGCGATCCAGCGGGCGCTCAAGGCCGGGGTCAAGGTGGTCGCCGGCACCGATGCCGGCGGGCACGGCCACCCGGCCAATGCCGGCGAGCTCGACTGCCTCGTCCGCGCCGGCATGACCCCGATGCAGGCGATCCAGGCCGCCACCGGCTGGGCCGCCGAATGCGTTGGCCGCGGCGGCGAGCTCGGCACGGTCGAAAAGGGCAAGCTCGCCGATCTGATCGTCGTCAGGGGTGACCTGCTCGCCGACATCACCGTGCTGCGGGAGGCGAAGAACATCGCGCTTGTGCTGAAGGGCGGCGAAACGGCGATCGCTAGGCCCTGAGCATTTTCAAGTCAGGCGGGACCGCCCGACGACTCGGAAAATGCGGCCGCGCTTACGCCTTCGCGATCACGAAGTCGCGGATCAGCTCGATCGCGCGGCGCGAGGAATCGCTCTGCGGGTCGCGGACGATAAAGGTGTGCGGCTGCCCGTCGAATTTGTGCAGATCGAGGGCGCCGCCTTTCGCGGCATAGGCGGCGGCGAAGCGATCGGCCATGTCGGGTGTCACGTTGTCGTCGGCGAGCCCCTGCACCAGGATTGCCGGCGGCAGGGCTCCCGCCTCGCCGCTCTCGACGATGCGCTGCGGGTTCCCCTCCGCCATCTCGGCCTCCGAGGCCCAGTAGGCGTCATGCGACTCGACGATCCGGGTATTTCCCTTGTCCTTGACCATGCGGTAGCGCGCCAGAGGGTCGGAGATTGGCCAGCACAAGACGACCCACGGCAGCGTCGCGCTCTCGTCCGGCGCTTCGGCGAGCGGCAGCGCCGCGTAGCGCGGGTCGTTCGGCTTCAAAAAGCTCAGCAGCAATTGGTGCGCCCCGCTCGACGTGCCGAGCCCGCCGACCAGGTCGCGCCGGCTGCCGAACTCGCCGGCATGCGCCTTGAGCCAGCGGGTCGCGTAGTGGATGTCGGCGATCGAGGTCGGGTAGCGGTGCGCCGGCGGCATGCTGAAATCGATCGCCAGCACCGCAATTCCGCTTTTCGCCAGCGCGATGTCGAGCGGCGCATTGTTGAGCCGATCGCCCGAGGCCCAGGCCCCGCCATGCACCTCGACCAGCGCCGGGAACGGCCCGTCGCCTTTCGGCCGGTACAGCCGCGCCTGCAGCCCCGGGCGGTATTCGAGATCGCGCGTCTCGACCTCGTAGCGCTGCTGGATCGTCACATCGTTGGGCATCGGCATCGCTCCTGTTTGCTGGATGTCAGCATGCCCGGCCCGGCGGAGGATTCAAATCGCCTCGCGTTTACCAGTCATGACAAAGGCACTCCGTTTTGCCGCCGCGGCGCTGCTGATGCCGCTTGCCGCCTGCGCCGGCTCGCCGCCCTGGACGCTGTCGCAATCGCCCAGCGAAATCACGCTGCGATGGTACGCGAACGACACCGATATCGCCGCCGCCAGCGCCGCCGCGACCCGGCACTGCGCCACCTACGGCGAAGCCGCGACGCTCGGCGAGCTCCAGCGCGACGGCAGCGCCGCGATCGCCTCCTACCGCTGCGGATAGGGTCAGGCTCACCACTTCAGCGCCGGCACCCTCAGCTCGACCGCGCCATTGCGCTCCACCGCGCCGTAAAGCTGCGTCCCGCACGGCAGCGCCGGCAAGCAGCGGGGGCTCTCGGGCGGCGGCACCGCGGGCGGGACGGTGAGATGCGGCTTGCCGCGCTCGGTCGGCGGCGAGAGCAAGTCGCGGTTGTCTGCTGCCCGCGCCGGGAATGAGGCCGCGACGATTGCCGCCGCCGCGAGCAATCGCTTGAATAGGAGCCGCGCCGCCATCGCGAGGAACCCCGATGAAGATCACCGATGTCACTCTGACGCTGTTCGCCTGGGAAAGCATCCCGGCGACGAGTTATGGCCGCCATACGGCGCGCCCCACGGGCAATAGCGACCTCGGCCTCCTGGCTGTCTCGACGGACGAGGGCATAACGGGGCACGCCTTTCTCGGCACCTCGTCGAACCCGGCGAGCCTCGACGGGCCCGGCCTCATCCGGTTTTTGAAGCCGCAATTGATGGGCCAGGACCCGCTCGACCGCGAGCGGCTCAATATCGCGCTGTGGGGCCGCTCCCGCGCCGCCTCGGTGCGCTCGATCGGCGCCTGCGACATCGCGCTCTGGGACATCGCCGGCAAGAAGGCCGGGCTGCCGATCCATCGCCTGATCGGCACCTGCCGCGACAAGATCGCCGCTTATGCCAGCTCGGAGGTTCACGCCTCGCGCGAGGCCTATGTCGAGCAGGCCCGGCATTACCAATCCACCGGGTGGGCTGCCTACAAGATTCACCCGCCGCAGGAATGGCGCGAGGACATTAAGGTCTGCGAGGCGGTCAGAAAGGCGGTCGGCGACGACTATACGGTGATGCTCGACTCGACCTGGAGCTACCGCTTCGAGGAGGCGCTGAGGGTCGGCCGTGCGATCGAGCAGCTCGGCTTCTACTGGTACGAGGACCCGCTCCACGATCAGGACCTCTACGGCTACATGAAGCTGAAGGAAAAGCTCGACATCCCGATCCTCGCCACCGAGTACCCGATCGCCGGGCTCGACCAGTACGCGCCGTGGATCCTCAATCGCGCGACCGACATGCTGCGCGGCGATGTCGCGGTCAAGGGCGGGATCACCACCCTCGTCAAGACCGCGCATATCGCCGAGGGCTTCCGGATGAACTACGAGGTCCACCATGGCGGCAACTCGCTGAACAACATCGCCAACCTTCACGTCATCATGGCGATCCGCAACACCGAATTCTTCGAGGTGCTGCTGCCCGACGCGATGCAGAAATACGGCCTCGCGACCGAGATCGTTGTCGGGGCGGACGGCATGGTCCATGCCCCGACCGGCCGCGGCCTCGGCGCGGATATAGATTTCGAACTGATCGAGCGAAAGAAAATCGGGGTGCTGAGCTAGCCGCGCAGCAGCCGGCCGAGGAACCGCGCCAGCTCGCGCATCGCCGAGCGGCCGGCCTTGGCCTCGGCGTCGGGGTTGTAGTTGGTGTTGGTGTTGACGTCGTAGGTGTAGACACCGCCATCCTCGTCGCGGATGAACTCGATCCCGGCGACCTCGATCCCGTTCTTCGCGAGGAAGGCCTCGTAGCGCGCCTGCCGTGCGGGGTCGATGCCGCCGACGATCGTGAACTTGTCGCGCGGCTCCTCGCCGACCGGGCAGAATGCGTCGCCGACCTGGCACGCATCGGCCGGGCACAGCTCGAACCCCTCGCTGGTGTCGACCTCGACCGCGTAGAGAAACTTGCCGCCGACAAACTCGGCCCGGGTGATCAACGCGTCGGGCGAGCGGATGTACTGCTGCAGGAGGTGGATGCCGTCGGCCGGCGCCTCGTAATCCGGGCCGGCGAGATATTCGCCGAGCGCTTCGGTGGTGTGGAACAGCCGGACCCCGAGCCCCTTGCCGCCGCGGTTCGGCTTGAGGATCACGGGGCTGCCCGGAAAATGGCGGTCGGCAGCGGCAACGAGCCGGTCCTCGCCGGCGACGAGCACGGTGCGCGGCGTGCGGATGCCGGCGGCCTCGAGCGCCGCGTATTGCCGGGCCTTGCTGATCTCCATGTCGAGGGCGCGCGGGCCGTTGACGATGCGCCGTCCGTGCCCGTCGAGCCAGGCCAGCACCGAAGCCGTCAGCTCGGCCGCGTAGCGGTGACCGCGCGTGTGCGACGAGGCGCTCATTCGATTGTAGAAGACGCCGGCGGGCGGCGGCTGCGAGAGATCGAACGTGCCGCGATCGAGAAACCAGTCGCGCCACGGCAGGTTTTCGGCGTCGAGCGCCTTCGCCAGCGGCTCCAGCCAGGCCTCGTTCTCGTGGATCACGTGGATATGCATAGAGATGCTCCGCGCCGGCTGCTCCCGCGCTAGACTATATAGGCCCGAGGCCGCTCCAAACAGGACCCGCGCAAATCATGCCCGATAATCCCGCCGCGACCCGCCAGCTCGCCGACTTCGTTGCCGCCTCGCGCTGGGACGACATCCCGGCGGCCGTGCGGCGCGAGGGTGTGCGTTCGCTGCTCAACACGATCGGCTGTTCGCTCGGCGGCGCCCATGACGAGGCGATGGAGTTGGCGATCCGCGCGCTCAGCCCGTATTTCGGTCCGGCCCATGCCTGCTTGATCGGCCGCAAGGAGCGACCCGATGCGCTCCACGCCGCCTTCCTCAATGCCGTTAGCGCCAACGTGCTCGAATACGACGACACGCATTTGCCGACAGTGATGCATCCGGCCTCGCCGGTCGCTCCGCCCCTGTTCGCGCTCGCCGACCGCCAGACGATCGGCGGGAGCCACCTGCTGCACGCCTTTATCCTCGGCGTCGAGGTGAGCTGCCGGGTCGGCAACGCGCTGATGCCAAACCACTACCGGCGCGGCTATCACATCACCGCCAGCTGCGGGATTTTCGGCGCGGGCGCGGCGGCGGCCAAGGCGCTCCACCTCGACCGCGAAAAGACCCTCTGGGCACTGGGTCACGCGGCGACGCAGTCCGCCGGGCTGGTCGAGAGCCTCGGCAGCATGTCGAAGAGCCTCGGCGTCGGGAACTCGGCGAAGAACGGGCTCGCCGCCGCCCTCCTCGCCGCCGAGGGCTTCACCGGCGCCGAGCGCGCGATCGAGGGCCGCTACGGCTTTGCCGCGGTAACCAGCGAGACCGTCGACCTCGGCAAGATCGGCGACGGGCTCGGAGCGGACTGGCAGATCCTGCAAAACGCCTACAAGCCGTATCCGTGCGGCGTCGTGCTGTTTCCGGTCATCGACGCCTGCCTCGAATTGCGCGCCCGGCACCAGCTTGCCACGATCGATCGCGTCACCGTGCGCGGCCACTCGCTGCTGCTCGAACGTACCGACCGCCCGGTCATTCATACCGGGCGCGACGCCAAGGTAAGCCTGCAGCACAGCGTCGCCGTCGCGTTCCTGTTCGGCGCGGCCGGCCTGCCTGAATACGAGGATGCCCGCGTCGCGGACCCGGCGGTCCGTGCCCTCGCCGCCAAGGTCGAGGCCGTGGCCGACGACACGGTCCCGGTGGAATCCGCGTATGTCACCGTCCACGCCGGAGGCCGCACTTACGAGGAGCATGTGAGGCATGGCCGCGGAACGCCGGGCCGGCCGATGTCCGACGCCGAGCTCGACGACAAGGTGCGCGGGCTCGTCGCGAGCGGGGCCAGATTCCTCGATCCCGACCGGCTGATCGCCGCCGTGCGCGGCATCGAGGCCGAGGCGGATGCCAGCCGGATCGTCGCGATGACCGTCCCAACTTGAGATCTTAGGTAAGCGATCATGTCAAACGCATTGAAGCAAAAAGCATCATCCGGCCAGCTCATCACCCTGATGTCGGCACACAACCCGCTCTCGGCGCGCCTCGCCGAGGAAGCCGGGTTCGACGGGATCTGGGCCAGCGGGTTTGAGCTGTCGGCGGCGTATGGCGTGCCGGACGCGAGCATCCTGTCGCTGACCCAGCATCTCGACATGACGCGGGCGATGTGCGAGCAGCTCGGGGTACCGGTCGTCGCGGATATCGATACCGGCTACGGCAATGCGATCAACGTGCTGAACGTCGTCGGCGCCTACGCGCGGGCGGGCGCGGCGGCGATTGTTATCGAGGACAAGATATTTCCGAAGGATACGAGCCTCCTCGCCGGCGGGCGGCAGGAGCTGGTTCGCGTCGAGGAGTTTCAGGGCAAGATCGAGGCGGCGAAATCGGCGGGCGCGGCGCACGACCTTCTTATCATCGCGCGCACCGAGGCGCTGATCGCCGATCTCGGCCTCGACGAGGCGCTCCGCCGCGGAGCGGCCTATGCGCAGGCTGGCGCCGACATGCTGCTGATCCATTCGAAGCGGAAGACGCCCGACGAGATCGTCGCTTTCGCCAAGGCCTGGCCTGGCACGATCCCGCTGGTGCTGGTGCCGACCGCCTATCCCGATCTGACCGAGGCGATGATCCGCGAGCTCGGCAAGATCGCGATCGTCATCTATGCCAACCACGCGGTCCGGGCCGCGGTCGGCGCGATGCGCGACGTCTTCGCCGCGATCAAACGCGACGGCGGCATCCACAAGGTCGACAAGCAAATCCCGACAGTGGAGGAAATTTTCGACCTGCAGCGGGTCGGCGCGATGAAGGCGATGGAGAAGAAATACCTGCGCTAGCAGCTACATGAACAGCTTCTCGCCCTTCATCCCGTCATACAGCGACGCGACATACTCGCCGTAGCCGTTGTAGATTTGCGTCGGGACACGCTGGTCGGTGCCGATGACGCGCTCGTCGGCCTGGCTCCAGCGCGGATGCGGCACGGCTGGGTTCACATTGGCCCAGAAGCCGTATTCGCTCGGGCCCAGCTCGGCCCAGTAGGTTTTCGGCCGCTTGTCGGTGAATTCGAAGCGCACGACCGACTTGACCGATTTGAACCCGTATTTCCACGGCACGACGAGACGGAGCGGGGCGCCGTTCTGCTTCGGCATCGGCTTGCCGTACATGCCGGTCGCGACAAACGCCAACTCGTTGTTGGCCTCGGCCATCGTCAGCCCCTCGACATAGGGCCAGGGATAGAAAAACTTGTTCTGCTCGGGGGCGACCTTCGGGTCCATGAAGGTCTCCATCTTCACGTATTTGGCCGAGCCGAGCGGCTTCGCGAGGTCGACCAGCGCCTTCATCGCAAACCCGCTCCACGGCACCGTGAACGACCAGGCCTCGACGCAGCGGTGCCGATAGAGCCGTTCCTCGAGCGGCATCCTTTTCAACAGGTCGTCGATGCCGATCGTGAATGGCTTTTCGACCATGCCGTCGATCTTGATTTCCCACGGGCGCAGCGGCAGCGCCTGCGCCGGGCCGACAATGTCCTTGGACGTGCCGAATTCGTAGAAATTGTTGTAGCTGCTGACGAATTTCTGGTCGGTCAGCGGCCGGCCGATCGTGTATTTGGCATCGCGCTTGAGCGGGTAGAGGCTGGCCGATGGGTCCGGCCCCTCTGCCGCCGCGGAAGCAATCCGGCCGATCAGGCCCGAGCCGAGGATCGGTCCGGCCGCGATCGCCTGGATCAGCCGCCGCCGGTCGTGAAAGACCGCCTCGTCGGTCGCCGCGCTTTCGGGAAGCTCCCAGCCGCGCTTCCGCCCGATCACCATTTGCCCCGCCTCCGTTTTCACCGATGGCCGCGATTTGGGGTGGGGGGAGACAGCCGCCAAGTCACGGTTTCGCGATTGAGCCGATTTGCCGCTACTGTTTATGGACCGCTACTGGGCCGCCTCTTCCGCCCGCGACTTGATTACCTGCTCGGCCGGCCGGCCGGTCAGTTCCTGCAGATGGTCGAAGCGGTGCGCGAAGCTCCCGACACCGAGGGTCAGCGAGCGCAATTCGACGATCAGATCGTGCAATTCGCTGCGCGGCAGAAAGGCCCTCACGACGTCCCAGCCGGGCCAATCCTCCTTGGCGTCGTAACCGAGGATCTGGCCGCGCCGGCCCGAGATCAGCCGCTGCACGCGCGCGGTAAAGGCGTTCGGCACCGAAATGTCGACGCCGTCGATCGGCTCCAGCAGCACCGGCTCGCATTTCGCCAGCGCCTCCTGGATGCCTTGCCGGCCGGCGGTCTTGAACGCCATGTCGGAGCTGTCGACCGCGTGGAACCCGCCGGTAATCAGATCGACATGAATATCGACGACCGGGAAGCCGAGCGGCCCCGTTTTCAGAGCCTCCTCGATCCCTTCCTCGACCGCCGGGATGAAGTTGCGCGGGATCGCGCCGCCGACGACGCTGTCCTTGAAGACAAAGCCCGAACCTCGCTCCAGCGGCTTCACGTCGATGACGATGTCGGCGAACTGGCCGTGCCCGCCCGACTGCCGCTTGAAGCGCGAATGCGTCTGGGTCGAGCGCTTGATCGTCTCCTTGTACGGCACCGCCGACGAGTGGCCGACGACCGCGAGGTTGTGGCGGTTGCGCAGGCGGTCCATCGCGATCTGCACATGCACGTCGCCCTGGCCCCACAGCACCATCTCGCGGGTGTCCTGGTTCTGCTCGAGCTGCAGCGCCGGATCCTCGTCGACGAGCTTGGCGATCGCGCCCGACAGCTTGACGTCGTCGCCGCGCTTTTCGGCGTGGATCGCCAGGCCGAACACCGGCTGCGGCCGCTCGGGGCGCGGCCACTCCTCGCCCTTGCCGGACGGGGTCAGCACCTGGCCCGTGGCGATCTCCTCCATGCGGGCCAGCCCGACAACCTCGCCCGCCTTGGCGGAGGCGATCTTTTCCTGCGTCGCGCCGACCAGCCTGACGACGCCGGCGACCCGCGTTCCGTCGAGAACGTTCCCTTCCGAGATCGTGCCGCGCCACACCCGCGACAGCGACAGCTTCCCGGTATGCGGCAGGTGATAGGTCTTGATCACCGTGGCCATCGGCTCGCCGGTGGTGGCGATGCCGAGACGGGCAGCGGTTTCCTCGACGCTCGGCGCCTCGTGCCGCAGCGCCTTCCACAGCCGGCGCACACCGTGGTCGGCCATCGCGGCGCCGACAAAGACCGGGACGATCAGGCTCTTCCGTAGATCGTCGGTCAGATGCTTGTAGATGTCCTCCTTTGACGGCTGCACGTCTTCGAGCAGCTGCTCGAGCAGCGCGTCGTCGAAATCGGCGAGCTTTTCGATAAGGCCCGTGCGGGTGTCGGCCTCCTGGTCCCAAAACCCGTCGGGCAGCGGAATCAGGTCGGAGGGCTGCCCCGGCTTGTAGGTATAGGCCCGCTCGCTGACCAGATCGACGTAGCCGGTGACCTCGCCCTCCTTGTCTCGCAGCGGCACCTGGCGCAGCACCAGCGGGTGCTCGGAATAGGATTGCAGCGCCGCCATCACGTCGCGCACCCGCCCACTCGCGGTGTCGAGCTTGTTGATGAAAATCATGTGCGGAACCTTGTGGCGGTCGAGAAACCGCAACAAGGCGCTGACCATCACCGCGCGGTCCGCCTCGGGCTCGCATACGACGACAGCGACGTCGCAGGCCAGCATCGCTTCCTGCGCCTCGTAGGACAATTCGGCCGATCCCGGGCAGTCGAGGATCGTCCACGTGTCGCCGAGGAAGGTCGCATTGGCGACGTTGAGCTCGGTCGACATCTGCCGCGCCCGCGCCTCGGCCACGTGATCGCCGACCGAGTTGCCGTCGCGCACGCTGCCGCGCCGGGCGATGCTGCCGCTGGTCGCGAGCAGCGCCTCCATCAGGCTTGTCTTGCCCGACAAATACGGGCCGACCAGGGCGACGCAGCGGTGGGTCGCGTTGGCCATCAGGCGCCTCCATCGAAACTCGGGGCCGCCCCGTCGGACGGCTTTTTTCTCGTCGCGAGAGTGGCGCGGCGGGCCTGCGTAACGCAACGGAAATTTGGGTGCTAACCTCGCCGTGCGGATCGAGGGAGAGGACGATGGCAGATCTGAACGGCAGGGTTGCACTGGTCACCGGCGCATCGAGCGGGATCGGCCGTGCCGTGGCGCTGCGTCTCGCGCAAGACGGCGCCGAAATCTTCGCCGTCGCCGAGGGTCCGGAGGCGGCGCTGCGCGATGCCGCCGCACGTTGCGGCGGCCGCTCGACGTGGCGGGCGATCGACCTCGCCGAACCCGGCGCGGCCGAGCGCATGGTCGCGGAGTGCCTCGCAACGCTCGGCCGGGTCGACATCCTCGTCAACAACGCCGGCGTGGGCACCGCCGTGCCTGCGTCCCGGGAGACCCCCGAGCAGTTCCGGTCCGTTCTCGAGATCAACCTGGAAGGCTGCTACTGGATGGCGCAGGCCGCCGCCCGGGTGATGCCAGCAGGCTCATCGATCATCAACGTGTCGAGCGTGCTCGGCATCGTGACCGCCGGCCTGCCACAGGCCGCGTACGCGGCGTCCAAGGCCGGCCTGCTCGGGCTCACCCGTGACCTCGCCGCCCAGTGGACCTCACGCAAAGGAATCCGGGTCAACGCGGTGGCGCCCGGCTTCTTCGCCTCCGAGATGACCGACGCGTAC
>DASUIE010000184.1:0-3423 GCA_036273175.1 Allostellaceae bacterium
GAAGTGCGCCGCGCGGCGCATACCTATTTCAACACGATGGGCCGCGGCACCCGCATCATCTCGCGGCTGCAGCTCGCGCCCGAGGTGATCGCCAAGATCAACCCGCCGCTGCGCGCGCCCGAGGAATATACGGCCACCCCCGACATCGTCTTCTACACCGGGTGCAACGTCATCAAGACACCGCATATCGCGCTCCTGGTGCTCGAAGTGCTCGACGCGATCGGCGTGTCCTACGAGGTCATGGGCGGCACGGCGACCTGCTGCGGCATCCAGCAGTTCAAACAAGGCGACGCCAAGACCGCCGGCCGGGTCGCCTACAACACGATCGAGCGGCTGGCCCGGCCCGGCGCCTCGCGCGTCATCGCCTGGTGCCCGAGCTGCCATATCCAGATCGGCGAGGTCGCCCTGCCCGCCTACGAGAAATCGTTCGACAAAATCCCGTTCGACATTGCCCCGATCGCCGAGTTCCTCGCCGAGCGCCTCGACCGGCTGCGCCCGCTTTTCGCGCACCCGGTGCGGAAGCGGGTTGCCTTGCAGGAGCGCGCGGCGCTGCCGGGTGTGATGACGGCGGTCAAGGAGGTGCTGGGCGCGATCGACGGGCTCGAACTGGTCGAGCTCGATGTCGAGGTCGTCAGCACCCAGGCAAGCCATCTGTCGGTGCTGCCGAAATACAAGGCCGACCTGCGCCAGCGCGAATTCGCCGCCGCGGCCGAGGCGGGGGTCACGACCTTTGCCTCGATCTTTCACGGGTGCCACCGCGAGCTGGTCAAGTTCCAGCCCGAGGTCGAGTTCGAGCTGCTCAACTTCATGGAGCTGATCGGCGAAGCGATGGGCATCCACATCCCCGACCTCTACAAGCGCCTCAGCATGATCGGCGATGTCGATGCCATCGTCTCCGATACCGCCGACCTGATCGCGGTCCACAAGCTCGACCTCGATACGGTGCGCGACGTGCTGGCGCAGGACATCTACGGCGGCGGCAGGTCGGTGCCGGGGCGGTGATGCTCGACCCCGTCACCATCGAGATTTTGTGGAGCCGGATCACCTCGATCGTCGATGAGGCGGCGAAGGTGATCGTGCGAACCTCGTTTTCGACGCTGTCGAACGAGGCCAACGATTTCGCCTGCGTGCTGACCGACGAGGCCGGGCATTCGGTGGCGCAGAACACCGGCAGCATCCCGTCCTTTATCGGGACGTTGCCGGCGACGGTGCGGCATTTCCTCGACGAGTTCGGCGCCGCGGAGATGCGGCCCGGCGATGTCTACATCACCAACAACCCGTGGCAGGGCACCGGGCACCTGCCGGATGTGTGCCTGGTGAGGCCGGTGTTTCACGGGGGCGCGCTCGTCGCCTTTGCCGCCGCCTGCTCGCATGTGCCGGATATCGGCGGGCAAATCCGCTCGGTCGAGCCGCGCGAATTGTTCGAGGAAGGGTTCCACATCCCGCTGATGCGGTTCATTCGCGACGGCGAGCCCGACGCGACGCTGCTGCGCCTGCTGCGCACCAATGTCCGCACGCCGGACCAGACGATCGGCGATATCTGGGCGCTGGCCGGCGCGGTCGAGCTGATCGAGAAGCGGGTTGTCGCCACGCTCGAAGAGTATGGGCTTGGCGATATCCGGGAGCTTGCCGGCGAATTGTTCTCGCGCTCCGAGGCGGCGATGCGCGCGGCGATCCGGGCGCTGCCGGAAGGCACCTGGAATTATGCGATCGAGACCGACGGGCTGGCCGAACCGTTCCGCTTCGAGATCGCGCTGACGGTCAAGGACGGGGCGATGCTCGCCGATTACGCCGGGTCGTCGCCGCAGCAGCCGCGCGCGATCAACTGCCCGCTGACCTACACCAACGCGATGACCGCCTACGCGGTCAAATGCGCGCTCTTGCCGAGCCTGCCGAACAACGAGGGCATGTTCCGGCCGATTACCGTGACCGCGCCGGCGGGAACGCTGCTCAACCCGACCCCGCCGATCGCGGTCGGCGGGCGGATGGCGTCGGGGCATTACGTGCCGATCCTGGTGTTCGGCGCGCTGTACCAGACGGTGCCGGAGCGGGTGATGGCGGCGGCGGGGTCGCCGCTCTGGGTGCTGACGCTCGCCGGGCGGCGCGGCAAGGCCAGCTGGGCCTCGGTGCTGTTCTACAATGGCGGGCTCGGCGCACGGCCCGGCCGCGACGGCGCCAACACCCTCTCATGGCCGTCCAACATCTCGTCTACCCCGGTCGAGGTCGCCGAGCGCAACAATCCGATCTTCTTCCATCACAAGAGGCTGCGCGCCGGCTCCGGCGGCAAGGGGAAACATCGCGGCGGACTCGGCCAGGACGTGCTGATCGAGATCGAGAGCGAGGACGACATCGCCGCGCTGTTCGTCGTCGAGCGCACCAAGATCGCCGCCCCGGGGCTCGGCGGCGGCGAGCCGGGCGGGCTCGGCTTTGTCCGCATCAACGGGCGCGACATCGACAATCGCCGCCCGCATTTCGTGCGCAAGGGCGACACGATCCTGCTCGGCACGCCGGGCGGCGGCGGTTACGGCAGCGACAATGCCCGATCCGCCGAGGCGCGCGAGCGCGACCTGGCGATGGGCTATGTCGCCGGCGCTACGGACGAAGCCGCGTCTTGAGAAACCCGTAGACCGCGACGGCCAGCGCCAGCCCGACAACCGTCCCCGGCGGCACGCTTTGCAGGAAACCGATTGCGTTCTTATTCACGTGGGAAATGAACGAATCGGCCTGCGCGCCGATGACGATGTCGAGCAGCATGCAGAGGACGATCAGCAGCACCGCCGCCTCGACGGCGGCCCATCCGATCGCGCGGATGCGTATCAGTAGCTGGGGCATGACAGCGAGAGGCGGGGCTTTCGCCCCGCCCCCAACCTGTCCATCAGGCCATATGACGGTTTGAGAACAGCCAGAGGATCACGCCCAGCGCGATCAAGCCGACCAAGCCGTTAGAGCCGAGTTCCTTAACCATCCCGATAATATTGGCGACCACGCCGCCAAAGAACGGCAACTGTCCGCCGACCAGCAGAGCCGCGACGATCGCAAGACCGAGCAGCATCAGCCCGAGATCGGTCAGACCGCCGATCCAGCCCTTCATGTGACCGATTGCGTCCATAGTTTTCCCCTTCTTCAGTATCGGCAGTCCCCCGATTGCCGATACTCGAAAGTATAGCAGAAGAACGCGGGAACAGCATCTATTAGGGGCAACTAGACGGTTCGGAACCGCTAGATGTTTGTTACCCTAACCTTCGATCGGGTTCTCGACGGCAACACCCGCCGGCGCGGTCAACCCGTGCTCGAGGGCCGTAGCGGCGATAAGCAGCTCGGAACCGGCAGAATGCGATTTTTCGTAGCTTTCGATCAGACTTTCGAGCCGGCCAGCCAAGCGCGCCGCAAATTCCGCGTTGGACGCTCGTTGGTTCTCGATCC
>DASUIE010000185.1:0-3277 GCA_036273175.1 Allostellaceae bacterium
CCTTTTCGGGCCTGACGCGGAGCTCCTTCATCCAGCTGATCCGGTTGTGCGGGAGCGACACGATCAGGTCGCCCTTGTCCGGGTGGTGAAGCGCAATCGACATCTCGTGCAGAGTGACGATCGGGATGTAGAAATCGTGGACGACGATGCGGGAGAAGGGCAGTTCGTCCTTGCCGCGCTGGTCCTCCGGCTTGGGGTTCGCCTCGGCGGTGACATTGGCCTGCACCGCGGTTAGCAGCACGTCCGCGCCCCGCGGGACATCGATGCTCATCTTTGTGTTGTCGAAGTGGAACTGCTTGAGCGCCACTTCCCCGATCCCGATATCCGGCGCCTTGATCGTGCCGTCGGGCGTGCGCTCGATGTCGTCGGTATTGAGATCGGTGACATTGGCCGCGAACCGGGTCGGATCGGGGCCGGCGCCGGTGTCCGAGACCTTGCCGATCCGCCCGCTCGCCTTGATCTGCCCGCCTTCCAGCCGGAAGCGCTGGGTTGCGTCCGAATAGCCCTTCGCGCCGGGGAGCAGCTCTAGGTGCAGGTTCCGGGCGCGCGCGTTGATCCGCGTGTCGAGGTCCTTCTGCGTGATATGGGCATCGGCCTCGATCTGGTGGAGATCGGCGGTAATCGTGCCGTCATCGGCGAAATGCGCGGCCAGCGCCTGCGTGTTCAGCATGCCGGCGACCGAGAGCCCCCCGGCGGTGGTGGCGACTGCGCGCAACCCCTCGGCCTTGGCGAAGCCCGCGGTGCCACCCTTGATCAAGAGCGGGTCGCTCTCGGTGTTGCCGAAATCGACATCGACCCCGTCGGCATGGACATCGATCAGGCTGCCCGCCGTCAGCGTCGCCCGCAGGCCCGACGCGTAGTTGCGGTAGTGGATATTTTGCCCGGTGAGCTTGCCGATACCGAAATGGTCGATATGGACCAGGGTGACGTGCCGGTCGCCATCGGCCGCCTTGTCGTCGACCAGCGGCGTCTCGATCCGGGCGGTCAGCGACAGCGTCTCGACCCGGCTCGTCCCGTCGCTCCAGACCGCCGTGTTGCCGCCGGTGTAATGAAAGCTGCGCAGCGAGACGAAGCCGATCTGGAAGCCGTCGAGGCTGATGTGGTCGTCGGCATAGGTGATGCTGCCGCGGATCGGGCCGGTCCTTAGCTCCTCGACGCCGGCCTGGCTGCCGGCGGTGACCTCCGTCCCCTTCGGCGTGTCCTTGGTGCCGCCGGCGCTGATACGCATCCACGCACCCTCGGCAGTCACTCCGCTGGTGATTTGCTTGTCCGGTCCCTGGCCAGTGACGGTGATGCCGTGCTTCAGCGCCGCGTCGAGGTCGAAATCCTCGGCCAGCACATCGCCGAGCCCGGTGATGTCGACCCCGAGATCGCTGACCGTCAGCCGCTTCAGCTCGACCTTTTTCTGCCAGAAGGCGAGCTGGTCCTCGACATCTTGCTTTTGCGCCTCCCAGCGGCGCTTCTCGTCCGGGGAGAGCGCCGGGTCGATCAGGTGCTGGGCCGCCTCCGCGAGGGAATCCTTGCTGGTCTGCAAGGTGTCGAGCAGCGCCTCGATGTCCTTGACCTGCGCGGTTTCCGCCTTTGTAAGCTGGTCGGCGGGCTTGGAGGTCAGCTTGGCCCACTGGTATTCGAGGACGCGCTGGCTCAGCGCCCAGCTCACCCCGGTTACCGTGATCTTACCGGCGGCGATGCCGACGCTGCTGTCGGTGCCGCTGGCGGCGCGGCCGCTCGCCTTTAGCGAGTCGACGACGACCTCGTCGACCTTGACCCCGGAATATTTGTGGCTGATCCCGGCGAGCCGCAGCTCGTCCGCGCTCACCGTTGCGGCGGCGGCGGTCTTGCTGCGGTTCTTGCCGAGCCCGATCAGCGCGTCGAGCCCGCCGCCGGCGGCGCTCACCTGGACGTTGCGGCCGATGATGTCCTTGACTTCGAGCGCGCGGGTCTCGACGCCGTGAGCGGCAAGCGAGGTCGCCGAAAGCCCGACCCCCAGCGTGCCGGGGGCAATGTCGCTGATCCCGAGCGTCGCGCCGGTCGCGGTGAGCTGGTCGATGTGCAGCGCCTTGTCGGCGAGCAGGGCATTGCGCGCCCGGTTGAACTCGGCGCGGTCGTTCGTGTCGATATCCGGCTTGCGGATGAGCCGCCAATAGACCGTCGCGTTGTCGCGCCGCAGCCGCAGCCGTTCGACCAGATCGTCGAGGCTTGGGTCGAACGGCGCCGCCCGCGCACGCTTTTGCGCCTCGGCATACTCCTTCTCCGCCGCCTCCACGGTCGGGATGTCGCCCTGGACGTTGATCGCGTTCAGTTCGAGATCGCCGAGCTTGGCGAAGGCGAAGGCCTTGCTGTCCTTTTCGACGCCCGCGAGCGTCCCGAGATACTCGGGGCCGCGCAGCATCCGGTTTACCGTCGTCGAGTCGACAAACATGCCGAGCGCGGCGCCGGGCGAGCTTCCATAAGCGTGGATATCGTCGAGCGACAGATCGCCCATCGACACCTGCCCGGCGATGCCCTTCACTTCGGTGTGACCGACATCGAGCGCGATGCCGCCGCGGTCGATCCCGGCGAGGTATTGCTTGTCGCGGTCGAGCCGCTGCTGTTCCTCCGCGCTGAGCGGCTCTGCCGCGGCCTTGTCCTCCAGCGAGCGCCGATCCGCTTCGGTGTCGTCGAGGGTCTTGATCTCGCCCTCGACCGAGTTCAGCTCGCGGATCAGCGAGGCAACGGTGTCGAAGGTGACGTAGGGGCTCGCCGGCGTCGGGAGCGGGCCATGGGGCTCGCGCAATTCGTGGATGCGGGCCCACAGGCGGTCGCGCTCTTTGACCAACCCGTCGCGATAGCGCTCCTTGTTGCGCGGGTTGCGGGTGCGCGCCACCACGTTCTGCAGCGAGATTTCCCTGACGAACTGGCCGCTGCTGCGGGTCAGCCCCTTCACCATGATCCCGCCCGCCGTCGCGGTCAGGTCGAGCGGGGTCTGCGCCTCCTCGGTGCGCTCCGTGAGATGCCCGGTACGGCTCTCCGCGATCGTCAGCGGACCCAGACTCAGCCCGCTGATCTTGAACACGTTGTAGAGCGGAGACAGCAGGAAGGTGCCGATCGCGTAGCTCTCGTCCGGGGCGGAAATCTGCGCCGCCGGCCGGTTGGGCAGCAGGTCGACACGCAGCTCCGACACAGAGATGTGCTCGAACCCGGTCATCGAATCCGGGCGGATCAGCAGCATGTCGTCGATGTCGAGGCGGTCGATCCGCAGCCGCAGCGAGGTGGTGTCGCGCTTTGAATCCTTTTC
>DASUIE010000186.1:0-5588 GCA_036273175.1 Allostellaceae bacterium
GATGCCCGGCTGGACCGTTCCGACGGTCTGCCCGCCCTGGCCCCGGTCGAGCGCGGTCGAAAACGACACCTCGACCAACGGCACCATGCGGTCGAACGGCGCCGCGAGCCCGATATCCTTCACGTGATGCTGCAGGTATTCGAGGCTGTACTCGAAGGCGAAGCCGTAATTGACGCTATGCGGATTCAGCGCCCCGTCGCTTCGGGTCTTGGTTGGGATGTCGAGGCTGAAGCTGCCGGTCACCGCGATCGGCTTCAGCCAGGTCAGCGAGTCGGGGAGGTCGCCGAACCCCTTGCCGAGATTGAGCACCGGCGAAACGGTCGTGAAGTCGGGCGCGCCGAGTGCCTGAACCCGACCGGTATGGCCGAAATTCGCGCCGATCCCGGCCATCGCGGTGGCTTCGTGCGGGGCGTTCTTGAAAATCTGGTAGTCGAGCTCGGCGGAGATGCCGCCAAACCCGGTCACCGCCGGCGAGCCGGGCGATTTGAGCCGGCTCCAGGTTGTGCCGAGCTGGATGCCGAGATTGGGCGTGATCCGCTTGGCGATGTCGAAGTCGAGGTCGAGCTGCCGCGACCCGTCCGAGGCCGGCGGGCCGTAGGTCAGGGTCGGCAGCGACATCTCGTCGGCGACGAAGGGGTCGTCGGTCAAGAGGGTCGCGGGAAAGAACCGATCGCCGGCGAAACCGTGGGCGAACGCCGGGAGCGGGGCAAGCACGGCAAGCACCGCCGCTGCCGCAAAGGCAGCGCGTGAATGGGCCATCGTTGGTACTCCGAAGCGTGAGAACGGGTGGAACGCGTCTCAGGCTTGCGGTGGCGGTGCTCGGGCTTGGGCGGTGTCGTGCGGATGGCGCGGAACGAGCGCCGGATCGGATACCAGCCGGTCGATGCGCCGATGGAGCGCGATGCGGGTCGGCACCGTCGGCGCGGGCGGCAGCGTGAAGCCCAGATTTCCGTGGAAAAGGCAGCAAACGCCGTGATCGTGCTTGGCATTTGGCTTGCTGCCGGGGTCGGACGGCGCCTCGCCGCGTGCGGCGGCGATGCATAGAGCGTGCTCGCCAAAGAGTGCGACAAGGTCGGCGGCGGACGGGGCCGCGACTGAAGGCGCGGGAGCCCAGACCGGCACGGCCAGGCGCAGCGAGAACGCCAGCACCGCGACGGCGATGCCCAGCCTCCGATATCGCGCCATCCATAGTCTCATCGCGGCCGCACTCTACTCCGGCGCGCGGGTCCCGGCAAAGTCACGATCCGGTTTGCGCTTGCGGCGCCAGAGCCGCCCGCCCTCGACGATCTGCCACACCGCGACCGTCGGCAGCCCGATCACCAGGTCCCGCGCGCGCTTCATCAGCGACAGCGCCAGCGCGGTCTCCGGCGACAGGCCGAAGGCCGCGCCGAACAGGATATAGGCCCCTTCTTGCACCCCGACCGCGTTGGGGATCGCGAAGGCGGCGGTCCGCGCCGCGTAGAGCAGGCTCTCGATCACCAGCGTCGCGGCGAACGGCAACGGCGCCCCGGCAAAGCGCAGCATGACCCAAATCTCGGCGGCGCTGACGATCCAGCAGACGAGATGGAGCAGAAAGCTCGCCGTGAGGCCGGCGCGGTTGCGGTAGGTCGCGGTCAGCGCCTCATGCAGCGCCGCGGCGCCCGAGACGGTGCGCTCTGCCCAGCCTTGGCCGAGGATGCGGGCGATGCGGTCGATCAGCGGGATCGCGCGGCGCTGCATCGCGAGAAAGGCGAAGGCGGCAAGGACGCCGATGCCAAGCCCGATCGCGAGCGGCACCGCCGCCTGGCTGTCGGGCTTGAGCTGCACGAGCAAAGCCAGCCCGAGCGCGGTGTAGACGACCTGGGCGACGAATTCGAGGGTCACGTCGACGATTGTCGTCGCCGCCGCCAGCGCCGCCGGGATGCCGAGCAGCGAGAGCGCACGGGCGCCGATGACATAGCCGCCGACCTGCGACAGCGGCAGCGCCTCCGACCCCGAATCGCGGACGAAGCGGCCCCATACCGGTACCCACCACCGCGTCCCCGGCAGCAGCGCGCGCCACGCCAGCCCCATCGCCGCCATCAGCACCAGGTGGATCGCGCAGACGACGGCAAACCCAATGAGGCCGATCGTGACCAGCGCATGCACGACGGCGCCGGTCCCGAAATACCCGACCAGGACGGCGATCGCGGCGATCCCGACCCCCGCCGCGATCAGCGGAAGCGATCTCATGCGGCGGCGGGCTTTGGCGCGCGGAGGAAGCGGCGAATAAAGCGGACGAGGCAGGGAACCGCCATCGGCCGCAGCAGGCGCTGGTCGTACCCGGCCATGCGCTTGTCGTTTTCGGCGAGGCAGATGTCGAACAGCTCGGCGACGGAGATGTCGACATCCGCGACGGCCTTGCTGCCGGTCAGCGTGAAATTGTTGTCGTGCTTGGTTTCTTCCTTGGCCGCGCCGATGCCGCGCGACAGTCCGATGCGCTCCTTGATGAGGCGCACCCACACCGCCGCGACCCGCGCCCAAAACCAGGGGCGCTTCCACCAGGCGAGATTGCGCCGGTGCCAGGCCACCCAATTGACGAAAAACAGGATATGCCGCGCCTCCTCCTGCATGACCGGCTCGAAGGTGTCGACCAGCGCCGGCGGGAAAAAGCCGGATCGTTTCGCCATCTCGAATAGCCCGAACGCAAAAAAGCTGTCGATGCACTCGCTGAACCCGGTGGTCATGAAAGCCCACTCCGGATGGCGCGGCGGCGGATAGGGCGGCTCGGGGCCGAGGGTGATGCCATAGGCGGTGACCATCTTGGAAAGGACCTCCTTGTGGCGGCCCTCCTCGAACCCGTCGAGCTCGACGGCCTCGCGCAGCAGCGGGTCGGCGAGGCGGCCGGCATAGCCGAGCACGCGCGCCTTGGCCTTGCCCTCGGTCTGTACCGCGATGTCCCAGATCGGCAGCCCGACGAGGCGGTCGCGGGCGTCGGGCTCCAGCTCCGGCCACTCGATGACCGCGGGCCTGTACGGGTTGTGGGTGTCGAGCAGCATGCGGCAGAACATAGCCTTGTGCTCGTCGCTGCCCGGCGCGATCGCGCCATTGCGCGCCGCCGCCCAATGGCGCGCGATGCGGTCGGCCTGTTCTAGCGTGGCGTCGTCCGTCACTTCCGGCCCCGTAATTGACTTGGCCCGACCTGTCCCGTATACAGCGCCCGCCGCCCGAACGGGGCGGACGCCGTTGGAGCCGGTACCGTGAAGCGCACTTATCAGCCAAGCAGGCTCGTTCGCAAGCGCCGCCACGGTTTTCGTGCGCGAATGGCCACGCCGGGCGGGCGCCGGGTACTGGCGGCGCGCCGCGCCAAGGGCCGCAAACGCCTTTCGGCCTAAGCCGCCTCGCCGGCGGCACCGCCACGATGTCAGCGGGACTTGTGCGACTGAAGCGTCGCGCCGATTTTCTTCGGGTTGCCGCGGGCCGCAGGAGGGCAGTCCGCGATGGCCTGATTCTGCAGGCCGCGCCGGGCACGACGGACGCGCTCCGGGTCGGTTACACCGCCAGCAAGCGGGTCGGCAATGCGGTGCTGCGCAACCGGGCCAAGCGGCGGTTGCGCGCCGCGGCGGCGGAGATTCTGCCGCGCGACGGCGGAACGGCGGTCGACTACGTGCTGATCGCCCGGGCGACCACGCCGTCGCGGCCCTATAGCGAGCTGGTGCGCGACCTGGCTGCGGCGCTGCGGCAGCTTGCACGGAGGTGAGGTGAGATGACGACGGCGAACGGAGTTGTGGGGATGGGTTTGCGGGTGGCGATCCGCGCCTATCAGCTCACGATCGCCGGAATCATTCCGCCGTCGTGCCGGTTCGAGCCGAGCTGCTCGCATTATGCCGCCGAGGCGATCACCCGGCATGGGCCGCTGCGCGGGCTGAGGCTGGCGCTGTGCCGGATCGGCCGCTGTCACCCGTGGGGCGGCAGCGGCTACGACCCCGTGCCCCGCTGAACCGCGCCGCGCGATGGACCAGAAAAACCTTCTGATCGCGATCGTGGCTTCGGTCTTGATCCTGCTCGGGTTCCAGATGTTCTCCGAGAAGTTCATGACCCATCCCGCGCCACCGCCCAACAGCCCGGCGGCACAGAATGCGCCGGGTCCGGCGCCGGCGCCCGCCCCGGGCGCGACCGCGCCGCCGGCGATCGCGCCGACCCCCGGCGTGCCGCCGACAAAAGGCGAGGCGCAGACCCGGGAAAAGGCCATCGCCAGCACCCCGCGCATCAAGATCGACACGCCGACCTTGCACGGCTCGGTGGCGCTGACCGGCGGGCGGATCGACGATTTGACCCTGGCCAACTACCACGACACGGTCGATCCGAAGAGCCCCGAGGTCGTGCTGCTCGAGCCGACCGGAACCAAGGACCCCTATTTCGCCGAGTTCGGCTGGGTCCCCGGCTCCGCGGACGAGAAGGTCAAGCTGCCCGGCCCGCAAACGCTATGGACCGCATCGGCCGGTCCGCTGACCCCGTCGCACCCGGTGACGCTGACCTGGGACAATGGCGAAGGCCTGGTCTTCACCCGTAAAATCTCGGTCGATTCGAACTACATGTTCACGCTCGCGGACGGGGTGAAGAATACCGGCGGCGCGGCGGTCAGCCTTGTCCCTTATGCCCTGATCAGCCGCACCGGGACGCCGGAGACGTCCGGCTATTACATTCTCCACGAAGGACTGATCGGCGAGCTGGGCGGCTCGCTGCAGGAGGTCAAATACTCGTCGCTGACCCCTGGCAAGCCCGATGATTTCGCCTCGACGGGCGGCTGGCTGGGCTTTACCGACAAATACTGGCTGACCGCGCTGGTGCCGCCGCAGGATGAGGCGATCAAGGCCAAGTTCCGCCATGTCGTCGAAAGCGGCGTCGCCCGCTACCAGACCGATTATCTCGGCAGCGCGGTGGCGATTCCGCCGGGCGGGACCGGGGCGACGACGACCCGGTTTTTCGGCGGCGCCAAAGAGGTCAACCTGCTGGACGCCTATGCCGATAGCGGCATTCCGAAATTCGACCGGGCGATCGATTTCGGCTGGTTCTATTTCCTGACCAAGCCGATCTTCCTCGCCCTCCAGTTCCTCGCCGGACTGATCGGCAATTTCGGCATCGCGATCCTGGTCTTCACCTTCTTCGTCAAGCTGCTGTTCTTCCCGCTCGCCAACAAATCCTACCGGGCCATGAGCAAAATGAAGCTCTTACAGCCCGAGATGCAGAAGCTGCGCGAGCGCTACCCCGACGACAAGGCAAAGCAGCAGCAAGAGATCATGGCGCTGTACAAGCGCGTCGGCGCGAACCCGCTCGCCGGGTGCCTGCCGATCGTGATCCAGATCCCGGTGTTCTTCTCGCTGTACAAGGTGCTGTTCGTCACGATCGAGATGCGGCACGCGCCGTTTTTCGGGTGGATCCATGACCTCTCGGCGCCGGACCCGACCTCTTTCGCCAATCTGTTCGGGCTCATCCCGTTCACCCCGCCGCATATCCTGATGATCGGCGCCTGGCCGCTGATCATGGGCGTGTCGATGTTCCTCCAGCAAAAGCTGAACCCGCAGCCGGTCGATCCGGTGCAGGCCAAGATGTTCATGGCCCTGCCGATC
>DASUIE010000187.1:0-37819 GCA_036273175.1 Allostellaceae bacterium
CACCCGACCTCTCCCACAAGGGGAGAGGGGCGAACCGAGATGCGGGGTCATCGAGAGTTCCTCTCTGCCATCGACACGAACCCTGTCTCGACATCGCCCTCGCGTGCCGCCGCGCCGCGCTTGCCCGGGTCGCCCCAGCCGCCGCCACCGCCCGATTCGAGGACGAGCCGGTCGCCGGGGCGGATCACGAGCCCGGTTTCCTTGGTCTTGATCGCGCGCGGCTCGGCATTGCCGGAATAGAGCAGGTAGCGGTGCGGCGCGCCGTCCTCGCCGCCGAGGATGCCGCAAGCCCCATGAACGACACCGTCGCCGGCGGTGTTGCCGAGCGCCGGTTCCTCGGTCTCGACGACCATCTCGACGATCCCGCCCGGGCCGCCGCGATAGCGCCCGGCGCCGCCGGAATCGGGGCGGAACTCATGCGTCTTGAAGAACAGCGGAAACCGCACCTCGGTGACCTCGAGGCTGCCGAACTTGATCCCGCCCGCTGCCTGCCATTCGCCGCCGCCGGGCCAGCCGTCGCCCGCCGACGAGGCGCCCCCGCCGGGCCGGGCCTGGAAGAAATGCCAGATGAAGGGGCGCCCGCCTTTCTCCTTATCGCGGCGCGGGTCCTGGCCCTGGATCGCGATGCGGAAGCGGCGGCCCCATCCGGCCATCGCGCGGTCGGGGCAGGAGGGCGCGAGCGCCTTGACGATCGCCTCGATAATCTCCTGCCCGCAATGGTTGGTCGCCAGCGTGACCGGCGCGCCGGGCTTGGCCCAGACCACCGTGCCCTCCTGGGCGATCACCGTGATCGGGCGGAAGGTGCCGTCGTTTTTCGGGGTGTGCGGGTCGATCAGGTAGGAGAGGGCGACGACGACCGCCGAATACATGTTCGGGTAGGACGAGTTGATAAAGCTCGCGACCTGCTCGTGCGAGTCGCTGAGGTCGATGACGAGGTCGCTTCCGGTCTTGGTGACGGTGGCGCGGATGTGGATGTCGCGGTTGCCGCGCCCATCGTCGTCGAGCAGGGCCTCGCCGGTATAGGTTCCGTCCTTCCATTCGGCGATCACCGCACGGGTTTGCCGCTCGGCGCCGTCGAGCACGGCCTCGACCGCGTCTTTCGTCACGGTCCAGCCGAATTCGTTGGCGAGGGCGAGGAAACGCCGCTCGCCGACATGCGCGGAGCCGATCATCGCCGCCAGATCGCCGCGGAAATCGCGCGGGTGACGGACATTGGTGACGATCATCTCCATCACGTCGCGGCGGAGCTCGCCGCGGTCGTAGAGCTTCAAGGGCGTGATGCGGATGCCTTCCTGCCAGATATCGGTGGCGCTGGCGTTGTAGGCGCCGTGGGTCGCGCCGCCGATATCGCTCTGGTGCGCGCGGTTGATCGACCAGTAGAGCGGCGTGTCGCCCTCAAAGACCGGGACGAAGGCGGTCAGGTCCGGCAGGTGGTTGCCGCCGTGATAGGGGTCGTTGAGCAGGAAGACGTCGCCGGGGCGGATGTCGCCGGCGAAGAACTCGGCGACGGCGCGCGCCGCGAAGGGGAGAGCGCCGACATGGATCGGCACATGCTCCGCCTGGGCGATCAGCCGCCCGTCGAGCCCGCAGATCGCCGTCGAGAAATCGCGGCTCGAATTGAGGATCTGAGAATAGCTGGTGCGCAGCATCGCCTCGCCCATCTCCTCGACGATCGCCAGCAGGCGATGCTGGATGACCGAGGCGACGATCGGATCGATACGGTTGGGCATGGGCAGGGTCCCGGCGGCGGTTGCGGGCGAAGCATTGCCGCTGCGGCCGGAATTGTCACGGCTTCCGCGGCGCGGTTATCGGCGTTCCAGGGCCTGGGGGAATCTCAGCTTGAAGATCAGCTCCATGCTCTGGTCCTGGTACCATTGCGGAAGCGGCGGGAATTTGCGGTTCGCGGCCACCATCTGCTCGATCCGGCTGTCGATGTCGGGATAGCCGGAACCCTGTACCACGCTGATCCGGGCGATCGTGCCGTCGGCCAGCACCAGCACCGCGAGCGTCGTTTCGCCGGTCCGGGAGCCGAGCACCGACATCGGCAGCAGGTCGAAATGCCGCCGGGTCAGCGCGACCAGATAGGCAAGGTATTCGTCGCGGGTCGCGGCCGGACCCGGGATATGGCCCGGATGCGCCGCGACATGGGTTTCCTCCGACGGATGGCGCGGGGCGGGCGGCGTCGCGACCGGAGTCGGCCGCTGCACGAGCGGCGGCGCCAGTTTCGGGTCGGCCAGCGCGGCGACCTGCTCCTTGGGCGGCGGCGGCTTTTGCGGGGGCGGCGGGACCAGCGTCGGGGCGGGGGCTGGCGTTGGAGCCGGTGCGGGGGCGGGCTTCGCGACGGTTTCCGGCACGTCGCCAGTCGGAGCCTGGCCGGTCTTCGCCGAGGTGTCGCCGATATCCTCCGAGGCGAGCCGCCCGTGCAGCTCGGGCGGGGCGGCCATCTGCGGCGGGACCTGCGGCGGCGGTGGCGGCACTTCGAGCACGAGCTGGATCGGGATCGGCTTTGGCAGAACCGGGGGGCCGATCGGCGGCACGAGCAGCACGGTCAGCGCCAGCAGATGGATAAGGACCGATCCCGCCGGTCCGCGGATTTGCCTTGGCCGGACCGAAACCGGCGACCCGGCGGGCGGGATTTCGGCCCGGCCCGGATCGAGACGGTCGATCTCGACGAATTCGACGAAAAACGGCGTCGCGGCGAGACCGGGCTCATGGCGCCGGTCGTCGGGCAGCGCCGTGTTGTCGTCGGCGAGCGCGATCGAATCGGGCAGCAGGCAGGGCCGCGCCTCGCTGTCGCCGCGGCGGCGGACGGGCGCGGCGGCGGCGCGGGTCACGGTCAGGAAATCGGCCTGTGTCCTCACCCCTCGACGTGCCCGATGCTTATCCGGCGCCGGCGCCGACACCGGCCAGCTCAAGCCATGCAGACTCGTCGAGCGTGGTGACGCCGAGGCTCGCGGCGCGCGCCGCCTTCTGCCCGGCATCCGCCCCGATCACGACAAAATCGGTCTTGGCCGAGACCGAGCTCGCGACATTGGCCCCGAGCGCCTCGGCGCGCGCCTTGGCCTCGGACCGGCTCATCGTGTCGAGCCCGCCGGTGAAGACGATGGTCTTGCCCGCGAGCGGCGAGGTCGAGCGCTGCGCCGGCGGCTCGTAATCGAGCACGGTCAGTTCCCGCTGAAGGTCGTCGAGGATGTCGCGGTTATGCGGCTCGGCGAAGAAGCCGATGATGTCGGCGGCCATGTCGGCGCCGATGCCGTGCACGTCGATGAGGCCGGCACGGGCGGGGCTGTCCTCCGGTCCCGCGGCCTCCATCTCCTCGCGCCAACGGCCGAACGAGCGGTAGTGCCGGGCGAGCAGCCGCGCGGTGGCCTGTCCGACCTGCGGGATGCCGAGCGCATTGATGAAACGGTCGAGGGCGATGCGGCGGCGCTCGTCGATCGCCCCGACCAGCTTCCGCGCGCTCAGTTTGCCCCAGCCCTCGCGGTCGGTCAGCTGCTCGGGTTTCAGGCGAAAAATGTCGCCGGGCTGGCGGATCAGCCCGTCCCGCCAGAACTCGGCGATATGCTTGGCCCCCAGCCCCTCGATGTCGAAGCAGTCGCGCGCGACGAAATGCTTGAGCCGCTCGACCGCCTGGGCGCCGCAGATGAGGCCGCCGGTGCAGCGCCGCGCCGCCATCCCCTCCTCGCGCACCGCGAGGCTGCCGCAGATCGGGCAGCGGTCGGGGAAACGGTAGGGCTTGCTGTCGGGCGGGCGGCGGTCGAGCACGACCGAGACCACCTGCGGGATCACGTCGCCGGCGCGCTGGATGACGACCGTGTCGCCCTCGCGCACATCCTTGCGGGCGATCTCGTCCTCGTTGTGGAGGGTCGCCCGCTGGACGACGACGCCGCCGACCGTGATCGGCTCCAGCACCGCGACCGGGGTCAGCGAACCCTGCCGGCCGACCTGGATGCGGATTTCGGTGAGGACCGTCTGCGCCCGCTCGGCCGGGAATTTATGCGCGAGCGCCCAGCGCGGGGCGCGGCTGACCATGCCGAGCCGCCGCTGCAATTCCAGGTCGTTGACCTTGTAGACGACGCCGTCGATGTCGTAGGGCAGGTCGGCCCGGTGCTCGCCGATATCGCGGTAGAATTCGAGGATTTCGGCGACGCCGCGGCATAGCCGCGACAGCGGATTGACCGTGAACCCCCAGTCGCGGAAATGCGCAAGCGCCTCGGCATGCGTCTTCGCGAAAGGGGCGCTGGCATCGCCCCAGGCATAGGCGAAGAATTTGAGCGGCCGGCGTGCGGTGATCGCCGGGTCGAGCTGGCGCAGCGAGCCTGCGGCGACGTTGCGCGGATTGGCGAATACCGGTTCGCCGACGGCCTCGCGCTCGGCGTTGACCGCGAAAAACCCCTCGCGCTCCATGTAAACCTCGCCGCGCACCTCGACGATCTCGGGCCAGTCGCCGCCGGCGAGGCGGTCGGGGATCGTCTTGAGCGTGCGCAGGTTGGCGGTCACATCCTCGCCGGTGACGCCGTCGCCGCGCGTCGCCCCCAGCACGAGACGTCCCTTCTCATAGCGCACCGACGCCGACAGCCCGTCGATCTTGGGTTCGGCCATGATCTCGATCGCGTCCTCGGCGACGCGGGCGAGGTCCTCGGGGCGGCGGAAGAAGTTGCGCACCCCGGCGAAAAAATCGGCGACGTCGCTCTCGGCGAAGGCGTTTTCGAGAGACAGCATCGGCACCGAGTGGGTGACCTTGGCGAAGCCTGCGCTCGGCGCCGTGCCGACCCTGCGCGAGGGGCTGTCGGCGCGGATCAGCTCGGGGAATTCGGCTTCGAGCGCCTGGTTGCGGCGGCGCAGGTCGTCGTATTCGGCGTCGGAGATTTCGGGGGCGTCGTTGGCATAGTAGAGGCGGTCGTGACGGGCGATTTCGCCCGCGAGCCGCTCCAGCTCGGCGGCGGCCTCCGCCTCGGTCAGGTTGTCGATTTCGCTCATGCGCGCGCGCCGGCAATGAGGCTCGCGGCGGCGGCGCGGGCCTCGCTGGTGATGATGTTGCCGGAGAGCATGCGGGCTATCTCCTCGTTCCTGTCCTCGGCGTCGAGCTCCTCTACCCGCGTGACCGTCGCGCGCTCCGCCTGGCGCTTCGCCACCCGCCAGTGATGCGCGCCCCTCGCCGCGACCTGCGGGGAATGGGTCACCACCAGCACCTGGACGCGTGCGCCGAGCCGCTGGAGCCGCTCGCCGACCGCCGCCGCGACGGCGCCGCCGATGCCGCTATCGACCTCGTCGAAGATCAGCGTCGGCGCCGCGCCGGTCCCAGCCAATACCAATTTCAGCGCCAGCATGAAGCGGGACAATTCGCCGCCGGAGGCAATCCGCGCCAGCGCTCCAAACGGCGCCCCGGGGTTGGTCGCGACCTCGAAATGGACGCGCTCGCGCCCATGCTCGCCCCAATCCTCCTCGGCGAGCGGCGTCAGGACGGTGCGGAACCGCGCCCGGTCGAGGCGCAACGGTTTCAACTCGGCGGCGAGTGCCGCGTCGAGGCGCCCGGCGGCGGCTTGCCGTGCCTTGGACGTGCTGTCGGCGAGTCCGGCATAGTGCCTTCGCGCGGCCTCGGCCTCGCGTTCCAGCGCCACGGCATCCTCGGCGCCGGTCTCGATCGCCGACAGCCGCTCGCCGAGCCGGGCGAGCAGCAACGGCAGGTCGCCGACCCCGACCCCGTGTTTTCGCGCCAGCGCGCGCAGGGCGAAAAGCCGCTCCTCGACCCGCTCCAGCTCGCTGGGGTCGAGTTCGAGCGCCCGCGCGGCCGTGGTCAGCGCGGCCGATGCCTCCGCGGTTTCGGCGGCGGCGCGCTCGGCGGCGGCGACGGCGCTGTCGAGAAGGCCCTGGGCGCGGTCGCGCGCGCGGTCGAGCCGCCTGAGGGCTCGCGCCAATCCCTGTTGCGCGCCACCCTCGCCGTCGATCTCGCCGAGCGCATCGGCGATCGTCTCGCCCAGCCGCTCGGCGCTCTGCAGGAGCAAGCGGCGGGTGCTCAGCCGGTCTTCCTCCTCGGCCTCCGGCGACAGCGCGTCGATCTCGGCGTAGTGATGGCGCAGCAGGTCTTCCTCGGCCCGGCTCTCGGCGAGAAGGCGCGCGGCCTCGGCGGCGCGGTCGCGGATGTCCCGCCACGCGCGCCAGGCCGCGGCGAGCGCTTCGGTCTGGACATCGGCTCCGGCGAACGCGTCGAGCAGCTCGCGGTGAGAAGCCGGGTCGAGGAGGCCGCGCTGCTCGCCCTGGCCCTGGATCTCGACCAGGCTGTCGCCGAGTTGGCGCAACAGCCCGATGCTGGCCGGCTCGTCATTGACGAAAGCGCGGCTGCGGCCGTCGCCGGCGAGGGTGCGGCGCAGGATGACCGTTCCGGACAGATCGGCGGCGATCCCGGCCTCCCGCAGCAGCGCGGCGGCGGGGTGGTTCGAGGCGATGGCGAATTCGGCGACGACGCTCGCCTGCTCGGCGCCGTGCCGCACCAGGCCGGCTTCGGCGCGACGCCCGATCGCGAGGCCGAGCGCGTCGAGCAGGATCGATTTGCCGGCCCCGGTCTCCCCCGTCAGCACGCATAGTCCCGGCCGGAACGCCAGCGCGAGCCGGTCGATCAGCACGACGTCGCGAATGGTGAGGCCGAGCAGCATGCGGCGCGATTCACCCCGGAATGGCCGTCCGAAATTCGCCCGATGATACTGATGCGGATGGGCGCCGTCACTTCGCGAGACGCGCGCCGGCGGTCTATCCGGCGGTCAGATCGTCGGCCGCGTGCGCGCCAACAGATGCGGAACCATGTCCTCGTCGCGGGGAAAGCTGGCGCGCTTGATCTGGCGGACCGCCAGCGCCGCGAAGGGATCGCGAATCGGATTTGGCCGGCGCGTTTTCGGCGACTTGTCGATCCACTCGGCGATCATCCGGTCCGCATGGTCGGGCAGGCCCCGGTAGCCGTCGCGGTAGATGATTTCCTTGATCGCCTCGTTTTCGAGGCGGCCCCGCGCCTGACAAATCCTGTGCTGCCACTGGCGCGACAGATCGCGGCGGCGCCACGGCGATGGCGGCGCGACCGTCCAGGTCGCGGCGGGCACGACGCGAATAGAGCGTCGCGGCTCCGCGGCCGCGTCCCCGGGGTCGAGATCGTTCGAGACGAACGAGCCGATCAGCCGGTCGCCGCAATAAAGGCCAACCGGCAGTTTCAGTCCCGCGCCGACGATACGCTCGACCAGCGATCGCCTCAGCGCGAACAGCGAACCTTGCAGCCCGCCATCGGCATTCGTGTCGGCTTGGCTCTCGGGCACGGCTACGGCGGCGTCGGCCTCGCTCAGCCCGCGCTCGAGCTCGATCAGGGCCGGCCGGGTGATCGTCGCGTGGCCGTCGATAAAGAAATAGGTCTCGGCCTCGGGCCGGAGATTGTACAGGAACTGGTTGATGGCGTTGGATTTATCGCCGTATCGGATGTCGTAGATTTCGGCGGAAAGCTGCAGGTGGCGGGCCAGAGTGTGGGCGATGATGTCGGAGGAATCCGACGAACCGTTGAGGATGATCGTAATATGCGTGCCGTTGCCCACCCTGGCATCGGCGATCGCGCGCAGGCACGACGCCAGGTTGAGGCGCTCGTTCCGCGCGTAAACCGAAACGCTCCACTTATATGCTTCCACACCAGAAATTGGCGACGCGGCGACCCAGCGGTCAAGCACGACGAAGGGACTACTCCTAAGCGCGAATCTCCTGCCGCTGGAAGGCGACATAGGCGATCGCGAAAATCACGATCGTGCCGGCCACCAGCCCGGTCAGCTGCGGCCAGATCAAGAGGAAACTTTGCGTCACCGGCAGCGGCGCGCCGATCAGCGCGCCTTGCAGCTGGCTGATCAGCACCGGGCCGAGGGCGCGCGTGGCCGGGTGCAGAAGGGCGAGCGCGGTCTCGGCGTAAAGCGTGTTCGGCGACAGCCGGTCGATGATTTGCGCGGTGTCGAGATACTCGATGCGGGGGCCGAACAGGCCTTCGGGCGGACCGGAGATCGCGTTGGCAACGAGCGGGGTGATCATCGTCCAGAACAGCGCGAAGAGCAGCCAGACGCCGAGAGCGGCCAAGGCCGCCGTCGCCGGGGCCCGGAACAGCACCGAAAACAGCAGCGCGAGCGCCAGCCACACGCCGCCATAGGCGAGCGTCGCGACGAGGAAGCCGAGCATTCGCACCGTCTCCTCGCCGTTGGGCGGCACCCCGAAAAGCACCAGGCCGAGGCCGAGCACCAGGAGCCACAGCGAGACCAGCCCGACCCCGAGCGCGAGGAGACCGGACAGGAATTTCCCCAGCAGCAGCGCGTCCCGATAGATCGGCTGGGCGAGGATGCGGCTCATCGTGCGGCGGTTGAACTCGCCGTTGATCGAATCGAAGCTGAGCGCGATGGCGACCAGCGGAATGAGAAAGCCGAGCAGGCTGATAAACGACGGGAGGGGTTCCTGCGACAAGGTCAAGAGGCGCAGGAACAGAAACGGGCTTTCCCCGATCGTCGCGCGGATCGTGCGGATCGCGACATAAGCGGCGGTCAGCGCGGAGAGAAACACCAGCGCCTCGAGGATGTACATCCGCGCGCTCGACAAATGGTCCGCGGCCTCCTTGGCGACCACCGCGCCGAGACCGGTCCAGGGCGAGCCGCCGCGCCGTCTAATCCGCGGCATTGCGCGCCTCCTCGAAATAGCGGTTGTAGACCTCGTTGAGGCTGGGCGCGGCAAAGCTGATCCCGGTCAGCTCGGCCGACGGCGCGAGGGCGCGGGCGATCTCGGCGCGCATGTCGTGCCGACAATCGACGCGGTAAAGGTTGGGACCGAGCGGCTGCACTCGAACGACGCCGGGAAGCGCGGAGAGACGGCCGGCGATGTCGGCGCCGGCCGCCTCGACATCGATGACGTGGCCGCCGCCAAGCACCTCCCCGGCGAGGCTCGTCACCGTGCCGGCCAGGGCGATACGGCCGCGGTTGAACAGCGCCACCCGGTCGCAGACGCTTTGGACCTGGTCGAGATGGTGCGAGGACAGCAGCACCGCCGTGCCGTCATTCTTGAGCGCCCGGATCATCGCCAGGAATTCCTGCGTCGAATGCGGGTCGAGCGCGGTGGTCGGCTCGTCGAGGATGGCCACGGCGGGCCGCTTCATCAGGATTTCGGCGAGGCCGAGACGCTGGCGCATGCCGTGCGAGAAGGTCGAGACGCGCGCCCGCGCCGATTCGGCAAGGCCAACCCGGCCGAGCGCATCCGCAAACCGCGCGTCGATCTCGCCGCGGGTGAGCCCGGCGAGGCGGGCCGTGTAGGTCAGGTTGTCGCGCGCCGACAGGCCTTCGTAAAACCCGATCTGGTCGGGCAGGTACCCGACCCGCCGCTTGACCTCCAGCGGCTCGCGCAGCGGGTCGAAACCCGAAACCGTGGCGCGCCCGCCGGTCGGTTCGGTCAGGCCGAGCAGCATCAGGATCGTCGTCGTCTTGCCCGAGCCGTTGGGGCCGAGGATGCCGACGATCTCCCCGGCCCGGACTTCGAGGTCGATCCGGTCGACCGCGACCTTGTCGCCGTAGCGCTTGGTCAGCGCCTCGGCGCGGATGACGATGTCGCCGGCCATGCTAGCGCCGGCCGAAGCGCGCCACGGCAAAAACCACAACCAGCAGGGCGATGGCGATGATCGCGATGCCGATCGCGCCCCACAGCGTCGAGGTCATCACGGTGATGCGGAAATTCGCCGATTCGGAGAGGCCGCCGGCGCCGGCGCCGCGCACCGTGATCTGGTAGTCGCCGGCGATCGCCCGCTCCGACGGGGTCAACGTCACCTTGACGTTCTGGCTGCCGCCCGGGGGGATCTGCGGAACCTCCTTGGGGTCGAAGCTCGACTTCCACCCTTCCGGCGTCGTCGCGCTCAGCTTGATGTCGCGCGCGGCCTCGCTGCCATCGTTCCGCAGGATCACCGTGAGCTGGCTGTCCTTGCCGGAATAAGCCTCGCCGCTGAGCCGGCCGCCCTCGCCGGAGAGCGAAAGCTGCGGCTGGCCGACGACCGTCAGCGTCACCGGCAAATCGGCGCTGGTGACGTCGGTCTTGGCGTGCAGCACCAGCTTGTAGTTGCCGGCCGCCGTGTCGTGCGGCAGCGAGACCGACGCTTCGATGTCCTTCGACTTGCCGGCCTCGATCGGGATGCTGGCGATCTGCTGCGAGCCGTAGGCCTCGGTATAGGTGACGTTGAAGTTTTTCGGCGTGTCGGCGGCGAAGTTGATCGTCGCGTCGCGGCCGCTGTCGTTGGTCACCGACACCTTGTACTTGAACGCGGTCGTCGCGGTGCCGCGCAAGGCCGGGAAATTGGTGGTCATCTTCAGCTTGGCCGGCACCTCCTCGCCGATCGTCACCGTGATCGGCAATTTCAGGTCCTGGCCGGCATTCTTGGCTTCGACCGTGAAGCGATAGTCGCCGTGACCGGCGGAGGCGGGCGGCTCCAGGCGAAGCTGCAGGCTCTGTTCGCCATCGGTCGTCACCGCGACGGCGCCGACCGGCTGGCCCCCGCCGAGGATCGAGGCTTTCCACCCGCTCGCGATCTCGGGGACCGAAACGGTCAGCGTCTGCGGCGGCAGCTTCATGTTGTGCAGCGACAGGTCGAGCGTCGTCGTGTCGCCGGCGCGGATGGTCAGGGCAGGATAGCGGGTGGTCAGAAACAGGCCGGTGATCCCATTCGCCGACGGTTCGGCCGCCTGCGCGGCCGCCGCGGTCAAAACCAGAATCGAGACAGCCAAAAGCCGCCGCAGCATTAGCGAGGCCCTCCCTTGTTTTTTCGAGGAACCGGGCGTGACATAGATCACCCGAAGCGGCAGCCGTACTTAAGTTTTTTTAATGTTGGCCGCGATCAGAACAGATCGCCAAGCGCGCGGCTGAACCAGCTCGGGCTGCGGTCGCCGGGATTTCCGGTGTTGGTGACGAGCTGGTAGGCGTCGCCGTACCAGTGGCTGCCGGGATAGTTGTAGCCGAGCACCGCGGCGTTCTTTTTGGCCTCGTCGTCCATCCCGAGCGCGAGATCGCATTCGACCAGCCGCTCCAGCGCCTCGGGCACGTGGGTGGTGGTCTGATAGTTGTCGACCACCCGCTTGAAGCGGTTCATCGCGGCCAGATATTGCTGCTGGCGCAGATAGTACCGGCCGATATCCATCTCCTTGCCGGCCAGGTGGTCGCGAGTGAAATCGAGCTTCAGCTTGGCGTCGCGGGCGTATTTGCTGTCCGGGAAGCGGCGCACGACCTCCTCGAGCGCGCGCAGCGCCTGCTCGGTGATCTTCTGGTCGCGGCCCACATCGGTGATCTGGATGTAGTAGCAGATCGCCTTCAGGTAATAGGCGTAGGCGATGTCGCGATTGCCGGGATGGAGCTGAATAAAGCGGTCGGCCGCCAGGATCGCCTCGTCGAAGCGATCGTCCTGGTAAAGCGCATAGGCCGCCATCAGCTGGCTCTTGGTGGCCCAGACCGAATAGGGATGCTGGCTCTCGACCTGGTCGAAGGTTTTGGCCGCCGCGTTAGGGCTGTCGCTCGCAAGCTGGTCCATCGCCTTGTTGTAAAGGTCGTCGACCGGCTTCTCGATATAGGCCTGGTTTTTGGTCGAATCGCCGCAGGCGGCGAGCCCGAGCACTAACGCGACCGCGCCGAGCCGCAGCGTTAAACGCAAGAGGCGCATCGTCGATCCCGATCCCGAAAAACCCCGTCGCCGCGCTTATACCACGGATCGCCGAGGCGGGAGTCAGCCCGCGGCGAAGTGGAGCGGGTCCTGCCAGGCCGGCGGCGCGAAGCTCCGCGGCGCCGCGACCGTCGTCTCGCACCAGGCGAGCGGGTCGCTGAACAGCTCGACCAACAGGCGGCGGGTCAACGCGTGGCCGGAGCGGCTGCCGTGGAAATGGCCGATCAGCGGGCCGCCGGCGAGGTACAGATCGCCGACCGCGTCGAGCAGCTTGTGGCGGACCGGTTCGTCGGCATAGCGCATCCCGCCCGCGTTCATCACCCGGTCGCCGTCGATCACCACGGCATTGTCGAGCGATCCGCCGCGGGCGAGGCCAGCCGCCTGCATCCGCTGGATCTCGTCGTACAGGCAGAACGAGCGGGCGCGGCTCAGCTCGGTGCGAAAGCTGTCGGCGTCGAAATTGACCAGCAGATCCTGGCGGCGAATGACCGGCGTATCGAAATCGATCTCGAAGCTCAGCGACACACCATGATCGGGGATGAGCGCGGCGGAGGCGCCGTCGGCGCTGACCCGTACCGGCTTCAACACCTTGATCGCGCGGCGGTCGGCATCCTGCGCCCGCGTCCCGGCCCTTTCGATCAGCGTCAGGAACGGCGCGGCGCTGCCATCGAGGATCGGCACTTCGGGGCCGTCGAGCTCGATGACCGCGTTGTCGATGCCGGCCCCGGCGAGCGCGGCCATCAAATGCTCGATCGTGTTGACGCAGACGCCTTCGCGGTTCGACAGGACCGAGCGCAAAGCCGAATCGACGGTGTTCGACCAGATGGCGCAGATCTCGGCGCCCGCGTCGAGCCGGCGAAAGACGATGCCGGTATCGGCCGCGGCCGGCCGCATCGTCATCACCACGCTCTGACCGCTATGCAGTCCGACCCCTTCGCACGAAGCCGGCTTGGCCAAGGTTTGCTGCGACGCGATTACCCGCTCACCCGACATACGAAACCGTCACGATTGCCCCCCGGTACGCATAGAAGCTAACCGCCGAAACCCGTGGGTCTCAAATCACTCTTTATTTCAGATTATTGCACCGGGGAACTTCAATCGGGCTGATATATCAATAGGTTGATTAGAATGTCAGGGATATCCGCGCATTCCGCGCAACAGCGGGCGACCCCGGCCGGGCGAATCGCTCAATTCGCCTGGCGCCGGAGAAAGGCCGGAATATCGAGCAGATCGTCTTCCTTGGCGGCGCCCGGGCGCTCCTCGGGTTCGAGCGGCGCAAGACGCGGCTGGCTCGGGCGCGACGGCGGGGCGGGGCGGGGCTGCGGCTCGCGGGCCTGGACCGGCGGAGCGGGTGGGGTCGCGCGGCCGCGGCCGACGCCGGTGACCCGCTCGATCAGGCTTGGCACGCGTCCGCGCGGGCGCTGCTGCGATTCCTGCGGCGGCTGCGGCTCTCGCGGCGCGGGTTGCGCGGCCGGCTGCTGCAGCGGCGCGGCCGTCGGGACAGGTGGCGCAGGGCGCGCGGGGCCGGCATCGACCGGACGCGGCGCGATAAAGGCGCCGCCACGCAGCGCCGCCGATTCCGCGGCCTGGGCCTGGGGCGGGGTCGGCTCCGCGGCGGCCGCGCGCTCCTCGATCGGCGCCGCGGCTTCGGTGCGCGTCGCCTCGCCGCGCGGCGTCGCCGCGTTCTGGGTCAGGATCGGCTGGGTATAGCCGGGGCTCGGCGCCGGCGCATCGGCGCGCGCGGTGAACAGCGGCCGGCTTTCGCCCTTCGGGCTCAGATCGGCGTCGATCCCCGTGGCGACGACCGAGATGCGCATCCGGCCTTGCAGCTTTTCGTCAAAGGTCGAGCCGAAGATGATATTGGCGTCGGGGTCGACTTCCTCTCGGATGCGGTTGGCCGCCTCGTCGACCTCGAACAGGGTCATGTCGAGCCCGCCGGTGATGTTGATCAGCACGCCGCGCGCGCCCTTCATCGACACGTCTTCGAGGAGCGGGTTGGAGATCGCGGCCTCGGCGGCATCGACCGCGCGGCGCTCGCCCTCGGCCTCGCCGGTTCCCATCATCGCCTTCCCCATTTCGCTCATCACGGTGCGGATGTCGGCGAAGTCGAGGTTGATGAGGCCCGGCATCACCATCAGGTCGGTGACCCCGCGCACGCCCGAATGCAGCACGTCGTCGGCCATCTTGAAGGCGTCGGCAAAGGTCGTGCGCTCGTTGGCGATCCGAAACAGGTTTTGGTTGGGGATGATGATCAGCGTATCGACAAACTTCTGCAGCTCCTCGATGCCGGAATCGGCGAGGCGCATGCGGTGGATGCCCTCGAACTGAAAGGGCTTGGTGACGACGCCGACGGTCAGAATGCCCGATTCGCGGGCGACCCGCGCGATGACGGGGGCGGCGCCGGTTCCGGTGCCGCCGCCCATCCCGGCGGTGATGAACACCATGTTCGAGCCCTGCATCGCCTCGAGGATGTCGTCGATCGCCTCCTCGGCGGCGGCGCGGCCGACATCGGGACGCGAGCCGGCGCCGAGGCCGCGGGTGACGCCGATGCCAAGCTGGATCTTGCGCGGCGCGGCCGACAGCGTCAGCGACTGCGCGTCGGTGTTGCAGGCGATGAACTCGCAGCCGACCAGGTTCGAGCGAATCATGTTGTTGACCGCATTGCCCCCGGCGCCGCCGACCCCGACGACGGTGATGCGCGGCTTCAGCTCGTGCTCATCCTTCGGGATGCTGAGATTGATCATACTATCGGCCTCCAGCCTGCGCGGTTTCGCTGACGGCCTGCGCTTTACGCCGGCCCGCCGTCGCCCCGATACCCGTGTTGCCTACCAAGTTTTGCTACTTGCCCCCCGCGCGGCCCCAGCGCGGCGATCCCATATTACGCGTTTTGCCACAGAATTCGACGGGTCCGGTCATAAATTCTCGCGCAGCCAGGTGCCGACTCGGCCCAGCATGCCGCCTGCCGCGGGGCGCCGCGGGCGCGGCGTCTCGGCCCGCTCCGAGACGGCGAAATTGAGCAATCCCGCGGTCGTTGAAAAGGCCGGGCCGTGGGTCGCCTCGGCGAGGCCGGCGATGCGCAGCGGCCGGCCGATGCGCACTTGCTTGTCGAGGATCAGCGCGGCGAGCTCGCGCACCCCGTGAAGCTGGCAGGCGCCGCCGGTCAGCACCACCCGGCGTCCGGCCACCTTGTCGAAGCCGTTGGCCTCGAGGCGGTTGCGCACCAGCTCGAAGGTCTCCTCGATGCGCGGCGCGACGATGCTGACCAGCAGCGATTTCGGCACGTGGTTGACGTGCCCGTCCTCCTCCTCGCCGATCTGCGGCACGGCGATCGTCTCGCGCTCGTCGCGGGTCGCGCTGATCGCGCTGCCGAACAGCGCTTTCAGCCGCTCGGCATGGGCCAGCGGCGTCGAGAGGCCGCGGGCAATGTCGCTGGTGACGTGTCCGCCGCCGACCGGCACCGTGTCGGCGAACACCATGTTGCCGTCGAAAAACACGCCGATCGTCGTCGTGCCCCCGCCCATGTCGATCACCGTGACACCGAGGTCCATCTCGTCCTCGACGAGGCAGGCGAGCCCGGCCGCGTAGGGGCTCACCACCAGCGCATCGACGTTGAGATGGGCGCGGCCGATGACGGCGCTGTGGTTGCGCACGCTGCCGGCCGAGGCGGTGACGAGATGCATGTTGACGCCGAGCCGCTCGCCGACCATGCCGCGCGGGTCGCGGATGCCGCGGCTGCCGTCGATCGAGAAGCCGACCGGGATCGAGTGGATGACCTGGCTGTCATCCGAGTCGCGCATCCGGTACCCGAGGTCGAGCACCGCGCGGGTATCGTTTTCATTGATCTCGTGCCCGGCGATGCCGATCTCGGCCTGGACGATGCGCGAGGCCGGGAAACCCCCGGACTGGTTGATCACGACCCGCTCGATGGTCTCGCCCGCCATCTGTTCGGCGGCGTGGACGGCGTTGCGGACCGAGTCGCCGGCGGCTTCGAGGTTGACCACCATGCCGCCGCGCACGCCGCGCGCCACCTGGTGGCCGATGCCGACGATGCGCGGCCCCTCGGCCTCGACGCGGGCGATAAAGCAGCAGATTTTCGAGGTGCCGATGTCGACCGCGCTGACCAGGCTGCCGCGCGGGCGCACCGGCGCGAGGCGCGGCCGCGCCTTCCCCGCATCGCCGCCGGCCGGCGGGACTGCCGCGTCTTCGGTGCGGTTGATCAGGCTCATGTGGCTTTCCCCACGGGGCGCGGCGTTTTCTTGACCGGCACCGTGTCTTTCGGCGCCGCGGCGATGGTGCGGATGACGAGGCGGTCGCGCAGCCGCATGTCGACGGTCTGCACGTCGCGGTTCAGCAGGGCGTCCTTACGCTCCAGCTCGGCGAGGTGCGTCCATGCCCCGTCGGCGTGCTCCTCGGGCAGCATCACGTCGATGCCGCGGTCGATATGCACGTCCCAGCGCCGCCCCCCGACCCTGACCGCCGCGGTGACGCGGGCGAAGAGGTCGGGTTCGGTCGACAGCATGTCGATAAAGTCGCGGGCGTATTTCGGCGCGTCGTCGCCGACGATCGTCGGCAGCTTGGCAAAGCGGGTGAGGTCGGTGACCGGGATCACCTCGCCGTCGCGCCCGATCAGCTCGTGCTTGCCGGCATGCTGCCATACCGCCAGCGGCTGGCGTTCGACGAGGCGCACGAACAGGGTGCCAGGCAGGCGGCGCTCGATCGCCGCCGAGCGTACCCAGGGGAGAGCCTGGAGCTTTTCCTTGGCGCGCATCGGGTCGACCGCGAGGATCGGCGTGCCGCGCTGGGCGCCGAGCGCCTCCATGATCGTCGCCGGGTCGGTCGTATGGCGCCCGACGACGTCGATATCGGTGACGACCAGCCCGAGGCTGGCGCTTGCCGCGACAAAGCCTTCGCCGGCGCGCTGGATCGTCGCCTGGCCGGCGGCGGTGCGACCGGCGAGCACCAGCGCGTAGACCGCCGCGCCGAGGATCGCCGGCGTCGCCCACAGCAGCGCGCGCCGCAGCTCGCGCGGCATTTTCCGGCGGCGCGGCCGCGGCGGCGTGCGGGGAACGCGGACCCGGCCTATCTTGGGCATGACGCGTCCTCGGCGATCCAGGCGACCAGCTCGGCGAAGCCGATGCCGGCATGGCGGGCGATGTCGGGCACCAGCGAGGTCGGGGTCATTCCCGGCTGGGTGTTGATTTCGAGCAGGTAGAGCCGGGCGCCGTCCGCCGCGGTCGAATCGTAGCGGAAATCGGCGCGGGTTACGCCGCGGCAGCCGAGCGCCCGATGCGCCCGCGCCGCGATGTCGAGCGCGGCCTCGGTGTCGCGCGGCGGGATCGGGGCCGGCACCAGATGGTCCGAACCGCCCTCGGCGTATTTGGCGGTGTAGTCGTAAAAGCTGCCGCGCGGCACGATCTCGCAGACACCCAGCGCGCGCTCGCCCATCACCGCGACGGTCAGCTCGCGGTCGCCGACAAAGCGCTCGATCAGCAGCTCCTCGCCGAAATCCCAGCGGGCGATCTCCTCGCGCCACGAATTGTCGTTGACGCGGACGATCCGCACGCCGATCGACGAGCCCTGGTCGGTCGGTTTGACGACAAACGGCGCGGGGATCGGGTCTTCGGCGAGAAGTTGCTCGCGCGGCGCCACGACGCCGCCGACGACCGGCAGCCCGGCGCGGATGAACAGTTCCTTCGCGGTCGGCTTGTGCATCGCCAGGGCCGAGGCGCGCACCCCCGAATGGGTATAGGGAACCGCCAGCATCTCGCACACGCCCTGGATCGTGCCGTCCTCGCCGCCAACCCCGTGCAGCGCGTTGAAGATCAGGTCGGGGCGCGGCTCCAGCGCGCGCAGCAGCGCCGGCAGGTCCCGGCCCACATCGATCGTCGTGACCCGGTAGCCGCGGTCCGAAAGGGCCTTGGCGCATTCGCGGCCGCTCGACAGCGAGACCTCGCGCTCCGGCGACCAGCCGCCCATCAGCAGGGAGACGGCCGCGCTCACGCGGCGCTCCAGCCCGGCGAGGGGCGGCCCACGCGGCGGATTTCCCATTCCAGCGTCACGCCGAATTGCGCGTGGACCCGGCGCCGCACCTCCTCGCCGAGCCCTTCCAGGTCGGCGGCGGTGGCGGCGCCCGCATTGATCAGGAAATTGGTGTGCTTCTCCGACACCATCGCCCCGCCGCGGGCGAGCCCCCGGCACCCGGCCGCGTCGATCAGCTCCCACGCCTTGCGGCCCGGCGGGTTGGCGAAGGTAGAGCCGCCGGTGCGGGCGCGGATCGGTTGCGACGCCTCGCGGGCGGCCTGGATTTCGCCCATTCGCCGCCCGATCTCCGCCGGAGCGCCGGGCGCGCCGCGAAAGGTGGCGGCGGTGAAGATCCAATCGCGATCGACGCCGCAATGCCGGTAGGAGAGCCCCATCTCGCCGAGGCTGAGCCGATGCCGATCGCCGGCGCGATCGATCGCCTCGGCCTCGACCAGCACGCCCTCGATCTCGCTGCCGTAGGCGCCGGCGTTCATCCTGAGCCCGCCGCCGATCGTGCCCGGCACGCCCGACAGAAACTCGAGGCCGGCAATCCCTGCCTCGGCGGCGGTCAGCGCGACGTTGAGGTCGAGCGCGCCGGCGCCGGCGCGGAGCTCGGCTTCGTCCGCGGCGATGCCGGCAAATCCGCGGCCGAGCCGGATCGTCACGCCGGGAATGCCGCCGTCGCGCACCAGCAGGTTCGAAGCGACGCCGATCACGGTGACCGGCACCGCCTCGGGCAGCGCGCGCAGGAAATCGGAAAGGTCCTCGGCATCGGCCGGGCGGAACAGGATCTCCGCCGCACCGCCGACGCGGAACCAGGTCGTCGGGCCGAGCGGCACGTTCTCGGCGATGCGGCCGCGCACCTTGGGCATTCGCGGCAAGGCCGCCTGCGCCATCATGCGATGCGGCTCCGCCGGCTGGACCGCGCCAGCTCCTCGGGCAGCGCGTTGGCCCAGCCGGTGATCGAGCCGGCGCCGAGGCAGACGACCATATCGCCGGGCCGGGCCAGGCCGCGCACGATCGCCGGCAATTCCGCCGGGCCGTCGAAGCCGCGGACGCTGCGGTGGCCGTGCGCCAGAATGCCGGCGACCAGCGCGTCGCGGTCGATGCCGTCGATCGGGGTCTCCCCGGCCGCGTAGATATCGGCGACCAGCACCGTGTCGGCGTCGTTGAAGCAGGTGCAGAACCCGTCGAAGAGGTTGGCGACGCGGGTAAAGCGATGCGGCTGCACCACCGCGATGACCTTGCCCTCGACAATGCCGCGCGCCGCTTTCAGCACCGCCGCGATCTCCACCGGGTGATGGCCGTAATCGTCGATCACGGTGACGCCGTTCCACTCGCCGGTCTTGGTGAAGCGCCGCTTGACGCCCTCGAACTTGCCGAGCGCCTCGCGCACCACGGCGTCGCCGAGCCCCATCTCCTCGGCGATCGCGATCGCCGCCAGCGAGTTCTGCACGTTGTGCTCGCCGTGCATCGGCAGGAAGAGGTCGGCGATCGCGCGCTCCTGCTCGCTGGCGCGGTCGGTAACGACCGCGTCGAAGCGGGTGCCGTCGGCGCCCGGCCGGATATTGGCGGCGCGGATATCGGCTTGCGGGCTAAAGCCGTAGGTCAACAGGCGCCGGTCGCTGAGGCGCGGGATCATCCCCTGCACGACCGGGTGGTCGATGCACAGGACGGCAAAGCCGTAGAACGGGATGTTGGCGACAAACCCCTCGAAGGCGAGCTGCAGCGCGGCGAAGTCGCCGTAGAAATCGAGATGCTCGGGGTCGATGTTGGTGACGACCGCGATCGTCGCCGGCAGCCGGGTAAAGGTGCCGTCGCTCTCGTCGGCCTCGACCACCATCCAGTCGCCCGCGCCGAGCCGGGCGTTGGTGCCGTAGGCGTTGATGATGCCGCCGTTGATGACGGTCGGGTCGAGGGCGGCAGTCTCGAGAAGGCACGCGACCATCGAGGTCGTCGTGGTCTTGCCATGCGTGCCGGCGACGGCGACCGACCATTTGAGCCGCATCAGCTCGCCGAGCATCTCGGCGCGGCGCACGACGGGAAGCCGCCGCGACCGCGCCGCGACCATCTCCGGATTGTCGGGCCTGACCGCCGACGAGACGACGACGACCTCGGCGGCGGCGACGTTCTCGGCCCCGTGGCCGATCTTGACGTCGATGCCGAGAGAGGCGAGCCGGCGCGTATTGGCCCCGTCGGCGAGGTCGCTGCCCTGTACCTTGTAGCCGAGATTGTGCAGCACCTCGGCGATCCCGCTCATGCCGATGCCGCCGATGCCGACGAAGTGGATCGGGCCGAGCGAGGCCGGCAGCGTCCTCATGCCGCGCGCTCCATCCGCACCGCGCCGAGCACCAGCGCGGCGAGCGCGTCCGCCGCATCGTCGCGGGCGAACCCACGGGCCGCGGCAGCTGCCGTCGCCAGCGCCGCCGGGTCGGAGAGCAATTCGCCGAGACGCGAGGCGAGGGCCGGCGCGTCCAGCGCATCTTGCGGCATGGCCCAGCCGCCGCCGGAAGCGGCAAAGGCTCGGGCGTTGGCGCTCTGGTGGTCGTCGGCGGCAAAGGGGTAGGGCACCAGCAGCGCCGGCCGGCCGCTCGCGGCCAGCTCAGCGATCGTCGAGGCGCCGGCGCGGCAGATCACCAGCTGCGCGGCGGCGAGCCGCTCGGGCACGTCGGCGAAAAAGCACTCGATTTTCGCGTCGATGCCGAGCGCCTGGTATCGCGCGACGACCTCGGCGCGGTCTTCCGGGCGGGCCTGCTGGCTCAGCCGCAGCCTTGCCCGCAGCTCGGGCGCGAGGGCCGCCAGGGCTGGCGGCACGATCTCGCTGAAAATTCGCGCGCCTTGACTGCCGCCGAGAACGAGCACCGCGACCGGCTTGCCGGGCTCCGGCGGCGCGAACGACGTCGCGGCGTCGTGGATTGCCGGGCGCACCGGGTTGCCGGTCCGCACCGCGCGAGCGGCGTCTGCAGGGCGCAGCCCGGCGGTTTCGGGAAAGCCGGTGGCGATCAGCCGCGCGCGGGGCGCCAGCATCCGGTTGGCGCGCCCGAGCACCGCGTTCTGCTCGTGGATCGCGGTCGGGTAGCCGAGCTGCGCCGCCGCCAGCATCGTCGGCACCGACGGGTAGCCGCCGAACCCGACCACCGCCCGCGGCGCCAGCCGGCGCAGGAGCCGGCGCGCCTGGACGATACCGAGCGCCATCTCGGCGAGGCCGCAGGCGGCGTGCAGCGGGTTGCCGCCGAGCCGGCCGGCACGCACCTGGCTGACATCGGCTCCGGGCACCGCCGCGGCGAAGGCGTCGGCCCGGCTATCGGTCACCAGATGCACCGATGCGCCCTGCGCGATCAGCGCCCGGCCCAGCGCTTCGGCCGGGAACAGATGTCCGCCGGTGCCGCCGGCCGCGAGGATCACCGGACCGGTCAAAATTCGTCTCCGCCAAGGCGGCGCCGGGTCAGGGCCAGCACCATCCCCATCCCCAAAGCCAGGGACAGCATCGACGAGCCGCCATAGGAGAGGAACGGCAGGGTCATGCCCTTGGTCGGGATCAGGTGCACGCTCGACGCCATGTTGATGATCGCCTGCAGCCCGAACTGGATCAGCAGCCCGCTGGCGCCGAGGAGGACGAACAAATTGTTCTCCTGCACCAGCCGCGACAGCCCGCGCAGCACGATAAAGGCGAACAATGCGACGATCGCGAGGCAGGCGATGAGGCCGAATTCCTCGCCGGCGACGGCGAAGACGAAATCGGCATGGGCGTCGGGCAGCACGTCCTTGATCGTGCCCTCGCCGGGGCCGCGGCCCCACAGCCCGCCATTGGCGAAGGCTTCGAGCGAGCGGTTGACCTGGTAATTCTCGCCCGCCGCCGGGTCGAGGAAATGGTTGATGCGGCTGGTGACGTGCGGCATCCACAGATAGGCGCCGGCGACGCTACCGACGAGACCGAGCCCGCCGACCACCGCCCAGTAAAGCCTGAGCCCGGCCATGAAGAACTGCGCCAGCCACACGACGGCGACGACGCCGGTCATGCCGAGATCGGGCTGTTTCAGCAGCATCGCGATGATCGCGGCGAAAAGGCCGATCGCGACCAGGTTTCCGGGGAATTCCGGCCGCACCTTCTGCTCGGCGAAGAGCCAGGCGGCGACGACCGCGAAGGTCGGCTTGATGAACTCCGAGGGCTGCAGCGAGAAGCCGGGAAGGTCGATCCAGCGCCGCGCGCCCTTGATCTCGGTGCCGATCACAAAGGTCAGCGCCAGCGCCACCAGCGCAATCGCAAAGCCATAGATCGCGATGCGCTTGATCCAGCGCGGGGACAGCAGCGAGACCCCGATCATGATCGCGAGCGCCACCGGCACCGTCGCCAGGTGCCGCTCGAAGAAATGCAGCGCGCCGAGATGGAGCCGCTCGGCGACCGGCGGGCTCGCCGACAGGCTCAGGATGATGCCGCAAAGGATCAGGATCGCCAGCGCGAGGAGGCTCAGCCGGTCGACGGTCCACCACCACCGCGCCACCAGGCTCTGATCGATGCGTGCGAACCGCATAACCGCCCGCTATCTCGGCAAGGCGGCGACGAGCTCGCGAAAGCGGTCGCCGCGGGCTTCGAAATCGGTGAACTGGTCGAACGAGGCGCAGGCTGGGGAGAGCAGCACGACCGCGCCGGGGACGCGCTCGCCGCGCGCCTGTTCCGCCGCCGCCGCGACCGCGGTGGTGAGATCGCCGCAACGGGTGAAGGGCACCTTGCCGTCGAGCGTCGCCGCAAACTCCTCCGTCGCGTTGCCGATCAGGAAGGCGTGCCGCAGCCGTCCGAAATAGGGCGCGAGCGGTGCGATTCCCCCTGCCTTGGCGAGGCCGCCGGCGATCCAGTAGATCGCCGGATAGCAGATCAGCGCCTTCTCCGACGCATCCGCGTTTGTAGCCTTCGAATCGTTGATATAGCGCACGCCAGCGACGGTATCTACTAGTTCTTGTCTATGTGCGAGGCCGGGAAACGAGCGGATCGCCGCGGTCGCAACCGCTTCGGATAGGCCCGCGCGACGGGCGGCGGCATAGGCGGCGGCGGCGTTCTGCCAGTTATGCGCGCCGGGCAGCCGCTCGGCCGTGGCAAGGTCGAAAACGCGGCGCGGCGAGCCGGCGATTGCGTCGACCAGCCAGCCCGCCTCGACATAGACGCCGCCGGCGACCGCGCGGTTGACCGAGACCGGCACGACACGACGGTTGCCGCCGCGAAGGCGCTCGCACATCGCGGCGCAGATCGCGTCGTCGACGCCGATCACCGCCGAGCATTCGGCGCCCTGGCGGTCGAAGATATGCCCCTTGGCGGCGATATAGCCGTCCATCCCGCCATGCCGGTCGAGATGGTCGGGGGTGACGTTGAGCAGCACGGCGATGTCGAAGACCGCCGTGTTGAGCAATTCGAGCTGATACGAGCTGGCTTCGAGGACGTAGTTGTCGCTCGGGGCGAGCGACAGGGCGGCCGTGCCGAGATTGCCGCCCACCTCGGTGGGGAGCCCGGCCTCCTTCAGGATATGGCCGATCAGAGCGGTGGTCGTCGACTTGCCGTTGGTGCCGGTGATCCCGATGAACCGCGCGCCCTTTCGCGCCCGGTACAGCAGCTCGATGTCGCCGACGATCTCGGTGTTGGCGTCGTGGGCGCGGATGACCGCCGGGTGCGGCTTCGGGAAGGTGGTCGGGATGCCGGGCGACAGGACCAGCGCGGCGATGTCCCGCCACCGTTCCGGATCGGTCAGCGGCAATTCGGCTGCGGCTCGCGCCTTCTCGCTGTCGTCCCAGGCCAGCACCTCGGCGCCGCCGGCACGAAGCGCGGCGGCCGCGGCGCGGCCGGAGCGGGCGAGGCCGAGCACCCCAACCTTGCGCCCGGCAAATCCCTCGACCACCACCATCGCCGGCTACCTGAGCTTGAGCGTCGCGAGCCCGGCGATCGCCAGGATCGAGGCGATGATCCAGAAGCGGATGACGATCGTCGGCTCCTCCCAGCCTTTCTGCTCGAAATGGTGGTGCAGCGGCGCCATGCGAAACACGCGGCGGCCGGTCAATTTGAAGCTCGCCACCTGGACGATCACCGACACCGCCTCGAGCACGAACAGGCCGCCGACGATGGCGAGCACGATCTCGTGCTTGGTGACGATGCTGATCGCGCCGAGCGCGCCGCCGATCGACAGCGACCCTGTGTCGCCCATGAATACCGAGGCCGGCGGCGCGTTGAACCACAGGAAACCGAGGCTCGACCCGATCAGCGCGCCGCAGAACACCGCCATCTCGCCGACCCCGGGCACGTGGTGGAGCTGGAGGTAGTTCGCGAACACCACATTGCCGACGATGTAGGCGATAAAACCGAAGCAGCCGGCCGCGATCATCGCCGGCACGATCGCCAGCCCGTCGAGCCCGTCGGTCAGGTTGACCGCGTTCGCCGCGCCGGTGACGACGATCACCCCGAACGCCAGGAAGAACCATCCGAGGTCGAGCAGGGCGTTCTTGAAGAACGGGACGGCGACCGTGTCGGCGAGCGCCGGCGGCATGACAAAGGCGAGGGCCACGCAGGCGCCGATCGCGATCAGCGCCTCGAGCAGCAATTTGACCTTGCCCGGAAGTCCGCGATGCGAGCGGCGGGTCAGCTTGCGGTAGTCGTCGAAGAACCCGATCAGCCCGAAGCCGAAGGTCACCAGCAGCACGACCCAGACATAGGCGTTGGTCAGATCCGCCCAGAGCAAGGTCGAGACCGTCAGCGCCAAGAGGATCAGGAACCCGCCCATCGTCGGCGTGCCCTTCTTGCGCACCAGATGGCTTTCCGGGCCGTCGCTGCGGATCGGCTGGCCGTCGCCCTGCTTCGACTTGAGCCAGGCGATCACCCGCGGCCCGGCGAGAAAGCTGATCAGCAGCGCCGTCACGACCGCCCCGCCCGAGCGAAAGGTGATGTAGCGGAACAGATTGAACGCCTGAACATGATCGGCGAGCGGAAACAGAAGCGGGTACAACATCTGGGTTTTACGCTCCGCCGGACGCCGCCTGGGCGCGCAGCCTCTCGACCACGCGGTCGATCCGGCCGGCATGCGAGCCCTTGACCGTCACCACATCGCCGGGACGAAGAAAATCGATGATGGAAGGCATAGCCGCATCGGCCGAGGGCCACAACCCGCCCCGCATCGAGGCCGGCAATGCCTTGTCCAACGAGGCCATTTCGGTACCCACGAGGAAGGCGCGGTCGACCCTTGCCGATTCGAGCGATTCGGCGAGGGCGCGATGCAGCCGCGCCGCGTGTCCGCCGAGTTCGAGCATGTCGCCCAGCACGGCGACGCGACGGCCGCCCGGCGCCGGCTCAGCCGCGCCGAGCACGTCGAGCGCCGCCCGCATGGCCGCGGGGCTAGCGTTGTAGCTCTCGTCGATCAGCGAAATCCGCCCGCCGCGCCAATCGAGCTCGTGACGGCGGCCGCGGCCCGGCGGGGCCTCCAAGGCGGCGAGGGCGGCGGCGGCGGGTTCGAGCGGGGCGCCCAGCGCCTTGACCGCGGCAAGGACGGCGAGGGAGTTGACCGCCCAGTGGCGGCCGGCCGGGCCGAGGCGATAGGCGACGCGCGTGCCCAGGATGTCGGCCTCGACGGTGCCGTCGGGACGGTACCCGATCAGCCGGGCGTCGGCGGCGCGGTGGGCGCCGAAGCTGACGATATTCGGCCCCGCCCTTGCCGCCAACCGGGCGAAATAGCGGTTGTCCCGGTTGAGGATGGCGGTGCCGCCGGGTTCCAGCCCCTCGAAAATCTCGGCCTTGGCGTCGGCGATCCGGGCGACCGAGCGGAAATAGCCGAGATGCGCCGGCGCGATCGTCGTGATCACCGCGACATGCGGGCGGACCAGCCGGGTCAGGACGGAAATTTCGCCGGGATGGTTCATCCCCAGCTCGAACACGCCGTACTCCGCCGCGCGCCCCATGCGGGCGAGCGACAGCGGCACCCCCCAATGGTTGTTGAAGCTTCCGGCCGAGGCGGACACGGCGCCGCAAGCGCCGAGCGCGGCGCGGAGCGCCTCTTTGGTGCCGGTCTTGCCGACGCTGCCGGTGATGGCAACGATCTTCGCGCGGCTGCGCGCACGGGACGCCGCACCGAGCCGGGTCAGGCCGTCCAGCGTGTCGGCGACGAGCAGCAGCTTTCCACCGGGCGCTTCGCGCGAGACCATGGCCGCCACCGCACCTTTCGCGAAGGCGGCGGCGACATGGTCGTGGCCGTCGTGGTTGGGGCCGGCGAGGGCGATGAAGAGGTCGCCGGGCTCGACCGTCCGGCTGTCGATCGACACGCCGCTCGCCCGCCAGCCGCCCGAAGGCGCGGCGCCGGTCGCCGCTTCCGCCTCGGCGGCGGTCCACAGAGCGGTCATGCGCCGATCGCCTCGCGAGCCACCTCGACATCGTCGAAAGGCAGCGTTTCGCGGCCGACGATCTGTCCGCTCTCATGCCCCTTGCCGGCGATGACCAGCACGTCGCCGGGCCTCAGCTCGGCGATGGCGGCCACGATCGCGGCGCGGCGGTCGCCGATTTCGACAGCGCCGGGCGCGGCGGCGAGGATCGCGCGGCGGATGGCGGCGGCATCCTCGGTGCGCGGATTGTCGTCGGTGACGTAGACCCGGCCGGCGAGCTCCGTCGCGACGCGGCCCATCAGCGGGCGCTTGCCGCGGTCGCGATCACCGCCGGCGCCGAACACGACAGCGAGCCGCCCCTCGGCATGCGGCCGCAACGCGGAGAGCACGGTCGCGAGCGCGTCGGGGGTATGGGCATAATCGACGAACACCGCCGCGCGGTTGGGTTCCCCGACCAGCTGCATGCGTCCCGGGACCGGGCCGAGGCGTTCGAGCGCGGCGGCGGCGGGCTCCAGCCGCGACCCGGTCGCGACGGCGAGGCCGAGCGCGGCCAGCGCGTTCATCGCCTGGAATTCGCCGACCAGCGGCAGCGTCAGCTCGCGGCGCGCGCCGAACAGGTCGAGGACGAGGCTCTGCCCGCCGCGATGCGGGGTTCGCGCGACGATGCGCAACCCGGCGGCCGCGCTCGCGCCATAGCCGATCACCGTCTGTCCGCGCGACTTGCACAACTGGGACAGGCGGTCGAATTCGTCGCTGTTCGCGTTGAGGACCGCGGCCGCGCGCGGCGGCAGCAGCACCGTGAACAGCCGCTCCTTGGCGGCGCGGTAGGCTGCCATGTCACCGTGGTAGTCGAGGTGGTCGCGGGTCAGGTTGGTGAACGCCGCGGCGGCGATCGCGACGCCGTCGAGCCGGCACTGATCGAGGCCGTGGCTGGACGCCTCGATCGCGGCGTGGTCGACGCCGTCCGCCGCGAGTTCGGCGAGTTCGCGGTGCAGCGCGACCGAGTCCGGCGTCGTCAGCGAGCCGGGCCGGCGGCTGTTCTCGGTCACGAGCCCGAGCGTGCCGAGGCTTGCCGCGTTGTGGCCGAGCGCGCTCCACAGCTCGCGGGTGAAATGCGCGACCGAGGTCTTGCCGTTGGTGCCGGTGACGGCGGCGATCGTCGCGGGCTGCCGGCCGTAAAACCGGGCGGCGGCGAGGGCGAGGCGGCGCTGCGGGTTCGGGTCGGCGACGATCGCGACGCGGCTTCGGGCGCGGTCGTCGAGGTCGAGCGCCGCGGAGTCGTCGGTCAGGATCGCGACCGCGCCCTTCGCCACCGCCTCGCCGGCAAATCGGCGGCCATCGGTGCTGGCGCCGCGCCAGGCGGCAAACAAAAAGCCCGGCCGCACCTGGCGGGAATCCACGGTAAGCCCGGCTATTTCGGGATCGGTCGAAACGGGTTCCGCCGACGGGGGCGCGGCGGGAAGCTGCATCAGCTCAGTAATTTTCAATCCGTTTTCCTGCCAGGCTCTCGACCTGGAGCGCCTGCGTGACCGCGGGGGACTTCTCGTCGACCGGGGCGATCCCGAGCAGAGGGGCGATCCGCGAGATGATGCGCCCGGTCGCCGGGGCGACGGTCCAGCCGGCGGTTGCGTAGCCGTGGCTTTCCTTGGTGCCGTGCGGCTCGTCGACCAGGGCCAGGATAACATATCGCGGGTCGGTCATCGGAAACGCGCCGATAAAGGTCGACAGCAGCTTCTTTTCCTCGTAGCGGCCGTGCGCGTTCTTTTCCGCGGTGCCGGTTTTGCCGCCGACGACATAGCCGGGCGCCTCGGCGAACTTCGCGGTGCCGAACTCGACGACAAGGCGCATCAGCTTGCGCATCTGGTCCGAGGTTCGCGTCGAGATGACCCGGTGCCCCGGAACCTCCGCCCCCGGCGGGAGCTTGAGCAGCGTCGCGGGATGCAGGATGCCGCCATTGACGATCGCCGCCACGCCGGTCACGCATTCGAGCGGGCTGACCGCGATGCCGTGCCCGTAGGCGATCGTCATCGTGCTGACTTCCTTCCAAGCCTCCGGCTTGGGGAAATGCGGGCTGGCGATCTCGTCGAGCTCCAGATGCGCCTTCCGCAGGATGCCGAGCCGGGCGAGGAAGCTGCGCTGGCGCTCGGCGCCCGCGGCGACCGCCATGCGGGCCGAGCCGAGATTCGACGAATACATGAAGATCTCGGGAACGCTGAGCCAGCGATGCTTGCCGTGATAGTCGGAGATCGTGAAGCGGCCGATACGGATGTCGTGCGCGGCGTCGTAGCTCGACGTCATCGACGCGACGCCGGAATCGAGCGCCATCGCGGTGTTGAAAATCTTGAACACCGAACCGAGCTCGTAATCGCCCAGGGTGATCTTGTTGAAGATGCGGTCGTTGACGGCGCCCGGCGGCAGGTTTCCGCCTTGCGCCTCGCCCGGACGGTTCGGGTCGAAATCGGGCAGCGAGACCATCGCGACGATCTCGCCGGTATGCGCGTCCATGATGATGCCGGCCGCGCCCTTGGCGCTGAACTCCTTGACGACCCCGGCCAACTCGTCGCGCAGCACGAACTGGACGCGCGCGTCGAGCGCCAGCTGAACCGGCCCCTGGTGCTCGTTCAGCGTCTCGTCGAGGCCGCGCTCGACCCCGGTGCGGCCCTTGCTGTCGCTGTCGGTGTAGCCGACGACATGAGCCGCCAAATTACCGAACGGGTAATAGCGGCGCCATCCCGGTTCGAAGTTGAACCCCGGAATGCCGAGCCGGTTGACGTCGTAATGCTCCTGCGGGGTCAGGCGCTGCTTGAGATAGACGAACTTCTTGTCCGAGCTCAGATCGGCGTAGACCTTGATCGGGTCGAGATGCGGCAGCACGGTCAGCAACGCCCGGGTCGCCTCGGCCGGATCGATGATCTGGCGCGGGTCGGCGTAAAGGGACGGGCTGTCGAGCGTGGTCGCCAGCAGCATCCCGTTGCGGTCGACGATATCGGAGCGCGTCGGCCCCATCGCCGCCGGCTTCGCGCGGGCGATCCGCGGTTCGGCGGCGGCGCCGGAAATCAGGACGATATCGGCGAGGCGGAGCCCGAGAACGGCAAAGATCGCCACGAACAGCACCGCCGCGACCAGCAGGCGGGTCCGGCAGGTTTCGATCCGCGCCGTCGCCGCGGTATCGGTCACGATCGGTGCGCAAGGCGGTGGCTTGAAATGCCGCGGCTTGCACGGGTTTTCGTCCTGGCGCTGGAGCGACAGCATCAGCGCCCGCCCTCGGCTACTTGCGCGAACAGGCGGTCGATGCCGGTCGTCCGCGCCGCGGCTGTCTGGGCGAACAGCGCGTTGATCGAGCGGGCCGGCGCCGGGGTGGCGGCGGGCGCCGCGCCCTGCGGCGCGCTGACCGGCAGGATCAGCCCCATCGGCGGCTGCGGCGCCGGCGGCGGCGAGGCCGAGGCCGTGACCTCGACCGGCGGGTCCGGCATGGTCCGCAGCGGTATCTCCGCGATGTTCTGCTGCAGCTGCTTGGTGGCGATCGGGGCCAGCGACAGAAACTGCCTGTTCAGCTCGGCCAGGCGCTCGGGCTGGGTCAGATAGCTCCATTCGGCATGCAGCACGCGGATTTCGAGCTGCGCCGCAACGGTCTGCTTCTTCACCTTGGCGAGCTCGTCGTCGAGGCTCTGCACCGCGTATTTGATGGCGAACATGACGAGACACGAGATCATCGCCATGCCGAGCCAGAACAGGCGGCTCACCGGCGCGGCTCCGCGATCGCGGGAGCGGCGGTCCGCTCGGCGGCGCGCAACCGGGCCGAGCGGGCGCGCGGGTTGGCGCGGGTCTCGGCGTCGCTCGGTTTGACCGGCCGGCGCGACAGCAGCGTAAAGCTCGGCGCCGGACCGGCCGCGCGTGGCGGGGCGTGCCGGGAGGCGCCGGGCGCTGCGCCGCTGCGCCGCCGCAGGAAATTCTTGACCCGCCCGTCTTCGAGCGAGTGGAAGGCGACGACCGCGAACCGGCCGCCCGGCATCAGCATCCGCTCGCCGGCCGCGAGCCCGCGGTCCAGCTCGCCGAGTTCGTCGTTGACCGCGATGCGGAGCGCCTGAAACGTCCGCGTCGCCGGGTCGAGGCCGGGTTCGCGGCGCGGGATCGCGGCGCGCACGATCTCGGCCAGCTCACCGGTGCGGCCGATCGATTTCTTGCTGCGGGCGGTGGCGATGGCGCGGGCGACGCGGCGCGAAAAGCGCTCCTCGCCAAGACCGCGGATCAATTCCGCCAGCTCGGCTTCGCTGAGCCGGGCGACGAGATCGGCGGCGCTCTCCCCGTCGCCTCCCATCCGCATGTCGAGCGGTCCGTCCTCGCGGAACGAGAAACCGCGCTCGGGGCGGTCGATCTGGTCGGAGGAGACGCCAAGGTCGAGCGCGACCCCGGCGATCGGCCCCGGCGCGAACGGTGCGACGAGCCGTTCCATATCGCCGAAGCGGCCCTCGATCAGGGTCAGCCGGCCGTCATGTTTCGCTTCGAGGCTGCGTCCGCGCCGCACCGCATCCGGATCGCGGTCGATGCCGAAGACGCGGCAGCGCGCCGCCGCCAGCAGCGCCGCGCTATACCCGCCGCCGCCAAACGTCCCGTCGACATAGGTGGCCCCGTCGCGCGGCGACAGGACGGCAAGCACTTCCGCGAGCAAAACCGGGCGGTGGGTCGATTCGCCGGCTTGCGGCGCCGGACCAGTCACGTCCGGCCTCCCGGCGGCAAAACCGGGCGCTGCCGCAGTGCGCGCTCGCGCGAGGCGCTGCGGTGGGCGGCGAACCGGCCGGGCTCCCAGACCTGAAAGGTCGCGCCGCGCCCGACAAACGCCGCTTCGTCGTCGATTTTGGCATGGTCCTTCAATGGTTCCGGCAGAACGATGCGGCCGTCGCCGTCGATCGCGAGCTGATGCGCATCGGCGAACATCAGCGACAATTCATCGTGTTCGTCGGAGAGCGTGTCGAGCTGCGACAGCCGGCTCTGCAGGTCGTCCATGTAATCGATGCCGCTGCCGTCGAGGTAACTCGATTTGAGCGACGGGAATAAAATGACAATATTTGGATGACGGTGGGTCGCTAGACACGAACGAAAGGTCGCCGGCACTGAAACTCGCCCCTTGCGGTCGACCTTGTTCGTGTAAGTGGACAGAAAAAGTTCCACTTGCTTCCCCCAACGCTCTCCCCACAAGCGTCCGGCAAGGGGCGGGCCCGGTATGCGTCTGCGAGTTCCCCCCGGATCGGAGACGCTCGCTCATGGGTGGATATGGGATATCATGGGAAATCATGGGTCGTCAACTGTGACGACAGTATTATTTTCGGATTCTAAATCTACACTGCTGCTAATGACTGACCACAGCATGTAGTCGTCCGGCGCAATGCTGTGGAGAGATGTTCCGTTTTTGTTCCAAAAAGGTAATTGCCAGACGGTCTGTAAGCCGGGTTCTGTCCCGCCGATATGCCAGGCATAGCGGCGGGGATGGCCATTCATCTGGGACGCCCGTTGCCGAACGCCTCGCGCGACCGACCCGGGCGGCGGCGCGAAGATCCGCCTGGCACCATATTTGGGATATAGTGCCCGCCGCCCCTACTTGGTCTTGCTCCCGGTGGGGTTTACCCTGCCATCGACGTTGCCGCCGACGCGGTGCGCTCTTACCGCACCATTTCACCCTTGCCGCCCATGAAATCCCATGACGGGACTACTTGGGCTCGGCGGTATGATTTCTGTGGCACTGATCCCTGGGGTCGCCCCCGCCGGCCGTTAACCGGCACCGCATCTCCGTGGAGCCCGGACTTTCCTCCCTTCGCCGTTTCCGGCGAAGAGCGGCCATCCGACCGTCTGGCATGGCCATTAGGTGGAGCGGACCGGGCCGCTGTCAAACGGGAATGAGCCGGAACCGGCCAATCCGCCGGCGTGTTCCCAAACAGATGACGTACGGAGGCAGAAATGAACAATATCCGCGATCCGGTAACCGAACCTACGGCCAGGACGGCTCCGCCGGCTTACACGGTGAGCCGCGCCTCGCCGACCGGCCGCAATCCCCGCAGCACCGCCAGCATCGCGGGCCACCCGATTCACCCGATGCTGATCCCGTTCCCGATTGCGTTCTTTGTCGCGACCCTGGCGTGCGATTTGGTGTTCTGGGGCGGCGGCGAGAGTTGGTACGCCGCGACGCCGTGGCTCCTCGGCGCCGGGCTGATCATCGCGGCGCTGGCGGCAGCGGCCGGTCTGACCGATGTTCTCGGCGACCGACGGGTGCGCTCGCTCGGCACTGCATGGTGGCATGCGGGGGCCAACGTCGTCGTCGTACTGATCGAGCTCGCCAACTGGCTGCTGCGGATCACCCAAGGCCCCGCCGTTATCCTGCCGACCGGGATTATTCTTTCGGCTGTCGTGGTCGGCCTGTTGCTGTTCTCCGGCTGGATGGGCTGGAAGATGGTTTATCGCCACCACGTCGGCGTGAGCGACGAGATCGCCTAACCCGGCTCGTACCGCCCGCCGATAAACGGCTTGCCGACACCGTGGCGGGGCAGCTCCCAGACGCCGGCGCCGCCGGGATTCAGGTCGGCGCCGATATTGGCGTCGATCAGATAGGGCTTGCCGGTGGCGATCGCGGCCTTGATCGCATCGCCGAGGTCGCCGGCGCGGTCGATCCGCACGCCCTCGATCCCGCAAGACCGGGCCAGCGCGGCGAAATCGGGGTTGTAGGGCTCGCCGGTCTCGGGGTGGCGGAAATCGGTCGCCAGCTCGCGCCCGCCGAGATAGCCGCGCCCCATCGGCCCGAACCCCATGCACCGATCAGCGAGGTCGGGCGGCGCGGCTTGCAGAATTGTAAGAGCCAGTTGTGGTGCACGCCGATATCGCTGACGAGGATCGCGTCGTCGGGGAGGGCGCCGTTGATTTCGTGCGCGGCGCGCTGCGGGTTGATCGGCGTGGCGCCGTCGGTATAGCCGGGGGCGACCGCCGCTTCCCACTCGCGGCGCCAGCCCTCGATCCTGTCGAGCCATTCCTGCCGCTTCGGCGTCGTTCGCGGCGCGTTTCGCGACTCGATCTCGTCCAAAAGCTGGCGCTATAGATCGGCAAGGTTCGGTTCACGAATCCTCGGCGATCAAGTTGCGCGCCAGCGCCGCGAAGAGGCGCAGCGCCGGCGCCGTGTCGCCGCGGCGGTAGGCGAGGTTGAGCGGCGCGGTCAGCCCGGCGGCGGAAGAAAGCGGCCGGTAGACGATGCCCTCGGCTTGCAGGCGCCGCATCGACGCCGGCACCAGCGACACGCCGAGGCCCGAGGCGACAAGGCTTAGCGTCGACAGCATGCGCGGCGCCTCCTGCCCGATCTGCGGGCTGAACCCGGCGCGCTGGCAGGCGGCGATGATCGCGTCGTAGAGGCCGGGGCCGAGCGGCCGGCGGTAGAGGATCAGGGTCTCGCCGGCAAGGGCGGGCAGGTCGAGCGGGGTCGCGGCGGCGGCCAGCGGATGTCCGGCCGGAAGCGCGGCGAACATCGCCTCGTCGAGCAGCGAATGAACCGTCAGATCGTCCTGCGGCCCGATCGGCGAGCGGATGAACGCGGCGTCGAGCCGCTCGCCGCGAAGGCCGGCGGCCAACTCGACGGTGCCGCTTTCGTCGAGGCTCAGCGACACCAGGGGATGAGCGTCGCGAAAGGCGCGGATCGCGCGCGGCACCAGCGGGTGGAAAGAGGCCGAGCTGGTGAATCCGAGGCCCAGCCGCCCCGCCTCGCCGCGTGCGGTGCGGCGCGCTTCCGCCGCCGCGTGCTCGACCCGCGCGAGGATCGCGCGCGCCTCCTCCGCCAGCGCCGCGCCGGCCTGGGTCGGCTCCATCCCGCGCGGCTTGCGCCGAAACAACTGCGCCCCGAGCTCGGCCTCGAGCGCGCGAAGCTGCTGCGACAGCGGCGGCTGCTGGATGCCGAGGCGCTCGGCCGCGCGGGTCATGTGGCGTTCCTCGGCGATCGCGAGGACGTAGCGGAGCTGACGAAGATCCATATCTTTTGGATATCGAAATGACCAATATCATATATTGGATAGAGTGTCGGGAAAAGCCCAGTATCGCCGCGGGAGGACCCGGCGATGGCGAGCGAAGCAAAACTCCTGACGGTGCAATTTCTACGATGGGTGGCGAGCCGGCCGCGCAGCCGCGCGGAGACCCGCGCGGCGTGGAGCAGCACCTGCCCGCTGAATTGCGCATGGGAGGACGCACTCTGCGCCGATCTCGTCGCCTTGACCCGCGACGGCCGGATCGTGCTGACTGCCGCGGGACGCGCTTTCCTGGAGGCTTAGCGATGAGCGAGACGACGCACGATAACTTGATCCGCGATCAGTTCACGCGCCAGGCGACGGTGTTTAACACCGCCGCGCCGATCGCCGCCGAGGACGCGCTGCAAAAGATCGTCGACGCCGCCTCGCCGCAACCCGGCGACAATGTCCTCGACGTCGCCTGCGGCGGAGGTCTCGTCGCCGCCGCCTTCGCGCCGCGCGTGCGCCACGCGACCGGGATCGACGTGACCCCGGCGATGCTCGACCGGGCACGAAAATCGGCCGCCGAAAAGGGGCTGACCAACCTGTCCTGGGACCAGGGCGACGTGACCGTGCTGCCCTATCGCGACGGCGAGTTCGACATCGTCGCGACGCGGTTCTCGTTCCACCATTTCCTCGACCCGCTCGCGGTGCTGCGCGAGATCGTGCGCGTGTGCAAGCCCGGCGGGCGGATCGTCGTCGTCGACAGCGCACCCTCCGAGGACAAGCCGAAGGCGGACGCGTTCAACCGCCTCGAAAAGCTTCGCGACCCGTCGCATACCCGCGCCCTCCCGCTGAGCGAGATGAAGAGCCTTTTCGCCGCGGCGGGGCTCGGCGAGCCGGCGGTTTCGTTTACCGAATTGCGCGACGTGGTGAGCAATTTGCTGGCGCGCTCCTATCCCAATCCCGGCGACGACAAGAAGATCGTCGAGATGTTCCGAGCCTCGGCCGAAGACGACAGCCTCGGCATCCCGGTGCGGCTCGACGGAGAGACGATCCACTATGCCTATCCGGTCGCGATCTGCGCCGCCCTGCGCCCTTGATCGCCCCGCGCGCGGCGCTATCGTAGCGCCCGAATTCGAAGGAGAACGCCTGTGAGCGTCATCGGCCACGACAGCCTCAAGACCCGCCGCACCCTCACCGTCGACGGCAAGAGCTACGACTATTTCAGCCTCGACGCGGCGGCGAAGGCAGCTGGGCTCGGCGACATCTCGCGCCTGCCGTTCTCGCTCAAGATCCTGCTGGAAAACCTGGTGCGCCTGGAGAATGGCCGCACCGTCACGGTCGACGACATCAAGGCGCTGGGCGCCTGGCTCGCCACCAAGAGCTCGGACCGCGAGATCGCCTTCCGCCCGGCCCGGGTGCTGATGCAGGATTTGACCGGCGTGCCGGCGGTGGTGGACCTCGCGGCGATGCGCGCGGCGATGGTCGATCTCGGCGGCGATCCGGCGAAGATCAATCCGCTGTCGCCGGTCGATCTGGTCATCGACCATTCGGTGCAGATCGACAATTTCGGCAATGCGGCCGCCTTTGCCGCCAACGTCAAGACCGAGTTCGAGCGCAACGGCGAACGCTACCGTTTCCTGCGGTGGGGCCAGGACGCGTTCGAGAATTTCCGGCTGGTCCCGCCCGGAACCGGCATCTGCCACCAGGTCAACCTCGAATACCTGTCGCAGGTGGTGTGGACGACCGACGAGAACGGCAAAACCATCGCCTACCCCGACACGCTGGTCGGCACCGACAGCCACACGACGATGGTCAACGGCCTCGCCGTTCTCGGCTGGGGGGTCGGCGGCATCGAGGCCGAGGCGGCGATGCTCGGCCAGCCGCTGTCGATGCTGATCCCCGAGGTGGTCGGCATGAAGCTGACCGGCAAATTGCGCGAGGGCACGACCGCGACCGATCTGGTGCTGACCATCACCCAGATGCTGCGCCGGCGCGGCGTCGTGGGGCGCTTTGTCGAGTATTTCGGGCCGGGCATCGCCGAGCTCGCGCTCGCCGACCGGGCGACGATCGGCAACATGGCGCCCGAATATGGGGCGACCTGCGGGTTCTTCCCGATCGACGCGGAGACGATCCGCTACCTGGCGCTTAGCGCGCGCGATCCGGCCCGGGTCAAGCTGGTCGAAGCCTATGCCAAGGCGCAGGGACTGTGGCGCGACGAGAACACACCCGACCCAGCTTTCACCGACACCCTGGAGCTCGACCTCGCCACGGTCGAGCCCTCGCTGGCGGGTCCCCGCCGGCCGCAGGACCGCGTCGCGCTTTCCGACACCGGCACGGCGTTCGACACCGAGCTGCCGCGTCTCGCGGGCGGCGTCACGGCGGTGCGGTCGCAGAAGGTCGAGGGCGCCGATTACCAGCTGCATGACGGAGACGTGGTGATCGCGGCGATCACCTCCTGCACCAACACTTCGAACCCGAGCGTGATGCTGGCCGCCGGCCTCCTCGCCAAAAAGGCGGCCGAGAAGGGGCTCAAGGTCAAGCCGTGGGTAAAGACCAGCCTCGCGCCGGGCAGCCAGGTGGTCAGCGACTATTACGCCAAGGCGGGATTGCAGGAGTACCTCGACAAGCTCGGCTTCAACCTGGTCGGCTACGGCTGCACGACCTGCATCGGCAATTCCGGGCCGCTGCCCGAACCGGTCGCCGAGGCGATCGAGGACGGCGATCTCGCGGTTGCCGCGGTGCTCTCCGGCAACCGCAATTTCGAGGGCCGTATCCATGCGCTGGTGCGGGCGAACTATCTCGCCTCCCCGCCGCTGGTCGTCGCCTATGCCCTCGCCGGCACGGTGCGGATCGACCTCGCCACCGACCCGCTCGGCGAGGACGCCGACGGCAAGCCGGTCTATCTGCGCGACATCTGGCCGAGCAACAAGGAGGTTGCCGACACGGTGCGCGAGTCGGTGCAGCGCGGCAGCTTCCAGCAGCGCTACGGCAACGTCTTCGAGGGACCCCCGGAATGGCGCGCCGTCACCGGCGCCGGGGGCATGACCTATGGGTTCGAGGATGCGTCGACCTACCTCGCCCTGCCGCCGTATTTCGAGAACATGCCGAAGGTGCCGGGGCCGGTAAAGGACGTGATCGGCGCCCGCGAGCTCGCGATCTTCGGCGACAGCATCACCACCGACCACATCTCGCCCGCCGGATCGATCAAGGTCGAGAGCCCCGCCGGCGAGTTCCTGATCAGCTATCAGGTGCGTCCCAGCGAGTTCAACACCTACGGCTCGCGCCGCGGCAACCACAACGTGATGATGCGCGGCACCTTCGCCAATATCCGCATCCGCAACGAGATGGTGCCGGGTGTCGAAGGCGGCATGACCAAGCTGATGCCCGACGGCACCGAGATGCCGATCTACGACGCCGCGATGGAATACAAAAAGCGCGGCGTGCCGCTGGTGATCTTCGGCGGCAAGGAATACGGCACCGGCTCGTCGCGCGACTGGGCGGCCAAGGGCACGCTGCTGCTCGGGGTCAAGGCGGTGATCGTCGAGAGCTTCGAGCGCATCCACCGCTCCAACCTGGTCGGGATGGGCGTCCTGCCGCTGCAGTTCAAGGAGGGCACGACGCGCCAGAGCTTGAAGCTGACCGGCGACGAGGTGCTCGACATCGTTGGCGTCGAGGCGGGGCTGAAGCCGCGCATGGAGCTGACTTTGCGGATCCGTGACCCGAAGGGCGGCGCCCCGCGCGAGGAAAAGCTGATCTGCCGCATCGATACGCTCGACGAGGTCGAGTA
>DASUIE010000188.1:0-12013 GCA_036273175.1 Allostellaceae bacterium
GATTTCTTCGAGATCGATGGCAGCGCGAGGCGAGAGCCTAAAGGTCATCCGTCCTTGGCCATCCTGGCGTACTTGGCCCGCAGCCTTGCGAATACCGCTTCGCCGTCAACCGACGGTCCGCTGTCGATCCCTTCTTGGACAAGTCGGCGAAGTTCTTCGATGTCCATCTCGTCACCCTGGCGCTCGGCCTGCCAGGATCGTAGAGCGTCCTCGACCACCTCGCTTACGCTCGCGTAGCCTCCGCTTGCCACCGCCTCGCGGACACTTCCGGCCACATCCGCCGGGAGCTCGACACTGATCTTCTCGGCCTTCGTCATACCCACCTCTCGACGGCGACACTATCACAGATCGGCAGCGCAGACACCGCGGTTGCCGTGCCGACCCCTCGCGCCTACCCTGCGCGATACGACAGCGCAGGAGGTCGGCATGACGACCGCGGCAAAAGGCTTTGTCGTTCCGGCCGGGGGCGGGAAGCATTTTCCCTCGCCGACACCCGGCCGCTCTTTCGCCATGAAGCTCCTCGGCCGCGAGACCGGCGAGAGCGTCATGATGTTCGAGGAAACCCTTCCCGCCGGCACCCCGAGCCTCTTCCATCTGCACCGCGACAGCGACGAGGTGGCCTGGGTGCTGGAGGGCGAGTTCGCCTTCCAGATCGGCGACGAGGTCACGCGCGGCGGGCCGGGCACTTGCGCGTTCATGCCCCGCGACGTCCCGCATGCCTGGAAGAATATCGGCAGCGGCACCGGCCGGGTGCTGTTCCTCTACACTCCGGCCGCCGCCGGCGGGCTCATCGAGGCGCTGTCGGAGCACCGCCCCGCCAACGACGAGGAAAGCCGGGCTCTCCACGCCCGCCACCGCTGGGAGGTCCTCGGCCCCAACCCGCTATAGGTGGAAGAGGCGGCGGCGCTTGCCAATCCCCGTGCCCGCCTCTAACACTGGCGGCGGGGAACTCATGCGCGAAGACACTCGCATCTCGGGGGACAAGATGCGCTCGGCCGCGCTGGTACAGCGGCTCGTGCGCGACTTTGTCCGGCGTCACAGCGGCAAGATCGCGGTGGCGTTCGTGTGCATGGGCATCGCCGCCGCCAGCACCGCGCTTCGCGCCTGGCTGATGGAGCCGGTGCTCGACCGGGTCTTTGTCGACCGCGACGCTTCCTTCCTGTTGCTGATCGCCGGCGCCGCGCTCGCGCTCGCGGCGGTCAAGGGGGTGTCGGATTACGGGGTCAACGTGCTGATGACGCGGGTCGGGCTGCGCGTCATCGCCGATGTGCAGAAGGCGCTCTACGCGCGGCTGATGCGGGCCGATCTGGCCTATTTCAACGGCAACCCCAGCGGCACGCTGATCTCCCGCTTTACCAACGACGTCAACCTCTTGCGCAACGCCGCGATCAACGTGCTGGCCGGGATCGGCAAGGACGCCGTCACCGTCGTCTTTCTGGTCGGGCTGATGTTCTACCAGGACTGGGTCCTGGCGCTGGTCGCGTTTTTCGCGTTTCCGCTGGCGATCCGCCCGATCGTCGGGATCGGCAAGCGGATGCGCCGGGTTTCGGCCAACACCCAGGCCGAGATGGGGCAAGTGACCACCCTCCTGAGCCAGACCTTCCAGGGCGCCCGCCACGTCAAGGCCTATGGCATGGAGGCCTATGAGACAGGCCGGGCCGCCGCGCTTTTCGAGCGGGTTTTCGCGTTGGTCGACCGCGCCAACCGCACCCGCTCGGTCGCCTCGCCGATGATCGAGACGCTGGGCGGCGCCGCGATTGCCGTGGTGATTCTCTACGGCGGGCACCAGGTGATCGCGCATGTGCGCACCCCCGGCGCGTTCTTTTCGTTCATCACCGCGCTGCTGCTCGCCTATCAGCCGCTGAAGAGCCTCGCCAACCTCAATGCTTCGCTGCAGGAGGGGCTCGCCGCCGCGCAGCGCGTCTTCGACGTGCTCGACATCGAGCCGACGATCCGCGACGCCCCCGACGCCCTGCCGCTGCGCCTCAGCGGCGGCGAAGTGCGGTTCGACGGCGTGCGCTTCGGATATCATCCGGGCGCCCCGGCGCTTGACGGGGTGTCGCTGACCGTTCCGGCCGGCGGCACGGTTGCGCTGGTGGGGCCGTCGGGCGCCGGCAAGTCGACGATGCTGAACCTGATCCTGCGTTTCTTCGACGCCGAGGAGGGCGCGGTCTCGATCGACGGACAGGATGTGCGCGGGATGACCCTCGCCTCGCTGCGCGGCAATGTCGCCCTGGTCGCCCAGGAAGTGGCGCTGTTCGACGATACCGTGCGCGCCAATATCGCCTATGGCCGGTTCGGCGCGACCGAGGCCGAGATCGAGGCGGCGGCCGAGGCGGCGGCGGCTCACCCCTTCATCTGCGAGCTGGCCGACGGGTACGACACCCTGGTCGGCGAGCACGGCGTGCGCCTGTCGGGCGGCCAGCGCCAGCGCCTCGCGATCGCCCGGGCGATGCTCAAGGACGCGCCGATCCTGCTCCTCGACGAGGCGACCTCGGCGCTCGACAACGAGAGCGAGCGGCATGTCCAGGCGGCTCTGAAGGCGCTGATGCGGGGCCGAACGACCGTCGTCATCGCGCACCGCCTGTCGACGATCATCGGCGCCGACCTGATCTGCGTCATGGATCGCGGCCGCATCGTCGAGACCGGCAAGCACGCCCAGCTCCTCGCCCATAACGGGCTCTATCGCCGGCTCTACGAGACCGAGTTCAGCGGCGAGCCCGAGCCGGCGGCCTCCGCGGCGACCGGATGAGGCGCCCGTGAAGGCACCCAAGCGCTGGGTCCGTCAGGTGCTGCGCAGCGCCCGGCTGCGGGCCGTGCTGTGCTGGCTCATGCAGCTCTATATCCGCCTCGTGTTTCGCACCAACACCTGGCGCGTCGAAGGTGGCGACATCCCGGTTCGGCTGCTCGAAAACCACCGATCGCTGATCTTCGCGTTCTGGCACGGCCGGATGATGATGATCCCGCGCATGACGCCGCGGCTCGCGCCGGTCCATATGCTGATCTCGGCGCATCGCGACGGGCGCATCATCGCCGGCGCGGTCAGCTACTTCGACATCGGCTACATCGCCGGCTCGTCGCGCCGCGGCGGCGTCGGCGCCCTGCGCGCGATACTGAAGCAGCTCGGCGACGGCGAATGGGTCGGCATCACCCCGGACGGCCCGCGCGGACCGGCGATGCGAGCCAGCGCCGGAATCGTCAACATCGCCCGGCTCGCCCGCGTGCCGGTCGTGCCGGTCGTGTTCGCGACCAGCCGGCGCCGCGTCCTCAACACCTGGGACCGGTTCTACCTCGCCTTGCCGTTCGGCCGCGGGCTCTATTTGTGGGGCGAGCCGATCGAGGTTGCCGCCGATCTCGACGATGATGGCGTCGAGCGGACGCGGCTCCTGATCGAGGAGCGGCTCGACGCGCTTTCGGAAGAAGCCGACCGCCGCGTCGCCCTCTCCGCTCCGCGTGTGGCGCTGCGCCCGGCTGCGGAGTCGCGCTGATGCTGTCCGCGCTCTATCGCGCCGTCACCGCCGCCGCCACGCCGCTGGTGCTCGCCGCCCTGGTCTGGCGGCGCAATCACGGCAAGGAGGACCCGGCCCGCCTGCCGGAACGGATGGGCTATGCCGGCCTCGCCCGGCCCGAGGGGCCGCTGGCGTGGATTCATGCGGCCAGCGTCGGCGAGGCGATTTCGGTGCTGGCGCTGATCCAGCGGCTGCGGGCGTCGCGCCCTCGCATCGAGATCCTCGTCACCACCGGCACGGTGACCTCGGCCCTGCTGATCGAGCCGCGCCTGCCGGAGGGCGTGCGGCACCAGTTCGTGCCGGTCGATCTGCCCGGCCCGGTCGAGCGATTTCTCGGCCATTGGCGGCCCGATCTGGCGATCTGGGTCGAGAGCGAGCTGTGGCCGAACCTGGTTTTGGCGACGCAGCGCCGCGGCATCCCGATGGCGCTGGTCAATGCCCGGCTGTCGGCGCGCTCGCACGCTCGCTGGCTGGCAATCCCGGCGCTGGCGCGGCGCCTCCTGGCCGGCTTCGCGCTGTGCCTGGCGCAGGACGACGAGCAGGCCCGCCGCTTCGGCCAGCTCGGCGCGGCCGCGGCGGAAAGCGTCGGCGACCTCAAATCGGTCGCCGAGGAACTGCCGGCCCATCCCGCCGCGCTCGAGGCGTTGCGCCGGCAAATCGGCGAGCGCCCGGTGTGGCTCGCCGCCAGCACCCATACCGGCGAGGAGGACGAGGTGGCGGCGGCGCATCGCCTCGTCGCGGCGGCCCATCCCGGCCTGTTGACGATCGTCGCGCCGCGCCATCCGGTGCGGGGCGAGCCGGTCGCGGAGGCGCTGCGCCGCGCCGGCCTCGCCGTCGCCCGCCGCAGCCAGGGCGACGATATCGAGCCCGCCACCGACATCTACCTGGTCGATACGCTCGGCGAGCTCGGGCTGTTCTACCGCCTCGCCGGGATCGCCTTTATCGGCGGGTCGCTGGTCGACCGGGGCGGGCATAACCCGTTCGAGGCGGCGCGGCTCGACTGCGCGATCCTGCACGGGCCGTTCATGGGGAATTGCGTGGCGATGGCGGCTGCGCTCGCGGTAGCCGGCGGCGCGCAGGTCGTCGGCGACGCCGCGACCCTCGCGGCCGCCGTCTCCCGCCTCCTCGCAGAGCCGCGGACCCGCGCCGCCGCTGCCGAAGCCGCCGCCCGCGCCGCCGCCGCGAGCTTCGCCACGCTCGACACCGTCTTGGCGCGGCTCGACCCGTTCCTCGACGCGCTGTCCCCGCCCTCGAACCGGTCCGCCGCCCGCCGCGCCAATGCGCAGCCCTGAATTCTGGCGCGAGAAGCCGGGCCTCGTCGCCGGGCTGCTCGCGCCGGTCGGGGCCGCCTGGGACATCGCCGGGAGGCTGCGGCGCGCCGTCGCCCGCCCCTACCGCGCGCCGGTGCCGGTGATCTGCGTCGGCAACCTCGTCGCCGGCGGCTCGGGCAAGACGCCCGTGGTTCTCTCCGTCGCCGCGATGCTTCCGGGCGCCCACGCGGTGACGCGCGGGTATGGCGGCAGCCTGGCCGGCCCGGTGCGGGTGACCGCCGCCCACACGGCGAGCGAAGTCGGCGACGAGGCGCTCCTGCTCGCCGCCCGCCTGCCCAGCTGGGTCGCCAGGGACCGCGCCGCCGGCATCCGCGCCGCGGCCGAGGCCGGCGCGACGGCCATTCTCACCGATGACGGGTTTCAGAACCCGACCTTTGCCAAGGACCGGTCGCTGGTCGTCATCGACGCCGGCTTCGCCTTCGGCAATCGCCGCGTCATTCCGGCCGGGCCGTTGCGCGAGCGGATCGAGCCCGGCCTCGCCCGCGCCGACGCGATCGTCCTCGTCGGCGACGGCCCCGAGCCCGAGGGACTGAGCCGAGCCGGCCGCCCGATCCTCCGCGCCGCCCTCGTCCCGGTTTCCGCCGAGCTCGCCGGCAAGAGGGTCGTCGCCTTCGCCGGCATCGGCCGGCCCGAGAAATTCTTCGACACGCTGCGCGGCATCGGCGCGGAGATCGTCGCGGCGCACGATTTCCCCGACCATCACCCCTACCGCCCGGCCGAGCTCGCCGCGCTACGGGCCGAAGCCGCGCGCCGCGAGGCCCTCCTCGTCACCACCGCCAAGGACCAGGCGCGGCTCGACGCCGAACAACGCGCCGGGATCGCCGTGCTCGAGGTCGAGATCGCCTGGCGCGACCCGGCGGCGCTTCGCGATGCCCTCGCTCTCTGACCGGATGCAGGCCGCCGGCGCGGCGGCGTTCTTCGGCTTGTTCCGCCTGCTGCCGTTCGACCTGGCCTCGGCGGTCGGCGGCGGGCTGGGCCGGGCGATCGGCCCGCGCCTCGGCATCTCGCGCCGCGCCCGGCGTCACCTCGCCGCGGCCTTCCCGGCGCTGTCGCCGCCCGAGATCGAGCGGATCGTGCGCGGCATGTGGGACAATCTCGGCCGGGTCGCCGCCGAGTATCCGCATCTCCAGCGGCTCCGCGTCTTCCCGTCCGGCAACCGCGTCGAGCTGCGCGGACTGGAGCATGTCGACGCCGCGCTCGCCGCCCAGCGCCGGATGATCCTCTTCTCCGGCCATATCGCGAATTGGGAGATCGCCGCGCTCGCCGCCGGGCAATACGGGCTCGCGGTCGCGCAGATCTACCGCGCCCTCAACAACCCGCTGGTCGACCGCATGATCGCCCGGCTGCGCGGCGACCGCGGCGAGTTCATCCCCAAGGGCGCGATCGCCTCCCGCCGCGCCGTCGCCGCGCTGCGCGAGGGGATGCACCTATCCCTGCTGGTCGACCAAAAGCTCAACGACGGCATCCCGGTACCGTTTTTCGGCCGCGACGCGATGACCGCGCCGGCCCTCGCCCGCCTCGCGTTGCGCTACGATTGCGACGTGCTGCCGGTGCGGATCGAGCGGCTGCGCGGCGCCCGCTTCCGCCTCACCGTCTACCCCAAGCTCGATCGGCCCGACGACGTCGCGGCGCTGATGGCCCGCGTCAACGCGACCCTCGAAGACTGGATCCGCGAGCGGCCCGAGCAATGGCTCTGGCTGCACAACCGCTGGCCGGATTAGCGCACCCCGGTGACCTTGTGCGTTTGCAGGCTGAGCTGCCATTGCGGGTGGGCGAGGCAGAATTCGATCGCCAGCGCGGTGTTGCGCGCGCGGTCCGGCCCGTCCATCGGCGCCACCGAGAAGCGGCGGAAGCGCAGCCCGGCGAAGTCGAGCGGGTCGAGCCCGGCCTGCGGCACGACGATCTTCAATTCGTCGCCGGCGGTGACGGCGAGCCTGTTCCCGGCCTTGGGGCTGACGCAGAGCCAGTCGATCCCGGCGGGCGGCGGCAGCGTGCCGTTGGTCTCGACCGCGATCTCGAACCCGCGCGCGTGCAGCGCCGCGATCAGCGGCGGATCGAGCTGGAGCAAAGGCTCGCCGCCGGTGACGACGACAAACCGCCCCCCGCCGCCCGCCGGCCACAGCGCGGCGATGCGGTCGGCGAGCGCGGCGGCATCGGCGAAGCGCCCGCCATCCGGCCCGTCGGCGCCGACAAAGTCGGTGTCGCAAAAGGTGCATTGCGCGCTCGCGCGGTCTTCCTCGCGCCCGGACCACAAATTGCACCCGGTAAAGCGGCAGAACACCGCCGGCCGCCCGGTCTGCGCCCCCTCGCCCTGGAGCGTGTAGAAAATCTCCTTGACCGCGTAGGTCACGCCCGGAACGCCTCCCAACCTTTGCGCCGCAGCTCGCAGGCCGGGCAGGTCCCGCACCCATAGCCCCAATCGTGCCGCGCCGCGCGTTCCCCGAGATAGCAGCTGTGGCTTTCCTCGCGGATCAGCTCCACCAGTCCCGCGCCGCCGAGCGCCTCGGCCAGCCGCCAGGTCGCCGCCTTGTCCCGCCACATCAGCGGCGTATGGATCACAAAGCGGTGGTCCATCCCGAGCGACAAGGTCGCCTGCAGCGATTTGAGCGTGTCGTCGCGGCAGTCCGGATAGCCCGAGTAGTCGGTCTCGCACAGCCCGCCGACCAGGTGCCTGAGCCCGCGCCGGTACCCGACCGCCGCCGCCAGCGTGAAGAACAATAGGTTGCGGCCCGGCACGAAGGTGTTGGGAAGCCCGCTCTCGCCGAACCTTATCTCGGTCTCCCGCGTCATCGCGGTGTCGCTGATCTGCCCCAGCACACTCAGATCGATGACCCGGTCCTCGCCGAGCTTCTCGCGCCACCGCGGGAACTCGCGCCGCAGCCCCTCCGCGATTCGCGCCCGGCATTCGAGCTCGACCCGGTGGCGCTGCCCGTAATCGAACCCGATCGTCTCGACCCTGGCGAAACGATCCAGCGCCCAGGCCAGGCAGCTGGCCGAATCCTGGCCGCCGGAAAACAGCACCAAGGCGGCTTCGGGTTGCGTGAGGCGGCTCATTTCGCGGTTATAATCCCGAAATCCCGTTCCTTGGAGGCGAGATGCCCAGCGACCCTAACAAGAACCCGTACGAGGCGCTCGGCGTCAGGCCGTTCATCAATTGCTGCAGCGTGCGCACGATGCATGGCGGGAGCCTGATGCTGCCGCAGGTGCGCGCCGCGATAGACGCCGCCTCGCGCCAGTTCGTCAACCTCGACGAGCTGATGGACGCGGCCGGGAAGCGCCTCGCCGAGCTGACCGGCGCCGAATGGGGCATCGTCACCTGCGGCAGCGCGGCGGCGGTCGCGCTCGGCACCGCCGCCTGCGTCGCCGGCAACGACCCGGCGAAGATGCTGCGCCTCCCGTTCACCGATGGCATGGTCAACCGCGTCATCATTCCGGCCAAGCAGCGCTTTGCCTATGACCAGGCGGTGCGGATGATCGGCTGCCGCATCGTCGAGATCGACACTCGCGACGAGCTCGACAAGGCGCTCGAGGAGCCGGTGGCGATGGTCGTGCTGCTCGGCAAGCAGGAGCACCTGACCGCGGTGCGGCTCGAGGAATTCGCCCAGGTCTGCAAGCCGCGCGGCATCCCGATCATGGTCGACGCCGCCAGCGAGCATATCGAGCGGCCGAGCCCCTGGCTCAAGCGCGGCGCCGACCTCGTGATCTATTCGGGCGGCAAGTTCCTGCGCGGGCCGCAGACCTCGGGCCTCCTGCTCGGCGACAAGAAGCTCGTTCAGGCGGCGTGGCGCAACTCGTCGCCGCACCAGGCGCTCGGCCGGCCGATGAAGGTGTCGAAGGAGGACATCGTCGGCGTCCTGACCGCTCTCGAATACTGGTTCGGCGAGCGCGACCCGGCCGTCGAGTACGAGAAATGGCGCGACGACTGCGCGACGATCGCCGCCCGCGTCGCCCAAATCCCCGGCGTCACCGGCGAGATCACCGAGCCCAGCGGCGTCGACCGCGTGCCGCGCTGCAAGATCGCCTGGGACCGGGAGAAGTACCCGCTCGACGGGCTCGCCCTCAGGCAGCGCGTGCTCGATGGCGAGCCGCGGGTGATGCTCGACGACAATTCGGCGACCGAGAACTCGATCTCGGTCGAGCCGTTCCAGCTCCAGCCCGGCGAGGCGCAGCAGGTCGGCGACGCGGTCGTCGCCGCGCTGCTCGTCGCCGCCCAGGCCGAGCGCGTCGCTGCCCCGGCCCCGAGCCTCGAAATCTCCGGCAACTGGGAGCTGACCGTCGACTTCCTGCACGGCGCCCGCACCCACCGCCTCAGCCTCCAGCAGCGGGGCGCGACGCTTTCCGGCCACCAGCACTCGCCGGTGTTCGACAGCCCCGTCGCCGGGGCGATCGAGGCCGACACCGTCCGTTTCAGCTTCGGCGAGCGCTACGAAGCCAGCAACATGTCCTTCCGCTTCGAAGGCCGCGTCCGCGACGGGCGGATGAGCGGCACGGTCGCCCTCGGCGCCGCCAGCGACCAGAACTCGGGCCTCGTCAACCGCACCCAGTTCGGGATGGGGGAATGGAGCGCGCGGCGGGTGGCGCGATGAACGCGCCGCTCGCCTCGTGGCAGTTCTGGGCCGTGCTCTCGGCCGCCTTTGCGGCGCTGACGGCGATTTTCGCGAAAGTCGGGGTCGAGAACGTCAACTCCGACTTCGCGACGCTGATCCGCACGGTTGTGATCCTGCTCGTCCTCGCCGGCATCGTCGCCGGCAGCGGCCAGTGGCAGCCGCTCGGCTCGGTCGCCGGGCGCACCTACCTTTTCCTCGGGTTATCCGGCCTCGCGACCGGCGCGTCCTGGCTCTGCTATTTCCGGGCGCTGCAGCTCGGCGACGCCGCGCTCGTCGCGCCGATCGATAAGTTGAGCGTCGTCCTCGTCGCGCTGTTCGGTGTCGGCTTTCTCGGCGAGCGGCTCTCGGGGCTGAACTGGCTCGGCATCGCCTTTATCGGCGGCGGGGCGATCCTCGTCGCCTATCGCGGGTAAATCAGATGACCCGTTCCGCCCGCAATCCCGCGATCTCCTCGTGCGAGAACCCGCATTCGCCGAGCACCGCGTCGGTATCCGCCCCCAGCGCCGGGGCCGGGTCGAGCGGCGGCGCGGCGTCTTCGATGACCGGCCCCTTGACCATCCGCACCGTCCCGTAATCCCCCAGCCGCCCGCGCTCCGCGACGAACGGGTTGTCGAGCGCCTGCTGCACATTGTTGACCGGCGCGGCCGGCACTTGGCCGGCGAAATGCGCGAGCCACTCGGTCGTGCCCTTCGCCGACAGCGCGTCGTCGAGCATCGCCGTCACCAGCTCGCGATGGGCCAGCCGGTCCTTGAACGTACGGAAGCGCGGGTCGTCGGCCCATTCCGGGCGGCCCAGCCGCTCGCACAGGATCGGCCAGAACTTCTCCTTGTTGCACATGATGAAGATGTGGCCGTCGCGCGTCTTGAAAAGCTGGCTCGGCACCAGCGACGGATGGCCGGAGCGCGGCTCGCGGCCCTGGACGTGCCCGACATTGAGGTACCACGTCGCCAGATAGGCGAGGTTTTGCAGCGCCGTGTCGAACAGGCTGACATCGAGGTCGCGCCCCTCGCCGCTCGCGCGCGCCGCCAGCACCCCCGAGACCAGCGCATAGGCGGCGTAAAGCCCGCTCATCAGATCGACCAGCGACAGCCCCATCCGCGCCGGCGGCCCGTCCGGCTCGCCGGTCACCGCGAGATATCCGGCCTCGGCCTGCATCAGATAGTCGTAGCCGGGCCAGTCGGCGCGCGACCCCTCGCGGCCATAGGCGGAGAGATGGGCGCAGACGATCTTCGGGTTGACCTCCTTGAGCGCGGCGTAATTGAGCCCGAGCTTCCTCGGCAAATCCCCGCGCAGATTGTCCAAGAGCCCGTCCGCCCGCGACACCATCGCGTGCAGCACCCGCCGCGCCGCCGGCTTTTTCAGGTCGAGCGTGATGCTGCGCTTGTTGCGGTTAAAGCTCTGATAGAAGAAGCTATCGTTAGACGCTTGAAAATATGGGCCGACGCGGCGCGACATATCGCCGTCATCGGCCGGGTTCTCGATCTTCCACACCTCGGCGCCGAGATCGGCAAGCTGCATCGAGCCATAGGGGCCGGCGCCGTATTGCTCGACCGCGATCACCCTGAGGCCGGAGAGGACGGGACTGCCCATTGCCCTCACCCCTCCCACGCCTGACGGCGCGGGTCCCTTCCCTCTCCCGCAGGTCTTCACGCCTGGCTCCGCGCGATGAGCTGCCGGGCGATGATGATGCGCTGGATCTCGCTGGTGCCCTCGCCGATCACCAGCAGGGGCGCGTCGCGGTAGAGCCGTTCGACCGCGAATTCCTTCGAATATCCATAGCCGCCGTGGATGCGCATCGATTCGAGGCTGACAGTGACCGCGGCCTCGGAGGCGAAGAGCTTGGCCATCCCCGCCTCCATGTCGCAGCGGCGGCCCTCGTCATAGGCGGTCGCCGCGTGCTGAACGAGCAGCCGCGCCGCCTGCACCTGCGTCGCCATGTCGGCGAGCTTCAGCTGGATCGCCTGGTGCTCGCAGATCGGCTTGCCGAACGTCTTGCGCACCTGGCTGTACGAAACCGCCTCGTCGAGCGCGGCCTGCGCCACCCCGACCCCGCGCGCCGCGACGTTGATCCGCCCGAGCTCCAGCCCGCCCAGCGCCTGGTTCAGCCCGCGCCCCTCCTCGCCGCCGATCAGCCGGTCGGCCGGGATGCGGTAGTCGTTGAACATCAGCTCCGCCGAATCGAGCCCCTTGTACCCGAGCTTTTCGAGCTTCTTGCCGACCGTGAAGCCCGGCCCCTTCTCGGCGAGGAACAGGCTCATGCCGCGGTGGCGCGGCTCGGCGGCGGGGTCGGTCTTGACCAGCAGCGCGAAGATCTGGCCGTGGATGCCGTTCGAAATCCAGGTCTTGGTGCCGTTGATGACGTAATCCTGATTTCCTTCGCGGCGCGCGGTGGTCCGGATCGCCTGCAAATCGGTGCCGCAATCGGGCTCGGTCAGCGCCAGGCCGCCGCGCAACTCGCCCGTGGCGAAGCGCGGCAGGAATGCATCTTTCTGCGCCGGTGTGCCGAAGCGCTCGACCGCGGCCGCCATGATCAGATGCGAATTGAAGATGCCGGCCAGCGACATCC
>DASUIE010000189.1:0-5483 GCA_036273175.1 Allostellaceae bacterium
CGGGTCGGTCTTGCAGTAATCGGCGGCCCAGTTGTTGTAGGCCCGCGCCAGCGCCGCCGCGTAATCGGCCGGCAGGTCGTCGTGGCACAGGATTTGGCGGCCGCGCGTGCCGTACATCACGGCGACATCGATGCCCTCGATATCCATCGCGGTCAGCGTCGACGGCGCGTCGTAGCCATGGGCGCGGGCGACGTTGAAATGCGGGTGGCGGGCACGGCTGCGGCGGCGCAATTCGCGGCTGGCGGCGGTGGCGCCCTGCTGCATGTTGTGCGCCGGGATCGCGAGGCCCTGCACTTCCATGCCCATGATCGTGTCGGCGTTGCCCTTGTCTTCCTCGGTCTTGGCCAGCTGCTGGCGCTGGCCGCCGAAGAAGGTGGGCGGGTTGGCCTTGTGCGGCCCGTCGAGGTAGCGGGCCCAGAGGTCGTCGGGCTCCATCATGTGGAGGTCGCTGTCGAGGATCAGATAACCGTCGCGTGCCATCTCGTTCCTCCCTGGGGATGCGGTCGGGGGATCATACCCGGTATTTTTCCACAAACGTCCAGTCGATATCGAGGCCGAAGCCGGGCGCGTCGGCGATTGTCAGGTGGCCGTCATGGAGATGCGGGTGCTCGCGGAACAGGCCGTAGGCGAGCGGGTCGGTCTCCGCGCCGCCATGCGACTCGACACCCCAGGCGCAGCGCGGCAGCGCCAGCACCAGGTGGCCGTGCAGCTCGGGCGCGGTGTGCGGGGCGACCATGACGCCATGCTGCTCGGCGAGCGCGGCGACGCGCAGCGCCTCGGTAAAGCCGGCCGCGCGGGTGGCGTCGAACTGCACGTATTTGATCCCGCCGGTGACGATGAAGTCGCGCACGGTAAAGCGGGTCCATTCGCGCTCGCCATGCGCCAAGGGGATCGGCGAGGCGGCTGCGAGCACGGCGAAATCGGCCGGCTGCAGGTACCAGTGCAGCGGCTCCTCGAGCCAGAACACGTCGTGCTCGGCGACCATGTTGGCGAAGTCGATGCAATCCGGCAGGTCGTAGGGCGCGTTCATGTCGAGCAGCAATAGCGGGTCGGCGCCGAGCGCGCGCCTGACCGCGCCGACCCGCGCGGCCTCCATCTCCGGCGAGCCGGCGCCGGTCTTCAGCTTGACCGCGCGGTAGCCGTATTCGACAAAGCCGGCGAGCTCCCGCCCGTAATCGGCGTCGGTCGCGCCTTTGCGGTAATAGCCGCCGGTCGCGTAGGTGAAGAGCGCCCGGTTCTCGCCGCCGAGCAGCCTGTAGACCGGCATCCCCGCCGCCTTGCCCTTCAAATCCCACAGCGCGATGTCGATGCCGGCGATCGCCGCCATCACCTGCGCCCGCTCGCCGCGCGGGGTCGGCGCCGGGATCGCCGGGTCGGCGTCGCTCGCATGCGGGATCGAGCCGGGGCGCGGCGTCGTCAGCGCGAACATGCGGTCCCACACCGCGCTCGTCGCCAGCGCGTCCATGCCCTCGATGGCGGCGGCGAGGCGCTTCACCCACTCGCAGATGCGCGGCATCGGCGAGCCGTGAATCTCGCCGTAACCGACGAGCCCGTCATCGGTCTTGACCTCGGTCAGGATCACGCTCCAGGCGCCGCTCCCCTCCTGCGCCGTCCACACCGGCTCGGGCCGCGGGACGGAGATCATGTGCGTGGCGACGGAGGCGATCTTGGTCATCAATGAAGGCTCCGGGGGGCTGGCGGCATTAGCGCGCCAGCATGAGGAAATACCCCGATGCCGTCTACGGCCGCTTGCCCGGCCCTCCCCGATGCCGGTCGAGGGTTGCCCTTTGTACCGACGAGTGGTACATCCGTACAAATGGAGTGGCCGCGTGATCTTGAGCTTTCGAGACGAATGGCTGCGTGGCTTCTTCGTCGAGGATGTCCGGTCGCGGCAAATCCCCTCGGAGCTTGAAAGTCGACTTTTTCGAAAGCTCCAGATGATCGATGACGCGACGTGCGATCGGGACTTGCGGGTGCCGCCAAGCAATCGCTTCGAGAAGCTGCGCGGCAATCTCGCGGGTTTTTATTCGATCCGTGTCAACGAGCGTTGGCGATTGGTGTTTCGATGGGACGGCAGAAGCGGAAAGGCCGACAGCGTCTATCTCGACGGCCACAGCTACAGGTGAGGCCACTTATGCTGGCAACAAAGCGCAAGCCCGCGGCCGTCGGCGAAATTCTGGTCGAGGAATTCATGAAGCCGATCGGTTTGACGCAAGCCGCGCTGGCGACTGCCATGGGCGTGCAGCGAAAGCACGTCAATGAGTTGTGCAACAACCGGCGGAGCGTGACAGCAGCGACCGCATTGATCCTTGCGCGCGTATTCGGCAACAGCCCCGATTTCTGGCTGAACGTCCAGCGACGCAGCGATTTGTGGGAGGCGACGCACAGCCCTCGCGAACGCGAGCGTATCGCGCGCGCCAAACCGCTTGGAGCCGCGGCCTGAGCATCAAGCCGTCTTCTGCAGTGTCAGCCCCAATTCGCGGATCGTTTCCTCGCGCATCAGAAATTTCTGCACCTTGCCGGTGACCGTCATCGGGAAGGCTTCGACGAACTTCACGTAGCGCGGGATTTTGTAGTGGGCGATCTGGCCCTGGCAGAAGGCGCGGATCTCCTCGGTCGTCGCGGTCTCGCCGTCGCGCAGCTTGACCCAGGCGCACAGCTCCTCGCCATAGCGCGGGTCGGGCACGCCGATCACCTGCACGTCCTGGATTTTCGGGTGGCGGTAAAGGAATTCCTCGATCTCGCGCGGGTACACGTTCTCGCCGCCGCGGATCACCATGTCCTTGATGCGCCCGACGATGTTGCAATAGCCCTCGTCGTCGATCGTCGCGAGGTCGCCGGTATGCATCCAGCCGGCCGCGTCGATCGACTCGGCGGTGCGCTCCGCGTCGTTCCAATAGCCGAGCATCACGCAATAGCCGCGGGTGAGGAACTCGCCGGCCGTGCCGCGCGGGACGACGCGGCCCTCGGCATCGACGATCTTCGCCTCGACATGGGGCTGGATGCGCCCGACCGTCGAGACGCGCCGCTCCAGCGGGTCGTCGGTCGATGACTGGAAGCTGACCGGGCTCGTCTCGGTCATCCCATAGGCGATCGTGATCTCATTGAGATGCATCGAGGCGACCGCGCGTTTCATGACCTCGATCGGGCACGGGCTGCCGGCCATGATCCCGGTGCGCAGCGAGCCGAGGTCGAACTTGGCGAAATCGGGGTGGTCCATCTCGGCGATAAACATCGTCGGCACCCCGTGCAGCGCGGTGCAGCGCTCGGCTTCGACCGCCTCCAGCGTCGCCAGCGGCTCGAACGCCTCGCTCGGATAGACCATCGCCGCGCCGTGCGTCAGGCAGGCGAGGTTGCCGAGCACCATGCCGAAGCAGTGGTAGAGAGGCACCGGGATGCACAGCCGGTCGGCCTCGGTGAACTGCATCGCGCGGCCGATAAAGAAGCCGTTGTTGAGGATGTTGTGGTGAGTGAGGGTCGCGCCTTTGGGGAACCCGGTGGTGCCGCTGGTGAACTGGATGTTGATCGGGTCGTCGAACTGCAGGGTCTCGGCGAATCCCGCGAGACGGGCCCGCTCCGTGTCGCCGCCAAGCCCGGCGAGGTCGTCGAACGCCATCATGCCGGGCTCGGCCCCGGCGCCGACGGTGACCACAAGGCGCAGCTCGGGCAGCTTGGCGGCGCGCAGATTGCCGGGCGCGGCGTGGGCGAGCTCTGGCGCCAGCTCGCGCAGCATGCCGAGATAGTCGCTGGTCTTGAACCGCGCCGCGGTGATGAGCGCCACGCAGCCCGATTTGTTGAGCGCGTATTCGAGCTCGGCCAGGCGATAGGCCGGGTTGATGTTGACGAGGATCAAGCCCGCCTTCGCGGTGGCGAACTGCGTCAGAACCCATTCGGCGTTGTTCGGCGACCAGATGCCGATGCGCTGCCCCGGTTCGAGGCCGAGCGCGAGAAGGCCGGCGGCGACCGCATCGACCCGCTCCTTCAGCTCGCGATAGGTCCAGCGCACCCCTTGATGGCGCACGATCAGCGCGTCGCGCTCGCCAAAGCGCGCGGCGATCCGGTCGAAATGCACCCCGATCGTCTCGCCGATCAGCGGCGCGTCGCTGGCTCCGTGGACATAGCTTGGAAGCGGCATGGCGGTATCCTCACGATGCCGCCATCCTAAGCCCGGCTCGCGGTGACGGCTACTTCGTGGTCGTGTCTGCGGGCGTCGTCGTCGTGTCGCTATGGGGGATCACGACCTTTGGAGGCGGCAAGCCGCCGCCGCACGCTTGCTGGTGCAGCCATTCGGTCGGGCTTTTCCCGTCCCTGATCACGTCGCCATAGAGGTGGAACGGCCAGGTCAGCACGAACACCACGTCGTTAACCGCATCCTTGTTCGGCTTCTCGCACGGACCGGTCGCGAGGAAGCCGAGCCCGAGCAGCACGATCCCGATCGCCAGGTAAAGGGCTATTAGCGCGCGCATCGGTTCTCCGTCTTAGTCGCGGGGGTTTGCTCCAGTGGCAAAACACTGGCGTCGCGCAAAACGATCCCAAGAGGGGGTTAGAGCACGCCCTCCCCGCGCAATTTGTCGGCGTCCGCGGCGCCGATGCCGAGCCAGCTCTCCAGCACCTGGGCCGTGTCGCCGCCGAGCGCGGGCGAGCCCTTGATCCGCACCGATTTGCCGTCGATCCGCACCGGCCAGCTCGCCATCTTGTACTCGCCGTTATGGTGCTTGACGGTCTGCATAAAGCCGCGCTCCACGAAGCTCGGCTCGTTTTGCAGTTCCATCGTATCGAACACCGCCCCGGCGGGAACGCCGACCGCGATCAGCTTTTCCATCACCTCGCGCTTGTCGTGCTGGCTGGTCCATTCGCCGATGATGCCCTCGAGTTCCTCGGAATTCTTGACGCGGGCGTCGCCGGTCGCAAAGCGCGGATCCTCGATCAGATCTTCGCGGCCGATCAGCTTCATCAGCCGGGCATAGTGCTCGGGATTGGCCCGGCTGGTGGTGATGTAGAGGTAGTCGTTGGGGCCGCCGCCCTTGCACGGGAAGAGGCCGGCCGGCGAATTGTTGCCGGCGCTCGGCTTGGCGCCGCGGCGTTGCGCCGGCTTGCCGGTGCGCGCCATCGTCGCAAAGCAGGTGCGCATGTAGTGGACCATCGCGTCCTGCATCGCCACTTCGAGGCGGCGGCCGACGCCGGTGCGGTTGCGCTCGTGCAGCGCGCCGAGAATGGTCGCGGCCATCAGCATGCCGGTGCCGGTGTCGCCAAAACTGAGGCCGGGCTTAACCGGGGGCTGGTCGGGCCAGCCGGTGACCGAGATCGGGCCGCCGGCGGCCTGCGCGATCATGTCGAAGGCAAGGCCGCGCTCGTGCGGGCTGCCGCTCGCGAAGCCCTTGACCTGGCAATAGATGATCCGCGGGTTGATCTTCTTGACCTCGTCATAGGAGAGGCCGAGGCGGTCGATCGTTCCCGGCGCCATGTTCTCGGCGACGATGTCG
>DASUIE010000190.1:0-3726 GCA_036273175.1 Allostellaceae bacterium
CCCGCCCGACCCCCGCGGCGTCGAGCCCCCTGACCCGTGCCCCCGCCGCGGCGGCGGCGAGCAGCGAGACCTGGCCGTTCTGGTGGGCCAGCGGGCGCGGCGTGAACCCGGCGGCGAGCCGCGCCGCGGCCTCGTAGCCCAGCACCAGCGCGGTGACGATCTCTCGGCCCGAGGCGCCTGCCTGCTCGCCGGCCGCCAGCACGCCGGGCAGGACCTGCATCGCCGCCTGGCCGGAGACGTGGCGCAGCCCCTCGCACAGCTCGATCGCCCGGCCGGCGATGCCGTTGAGCAGCGCCGCGGTCCGCGGGTCGGCGCCGGGGCAGCTCTTGGCATAGACCGTCGCCCCCCGGCCGGCGCTCGGCGCGAGCCGCTCGCGCAGCGCGGCGACCTCGGGCCGCGTGCTGCCGGCGAGGACCACGCCGAGCGTGTCGCGCAGCACGACCCGCGCGTGGTTCTGCACCGCGGCCGGGATGTCGGCCCATTGCGTCTCGGCGACGAACCGCGCCAGTTCCTCGATTTGCCGACCCATGCCCGCCCCCGCGCGATAGACTATCCGCATGACAGTAGCATTCGCCGACGGTCTGTCGATCTGCCCGGTGCTCAACGGGATGTGGCAGGTCGCCGGCGGGCACGGCCGGATCGACCCGGCCCGCGCGGTCGCGGCGATGCGCGCCTATCACCATGCCGGGTTTACGACCTGGGACCTCGCCGACCATTACGGCCCGGCCGAGGATTTGATCGGTGCCTTCCGCCGCGAGCTCGGCGACCGGGCCGGCGAGATCCAGGCCTTTACCAAATGGGTCCCGCCGCCGGGGCCGATGACCCGCGCGGTCGTCGAGAGGGCGATCGACGTCTCGCGCCGCCGCATGGGCACCGACCGGCTCGACCTCTTGCAGTTCCACTGGTGGGATTACGCCGACAACCGCTACCTCGACGCGCTGCGCCACCTCGCCGATCTGCGCGAGGCGGGCAAGATTCGCCACCTCGCCCTGACCAACTTCGACACCGAGCGGCTCTCCGTCATCACCGAGGCCGGCATCCGGGTCGTCTCCAACCAGGTCCAGTATTCGCTCGTCGACCGGCGCCCGGCCGCGCGCATGGCCGAATTCTGCCGCGCCCACGACATCGCGCTCTTGACCTACGGCACCCTCCTCGGCGGCTTCCTGTCCGACGCCTATCTCGGCCGCGACGCCGATCTCGGCACGGTTTCCAAGCAGAAATACCGGCAGATGATCGACGCCAGGGGCGGCTGGGCGCTGTTCCAGGACCTGCTCGCCGCGCTCAAGCGCATCGCCGACAAGCACGGCGCGAGCGTCGCCACCGTGGGCGCCCGGATGATCCTCGACCGGCCCGCCGTCGCCGGGGCGATCGTCGGCGCGCGGCTCGGCATCGCCGAGCACATCGCCGAGAACAGCCGCATCCTCGACCTCGCCCTCGACACGGAGGACGCGGCGAGCCTCGACCCGGTCCTCGCCCGCTCCAGCGATCTGATGCGGGTCATCGGCGATTGCGGTGACGAATACCGCTGAGGCCGAGCGGCGCGACCGCCTCGCCGAAATCGTGCGGACAACCCCGGCCCTGATCCGCGTGCTGGAGACGATGCGCGGGCTCGACCTGCCGGATTGGCTGATTTTTTCCGGCGCGGTCTATCAGCCGGTGCTGAACCGCCTGACCGGCCGCCCGGCCGAGCACGGCCTCAACGATTACGATATCGGCTATTTCGCTGCCGCCGACCTCTCCTACGAGGCCGAGGACCGGGTGATCCGCCGCGTCGCCGCCGCCTTCCCCGAACCGCTGTCGCGCCCCGTCCAGGTGCGCAACCAGGCCCGCGTGCATCTCTGGTTCGAGGCGCGTTTCGGCGAGGCCTACGCCGCGCTCTCCTCGACGGCCGAGGCGCTGGAGCGGTTCGTCTCGCCCACTTTCGCGGTCGGCGTCCGGCTCGAGGCGGATGGGCAGCTGCACATCGAGGCGCCGTTCGGTCTCGACGACCTCTTCGCGCTGCGCCTCAGGCCCAACCCCCATCGTCCAACCGGCGGCTTCGCCCGCACCGCCGCCGGCGTCGCCGCGCGCTGGCCCGAGCTGACCGTCCTTTATCCCTAGCGCCAGAACTCGATCTTCGCCTCGCGGAACCACAGGAAATTGGCGGGCGCCGCCGAGATTGGCCCATTGATCGCGAACACCGCGATCTCATAGCGCTCGCCGGGGTGGACGATGTTGTCGCCGAGCACCAGGCGGTTCGGCATGTTGAACCCCTGGATGCAGGCGGGGCTCGGCCGCCCGGCCGCGCGCGGCAGCTGGCCGCCGACCCAGACCTCGGCGTAGTCGTCGATATTGACGCGCAGCACCGCCTTGGCGCCGTCGGTCGCGAAGCCTTGCGCCTCGGCCGGGATCGTCAGCGTCGCGCGGTACCAGTAGAACGAGATCATCCCGCCGCCGCGCCGCGCGCCGAGATCGTCGGCGGCGATGACGGTCCAGCCCGAGTCGTCGAAGCCGAGCAATTCGGCATGCGGCTCGACATCGTAGGTGGTCTTGAACTCGGGCATCGAATCCGAGAGCGCCGGGCATTCGACGAGCTTCGCCTCGTGCCCGCGCCACACCGCGCCAAATGCCGCCGACCCCTCGCGGGTCATCAGATCGACCACATGCACCGGCGGCGTCAGCGGCGCGATCGGCGGCTGCGGCGCCAAAAGCGGGTTCGCCGGCGGCGGCGCGGATTTGGTCGGGCGGATATAGGGCATGGGCAATGTCCTCCGGCTGGGTCTCAACCGAGCCTAGCGCCTCGCCCAACCCGCGTCATCCCGGCGAAAGCCGGGATCCACCGGTGTACGGCTATAACATCGGCTCAAGCGGCTCAGGCCACGGCGCGAGCGTGCGCGATTTCCTTCGCGCGCACTGGCCGGACCGCCGATGCCGGGACCGTGACGACCGAAATGGTCTCGCCGGTCAAGGTGACGAACTCGATTTCATAGCCCGCGCCATCCCCGTGGACCATCACGACGCAGCCGATGTCCCCGGCGCGAAGGCCTTCCTCGGAAAGGTCCTGAGTCAGAACGACAGAGTCCAATTCCTTGATCACGGTTCACCTCGCCGACAACGGGTACGCGGTAACTAATCGCGGTGCATTTTCGGCCGTAGGGACAATCCAAACGGAGCGTATCTTCGGTCTTCGACCGCTAAGCGTCATTATCGGCCCCTCCAACGTATATTTCACCCCGAATTCAATCTGGCGGATTGAGATGACTTCGGCAGATGACGCATGAGCAAGCAGCGCATCGCGAAACGCGGTCCAGCTATTGAGGTCATAGCCGAGGCGCAGGAAGAACGCCGCTTTGGGTCCGCCGAAAGGGTGACTCGTGTTCAACAGATACCGGGTGATTTTCCACTCGTCGATAACGGCCAGCTCGGCATCTGGCAGTGTGGCCATCAGTGCAATGGCCCAAACCCTGGCGGCGGCACCCGTCGCTTCGACGCCGCCTCATAGGCGGAGGCGACCCGAAGCACCACATCCTCGCGCCCCGGCTCCGCCCGGAACACCAGGCTGAACGGCAGCCCCGGAGCCGGCAGCTCGGTCGGCCCCGCGGCGGGCGCCGGCACGTACCGCATCCCGTCGTCGCTGAGCTTGAACACCGGGTCGTATACCGTCGTCACGTACCCCGCCGGCACCAGCATCTCGGTAAGGCCGGCATTGGGGCCGTACATCGTCTCCGGCCGGAGGTTGCCGCCGCC
>DASUIE010000191.1:0-17399 GCA_036273175.1 Allostellaceae bacterium
CGGTGCTGTGCCCGGCGATGCAGGATTATTACAAGCTGGTCAATTCCAAGGGCGGGGTCGACGGCTGGCAGATCCGCGGCGACGAGATCGACAACGGCTACAAGGTGCCGGAGGGGATCGAGGCCTACGAGCGGCAGAAGCAGATGGGCGTCGTGATGATGACGCTCTATGGCACGCCGCAGACCGTGGCGCTGAACCAGCGGCTCGAAACCGACCATATGCCGACGACCTCCCCGGGCTTCGGCATTTCGGCGGCGGCTGACGGCACCCGCTATCCGTATCTGTTCCCGATCGCCGCGACCTATTGGTCGCAGGGCGCCGCGGCGGTGCAATTCGCCAAGGAAAAGCTGGGCGGCAACCTCAAGGGCAAAAAGATCGCCTATGTCTATTACGACAACCCGGCGGGCAAGGAGCCGCTGGCGATCCTCGACAAGCTGCAGAAGTCCGAAGGGTTTGAGCTGCGCACCTTCGCGGTACCGCCGCCGGGCGTCGAGATGGGCGCGCAGATTCTCGACATCACTCAGCGCTACAAGCCCGATTTCGTGATCCAGCACCTGTTCGGCCGCTCGCCGTCGGTGGCGATCAAGGGCTTCAAGGGCGCGGGCTTCCCGCTGTCGCATGTGGTCGGGCTGGTCTGGGCCTCGGCCGAGGACGACATCAAGGCCGCGGGCGGTTTCGCAGCCGCCGAGGGCTACAACACGATGCAGTTCGCCGGCGCCGGCGACGACTATCCGGTCCGCCAGGAAATCAAGGCGCTGTACAAGAAGGACGGCAAGTCGCCGCCGAAGGAGATGGACAACACGGTCATCTATAACCGTGGCCTCCTGCAGGCGGCCGTCCAGGTCCAGGCGATCACCAACGCCCTGAAGATCAGCGGCGGCAAGAAACCGACCGGCGAGCAGGTGAAGCAGGGTCTCGAGCAGATCAAGAATTTCACCCTGGGCGGGCTGGTGCCGCCGCTCGAGATCACCCCGACAGACCACGAGGGCGGCGGCTGGGTCCGCATCTTCTCGGTCAAGGGCGGCAAACTCGTCCCGGCGACCGACTGGATGCACGGCTACCGCGACGTGGTGCTCGCGCAAGTCAAGTCGTCCGAGTAACCGAGCAACATCGTTTTCGGGGTCGCGGAATGCTGGCGGTCAACAACATCGAGGTCGTCTATGACGGCGTCATCCTCGTGTTGCGGGGCGTGTCGCTGGCCGCCGAGGAGGGGCACATCACCACCCTCCTCGGCGCCAACGGCGCCGGCAAGACCACGACCCTGAAAGCGATCTCGGGCCTCCTGCACGCCGAACGCGGCCAAGTCACCAAGGGCAATGTCGCGCTCGACGGAGAGCGCCTCGACCGCCTGCTGCCGCACGATGTGGTCAAGCGCGGGATCGTCCAGGTCTTCGAGGGCCGCCGCGTCTTCGAAAACCTGACCGTCGAGGAGAACCTTATCGCCGGCGCGCATGCCCAGCGCGACCGCGCCGCGGTGCAGCGCGGCATCGACCGCGTCTATTCGAGCTTTGCCGTGCTCAAGGAGCGGCGGAACATCTCCGCCGGCTACCTGTCGGGCGGCGAGCAGCAGATGCTGGTGATCGGCCGGGCGCTGATGTCGGACCCGAAGGTGATCCTCCTCGACGAGCCCTCGCTCGGGCTTGCGCCGATGATCATCGAGGAGATTTTCACGGTCGTGCGCAAGCTCAAGGAAGAGCAGAAGCTGACCGTCCTGCTGGTCGAGCAGAACGCGGCGCTGGCGCTCGCCATCGCCGATCACGGCTATGTCATGGAAAACGGTCGCATCGTCCTCGAAGGACCGGCCGCCGCGCTGCGCCAGAACTCCGACATCAAGGAATTCTATCTCGGCCTCAACGAGGCCGGGACGCGAAAATCCTATCGCGACACCAAGCATTACCGCCGAAGGAAGCGCTGGCTGTCATAAATACGCGCGGCCCCAGCGGTCGGCGTAGACCACTTCCTCAAGCGGGACGCGGCGCACCGGACCGAACCGGCCGACGGGATAGCCGATCGGCAATAACGCGTAGGAATGCACGTCGGGCGGCAGGCCGAGCGCGGCTTCCGCCTCCCTCTCGAAGTTGAGATACAGCGTCGTCAGTGTCGCGCCGAGGCCGAGCGCCCGGGCCGCCAGCAACATGTTCTGCACCGCCGGATAGATCGACGAGCCGGAGGTGCGGGTCGGGGCGGCGCCCTCCATGCAGGGCACGATCCAGACCGGCGCCTCGTGGATATGCGCGGCGAGGTGCTCGGCGGCCGCGAGCATGCGCTGGAACCGCTCGCGGCTCGTGCCTGGCGCCGGCTCGCCGCCGCGATAGCGCGGGCCGACGACCTCGTTCCAGGCCCGCGTATAGTAGGCCCCGACCTCTCTTTTTACCGCGGGGTCCTTGACGACCAGAAACCGCCAGCGCTGCATGTTGCCGCCCGACGGCGCCGACACGCCGGCCTCGAGGATCTTGCGGATCAAGGCGTCGGGTACCGGGTCGGGCTTGAGCCGGCGCATAGACCGGGTCGTGCGCATGATCTCGAACAGATCGGCGGTCGCGGCGGTTTGCTCGGGCACGGCCCTCTCCAGTCGGCAGGTGACGGGGAACGCTTACTCCAGGCGGCGAGCCGATGCTACGCTCTGGGCTATCCCCACCGAGGAGTCCCGCCATGCCTAATCTTCCCCGCATCGCCGTGATCGGCACCGGCGGCACGATCTCGTCGCTCGGCGATGGCAGCCTCGATGTGCTCGACTACCCCGATTTCGGCCAAAAGCTGACGAGCGAGGCGCTGATCGACCGCTTCGCCGAAACGCGGCTGGTGGCCGACCCGGTGCCGTACACCTTCCGCCAAGTCGGCAGCACGGCTATCGGCCCGGCGGATTGGCTGGGGCTGCGCGCGCTGATCCATGAGATCGCGCGCGAGGAACCCGGCATCGCCGGCTTTGTCATCCCGCACGGGACGGCAACGCTCGAAGAAACCGGGTTCTTCCTCAACCTGACCCTCAACGTCTCGCAGCCGGTCGTCATGGTCGGGGCGCAGCGGCCGGCGAGCGCGCTGGGTACCGATGCCGGCACCAACCTGGTCAACGCGCTGCAGGTTGCGGGGTCGGAGGCAGCTCGCGGCAAAGGCGTGCTCGCGGTGCTCAACAACGAGATCCATCCGGCCCGCGACGTGGTCAAGACCTCGACATACCGGGTGCAGACCTTCCGCAGCCTCGATTACGGCGCACTCGGCCATGTCGATGGCGACGGGGTGCATTTCTACCGGGCCCCGCTCGGCGCGCACATGCCCGACACCCCGTTCGCCGGACGCGAGTTTGCCCAGGGCCTGCCGCGGGTCGACATCGTCTACTCCTATGCCGGGGCCGATGGCGACCTCGTTACCGCCGCGGTCCATGCCGGCGCGAAGGGGCTGATCTCGGCGGGGTTCGCGCCGGGTTCGCCGAGCCCCGCGCAGCAGGAGACGTTTCTGGCGGCGGCGCGGTCGGGTGTCGTCATCGTGCAATGCACCCGCGCCGCCAGCGGCCGGGTCGCGCCGCGCCGCCGGCTGCGCGAGACCGGATTTGTCGCCGGCGAGGATTTCTCGCCGCAAAAGGCGCGCATCCTGCTGATGCTGATGCTGACAACGACGACGGACATTGCCGCGATCCAGGCGGCGTTCCAGGCCTATTGAGCATGGCCGGGATCACCCGGCGCGGCTTCGTCGCGGGCGCGCTGGCCGCCGCCGCGGCGCCGCGGGCGCGGGCCGCCCCGGGATCGACGCTGCGCTTTATTCCGCATGCCGACCTGGCGATCGTCGACCCGTACGCCAGCGGGGCCTACATCACCCGCAATTTCGGCTACATGGTCTATGACACGCTGTTTGCGCTCGACAACAAGCTCAAGCCGCAGCCGCAAATGGTCGGGCGCTGGACCGTCGGCAACGACCGGCTGACCTGGGAGTTTACGCTTCGCGACGGCCTCGCCTTCCATGACGGTGCGCCGGTGCGCGGCGCCGATGCGGCGGCCTCGATCAAACGCTGGGGGATACGCAACGACAGCTACGGCCAAAGCTTGCTCGCCGCCGCGCAAACGATCGAAGCGACAGGCGACAACAGCTTTCGCATCGCGCTGAAAACGCCGTTTCCGGTGCTCGACGCGCTCGGCACGCTGACGGCGCCGACGCCGTTCATTCTGCCCGAGCGGTTGGCCAAGACCGATCCCTATACGCGGATCACCGAGATCGTCGGCTCGGGCCCGTTCAAATTCGTCAAGGCGGAATGGGAGCCGGGCCACCGCGCGGATAAGGGCGGGTGGAATGTGCTGGTGACCTCCTTTGCCGCGCACGACATGATCAACCCGGCGACCAACCGGATGCTGCGCACCAATGTTTAGCGCGCCTGCTTCAGCCCCGGCGGCTTCCAGAGGCGGCTGATCTCGTCCTGGCTCGGGCCGTAGACGCGCAGCACGGCGAAGAACTTGCCGTTCGGCGCCGGCAGCCAATTGGCGCGGCGATCGGCCGGCGGCGCATCCTTTTGCAGATAGATCGTCAGCGAGCCGTCCGGCGACGCACGCGGCGAGGGCGGATGGCTGCCGAGCGAATAGCGGTTGAGCGGATTGGGCACGAGGAAATGGTTGGGCAGGCCGTAATCGGTCAGCGACCAGAAATACTTGGCCGGCGGCATCCCGCCCGGCGGAAAGGTCAGGGTATAGGCGTGCTGCCCCGCATCGACCGGCGCGCCCGACTGGTCGACCGCCAGCGGGTAGTAGACCACCTGCCGCGCATCGGCGCCGAAGATCCCGCCGGCGACGCCAATGGCCCGGTCGAGGTAATCGGTACCGATCGTCGCGCGCGAGCCGAACAGCGCGATCGAGTCGGACAGCTTGAGGCTCGCCGCCCGCATCGCCGTGCGCGCGTCGCCGATCCCGGCCTCGATCGCCTGGCGCATGCCGGGGTCCATCTGCTGCACATCCCAGCGTGCGCCGGGAACCACGCCGATGCGGGCGATCCGTTGCAGAACCGGCGCGTCCTTGGGGTCCGGCGTCGTGAAGGTCAGCAGGAAGTTGGCGTAGGCGAAAAACCCGAGCGTCTGTTCGCTGCCCTCCTTCCAGGGCGGCCATTCGACGGCGGGAGGCGCGGCAGGGGCAGGCTTCTTCAGGAAGGCGCTGAGCGGTTCGAGCCTGTAGCCGGCCTGGATCTTGGACACGGCGGCGGCATCGCCCGGGCCGCGTTGCTCGGTTCGCGTGATCGTCCCGAGAAAGCTCGACTCGCCGGCGATGACGCGCTTGACGCCGGGCGGCAGCGTTCCCTTCCAGCCGGGCGGCGCGAGCAGATACGAGCCGCCGCCATCGCCGTCGATGATGCTGCCGGGGCAATCGAGGACAAAGCCCCACAGATCGTCCCATTGGCTCGCGGCATAGCGGCCCTCGTCGACCGCCGGCTGGGTCAGCACCCACGGCTCGGCGCGCAGATCGACCCAGGCGTAGGAGTAGGGCGTGTCGACATTGGGGGTGACGATGTCCTTCGCCTCCGGAGTGGCCAGCTTCCGGTGCGCCCAATGGCCGAACCCGCCAGCGTAGGACGGTGATTTCGGGTCGATCGCCTGGCGGTACATCGTCCGGTAGTAGAGGACCAGCGGATAGGCGTAGATATAGGCGTCGCGGGCGATTTCCCGCGCCTCGGCGGGCGTGACCTTGGGCGGGCCGGCGACCGGCTTGACCTGCTGCGCCGATGCCGGCGCGGTGAGGGCGAGGACCGCGGCGAAGAGAAAGCCGAAAAGCTTCATCCTATCCCGCCTTGAGGATGGCCAGCGCCGCATCGGCGAAGACCTGGGCGCCGAGCACGATGTCGTCCTCGCTCGTATCCTCGGACCAGTGGTGGCTGACGCCGTTGATGCTGGGGATGAACATCATCCCGGCGCGCAGCCGGTGCGACACGATCTGCGCGTCGTGGCCGGCGCCGCTCGGCATCCGCAGATGCAACCCCGGCGCGTGACGCTCGGCCGCCTCCTCGATCGCGCCCTGGAACACGCCGTCCATCGGCCGCGGCTCGACCTGCGACATCGGTGCGATCGCGGCTCGGCACGGGCCGGCGCGGTCGCTTTCGCCGACCATCTCGTAAAGGGCGGCCTCGAAGGCGGCGAGCTTGGCGGTGTCGATGTCGCGGAACTGGACCTGCATGTCGGCGCGGCCGGGAACGATGCTCGGCGCATTGGGGTCGAGGAGGATGCGCCCGATCGTCCACACCGTACGCGGGCCGGCGAGCGCGGCGAAGCGGTCGTGGATGCGCGCGGCGAGACGCACCATCGCGACGCCGGCATCCTTGCGCCGCGCCATCTGGGTCGTGCCGGCGTGGTTCTGCTGGCCGGTCAGCGTGACCATGAAATTGCGGATGCCGACGATCGCCTCGACGACCCCGATGCGGCGCCCGCTCGATTCGAGCGTGTCGCCCTGCTCGATATGGGCTTCGAGATAACCAACATAGCGCGCCGGATCGACCTCCTCGCGCTTCCGGCCGGCGAACCCGGCTTTTTCCAGCGCATCGGCGAGCGGCACGCCGTCGCGGCTCTTGCAGGCGGCGAGCTCCTCCTCGCCAACCGCGCCGGTAAAGGAGCGGCTGCCGAGCATCTGGCCGTAATGCCCCTCCTCATCGGCCCAGGCAATCGTGTCTATGCCGAGCCCGGCGCAGTCGGCATCGGCGGCGAAGGCGCGCGCCAGCTCGAGCGCGTAGATGACGCCGAGCGCGCCGTCGAGCCAGCCGCCATAGGGCTGGGTTTCGCTGTGCGACCCGACCAGCAAATGTCGGGTCGCGATGTGGTTGCGGCCGAAGACGTTGCCGATGCCGTCAATCTCCGGCACCAGGCCGGCGGCGGCGAACTGGTCGGCCAGCCAGTGGCGCGAGGCGACATCGTCGGGCGAATAGGTCGGCCGGTGCACGCCGGTCTTGTAGCGGCCGAATTCGGCCAGCCGCTTCAGGTCGGCGACGACTCGCGCTCCATCGATCCTCGGCATGTCCTCCCCCTCCCGCAAACCTGTCAGCGAATTAACCTCCCGGGCGGGGAAACCCCACGCAACGGCTTGCGTATCCTAATCCCAGATCGCGCGGTCCTCGGCGATCTCATTTGGAGAACCGACACATGAACAAATCGATCCTCGCGGGAGCGGCCTTTCTGGCGAGCGCGGCATTCGCGGTGCCGATGATCGCCTGGTCGGCCGATACCGCGCCCCAGCCCGCGCAGGCCGCACCGGCTCAGCCCGGCGCGGAGCACCAGCATCATGGAGGCTGGCGCCACCGCATGGCGATGCGCTCGCCGCAGCAGCGCTGCGAGGCCGGCATCGCCCGCCGGTCCGCGCGCATCGCCTATGTCACCTCGCTGCTCAACCTTACCTCGGAGCAGAAGCCGCTCTACGCCAAGGTCGAGGCGGCGATGCAGGCGACAGCCGACAAGGAGCACCAGGTCTGCGCCGCGCTGCCGACCGACGCGAAGGCCAACATCACCGTGCTCGACCGGCTCAACCGGCGGCAGCAGATGATGCAGGCGCGGCTGGCGGGGATGCAGCAGGTGCAGCCGGCGCTGCAGGCGCTCTACGGCTCGCTGAGCCCCGAGCAGAAACAGATCATCGACCACCCGTTTCACCGGGGTTAAGAGCATCGGCGCGGGCGGTGCTAGAGTGGCCGCCCGCGCCACTCCCGCAGGTCATCATCCATGCCCAAAATCGCGATCATGGGGTTCTCGATCGAGTGCAACAAATTCGCACCGGTCGCGACCAAGGCGCATTTCCTCGCCCGCACCTATCTCGAAGGCGACGACATCGTGCGCGAGGCGCGCGGGGCCAATCCGACGATGCTGCCGGAGACGCCGGGCTTTATCGCGTCGATGGACGCGGCCGGGGCGTGGGAGCCGATCGGGATCGCGATCGCGATGACCGAGCCGAACGGGCCGGTCGACCACGGATTCTTCACCGAATTGCTGGGAACGATCCGCACCCGCCTCGCCGCGGCGCTGCCGGTCGACGGCGTCTATATCTGCGCGCATGGCGCGGCGGTGACGACCGAGGACGACGATCCGGAGGGAACCCTCTTCGCGATGGTGCGGGAGATCGTCGGCCAGGACGTGCCGGTCGTCGCGACGTTCGACCTGCATGCCAACGTCTCGGACCGGATGGTGCAGTCGATCGACGCCTTTATCGGCTATCGCACCAACCCGCATCTCGACATGCGCGAGCGCGGCGAGGAGGCGGCCGCGGCGATGCGCGAGCTGCTCGCCGGGGTGAAGACCGAACGCGCCCTGATCCGCCTGCCGATTGTCGCACCGACCGTGACTCTGCTGACCGCGGCCGGCCCTTATGCCGAGACGATCGAGTTCGGCCAGACCCGGGTCGGGCCGGAGATCATGAACGTGTCGGTGATGGGCGGGTTTGCCTATGCCGACACGGCGAAGAACGGGATGGCGGTCATCGTCACCGCGCGGCGCGACGACCGCCGCAACCACAACGCGGCGATGGCGGTGGCCCGCGAGGTTGCCGAGTTCGTCTGGTCGCAGCGGCAGCGGTTTTATCCGCGCTTGACCGCGCTGGACGACGCGGTGGCCAAGGCGCTTGCCGTGTCTCGGGACCCGGCGGCGGCGCCGCTGATCTTCGCCGATGTCGCCGATAACCCCGGCGGTGGCGCGCGCGGCAACACGATGTTCCTGCTGAAGGCGCTGGTTGAGGCCGGGGTCAAGGGCGCGTTGGTCGGGGTGATCTACGACCCGCCGCTCGCCGCCGAGGCGCATAGATACGGGCTGCATTATCGCTTCGACGCCGAGTTCAACCGCGCCGAGGACAGCGAATTCTCCGAAAGCTGGACCGCGTCGGCGCGGGTCGCGGCGCTGACCGACGGGAATTGCGTCGGGCGGCGCGGCATCTACAAGGGGCTGAGCCTCCATCTCGGCCCCTGCGCGGCGCTGGCGATCGGCGGGGTGACGGTCGTGGTGATCTCGCACCGCGTGCAATGCGCCGACCCGGTCTTTTTCGAGATGATGGGCCTCGACATCGCCAAGGCGCGGGTCGTCGCCGTCAAGTCACGCGGGCATTTCCGCGGCGGCTACGACGAGTTCTTCACGCCGGAGCAGATCGTCGAGGTCGACCTTCCCGGCCTCACCTCGCCGGTGCTCGACCGCTTCGACTGGAAGCGTCTGCCGCGCCCGGTGATCCCGCTCGACGAGGGGGTCGAGTGGACGGTGCCGTAGCCTAGCTGCAGCAGCGCCCGCTCAGCGCGATCACCAGCCGCTCTTCCTCGCTGAGGTCGGCATATTCCGGATGCGCGTGGTCGTGGTGGATGACCGCGACCTCCGGCGTCTCGTCGGGCTGATCGGCGGGGAGCCCTTCGGCCTTCATCCGCGCCCGCAGCGCGGCCGTCGCCGCCTTGTCGCCGGGCACCACCCCGTATTGTGCCTCCGCCGCCTCGGGGGTGACGTAGCCCTGCCGCACATCATTCTCGACACGCTCGGGATCGCGCTCCAAGGGCGAGCCGAACCCGCCCCCGCCGCCCGAGCGGAGGATGTAGGCGTCGCCTGGCTTGAGCACGAGGTTGAACGCCTTGCCGCTCGGATAGCGGTGCTCGTCCTCGCCGAAGCGATGCAGCGCGACGCCGTTGCCGGCCGCCGAGAGCCCGCCATAGAGGCCCCAGGGCTTGCAATTGACCCGGTCGATCTGGGCGTTGAAGCGGATTTCGCCGCGCGCCTGCACGACCTGCTCGGTGCCGAGCCCGCCGCGGAAGGTGCCGGCCCCGCCCGAATCCGGGCGCAGGCAATAGCGTTCGACGAGCAGTGGAAACTTCGCCTCTACCTGCTCGGACGGGCCGTTATGGGTGTCGCCGTCGTTGATCGCGATCGTCGCCGACATCCCGTCGCTGTCGTACTTGGCGCCCCAGCCGCCGCCGATCAGCCCGCCGAGATAGATATAGAAGCTGTCGTCCGCCGGGCGCCGCCCATTGACCCGGCCGACGATCAGGTCGGCGTGGTGACCGGCCGCGACCTTGTCAGGGATCACCGGGGCGAGCGCCTTGAGGATCGTGTCGACGATGGTCATCGGATAGGTCATCCACATCCGCATCGCCGCCGGCTTCAGTGCGCTGACGACCCGGCCCGGCGGCAGGATCACGTCGAGCGCCCGGAACTGCCCCTCGTTGATCGGCAGGTCGAGCGGCGAGGTCAGGCACTTGAACGCGACCTGGCAGCACGAGCGTCCCGCCGTCTCGCCCGAATTGTAAAAGCCGGAGACCTGGCGCGAGAGATCGGTCAGATCGACGGTCATACGGTCGCCGGCGATCGTCACCTTGACCCGGATCGGGATGCGCTTCCCGGCCGTGACACCGTCGTCGTCCATAAACGACTCGGCCTCGTAAACGCCGTCCGGGATCGCGGCGATGCGGGCGCGCGAGGCCGCCTCGCTCTGGTCCATGATCCCGTCGATCGCGGCAAGCACTTCGGCGGCGCCGTATTTCCCAACCATCTCGACAAAGCGCTTCTCGCCGGTCTTCACCGCCGCGATCTGGGCGCGCAGATCGCCCATCGCCCGCTCCGGCAGGCGCACATTCATGCGGATGATCTCGAAGAGGTCCTCGTTCGCCACGCCTTCCCGATACGCCTTGACGATCGGGAGCTGCAGCCCCTCCGAGAAAATGTCGGTGGTAATACCGTCGAGGGTGCCGCCGACATCGGGCCAATGCGCCATGCAGCCGGCAAAGGCCAAGAGGCGCCCGTCGACAAAGATCGGCACAGAAAAGGTCATGTGGTTGAGGTGGCTGCCGGTGATGTAAGCGTCGTTGGTGAGGAGGATGTCGCCGGGCTTGATGTTATCGGGGCCGAAGTGACGGAGCTTGGCCTTGATCGTGTCGGCGATGCCGCGGATGAACATCGGCAGGCCGAGCCCGATCGACAGGATGTTGCCCCTCGCATCGAACAGGCCGACCGTGAAATCGAGCGCCTCGTAGATGATCATGTTGTAGGCGGTGCGCATCAGATTGGTCTTCATCTCCTCGGTCGCGGCGATGAGACAGTTGCGCACGATCTCGGTGACGACCGGGTCGGATTTCGCCGCCATCAGGCGCTCCTCGGGATGTCGATGACGAGGCTGGCGTATTCGTCGACCGTCAGCCGGTCGCCGGGGTAGAGCACGGTCGTCGAGGCGTATTCCTCAATCACCGCCGGGCCGGCGAGGCGGTTTCCGGCGAGCAGCGTCGCGCGGTCGATGACCGAAGCGTCGCGGGCCACGCCGTCGAAATGGATCGCGCGGGTGGCACGCACGGCGATTTCCGGACCGCCGGCGGCGATCCGCGCCGGGCGGGGCTTCGTAAGCGCGCCGGTGACGGCACTGCGGAGGCTGACGATCTCGGCCGGTTCCGCCGGCGACGAAAAGCCGTAGCGCAGCTCGTGCACGGCGTCGAATTCGCGCTTGATCCCGGCGCGGTCCTCGGCGGCGAAAAGCTCGGTAGGGAGTGCGACCGTCACCGCGTGCTCCTGCCCGACATAGCGCATGTCGGCGCCCCGTACGGCGGTCGCTTCCACAGACGCGATCCCGCCGCGCGCGACGCCTTCCCGCCCCTGCCGCTCCATCCCCGCGAAAATCTGCTCCATCTCTGCAAAGGAGGCGGTGGCGAGCGGGGTGAACCAGGTCGTCACGAAATCGCGGCGCAGATCGCTCGCCAGCATCCCGAGCGCCGAGAAATGGCCCGGCGCGGGTGGGATTACGACGCGCGAAATGCCGAGCTCGCGCGCCACCATGACCGCGTGCAGCGGACCCGCCCCGCCATAAGCGACGAGGGCGAAATCGGCGGCGTCGAGCCCGCGCTCGGTCGTCACCCAGCGCACCACATGCGCCATCTTTGTCGTGGCGATGCGGAGAATGCCCTCGGCCGCGGCGGTCACCGAGAGGCCGAGAGGCCGGGCGACGTGCTCGTCGATCGCGCGTTCGGCGGCGGCATGATCGAGCCGCATCTCGCCGCCGAGAAACCGGTTGGCGCCGAGCCGGCCGAGCACGAGATTGGCATCGGTCACGGTCGGCAAGGCGCCGCCGAGCCCGTAGCAGACCGGACCCGGCACCGCGCCGGCGCTGTGCGGCCCGACGCGCAGCCCGCCGCCGAGCTCGACCGCGGCGATGCTGCCGCCGCCGGTGCCGACCTCCTGGATGTCGATCATCGGCATCTGAACCGGGAGGCCGCTGGCATAGCCGCCGAGGAGCGCGCCGCCGGTCATCAGCACCGCGCCGTCATGGATGACGCCGGCCTTGGCCGTCGTGCCGCCCATGTCGAAAGCGATCGCGTTGCCGATGCCGGCCGCCTCGCACAAAGCGGCGGTGCCGATCACCCCGGCGGCCGGGCCGCTTTCGAGCATGCGGATGCAGGCCTGTTGCGCCTCGCCGACGTCGAAAAGCCCGCCGGTCGACTGCACGATCAACAGCCGACCGGCGAAGCGCGAGACGGCGAGGTGGTCCTGCATCTCGGCGAGGTAGCGGCGCACGCGCGGGCCGATATAGGCGTTGGCGGCGGTCGTCGAGGTGCGCTCGAACTCCCGGTATTCCTGCGACAGCTCGTGGCTGGCGGTGACGAAGAGCTCGGGGTGCGCGGCCACGACGATCGCCTTGGCGCGGCGCTCGTGCTCGGGCGCGCGGTAGGAATGCAGGAACAGGATCGCGATCGCCTCGACCCCCTCGGCGACGAGGGCGGCGGCGGCCGCGCGGATTTCGCTCTCGTCGAGCGGCAGCAGCACGCGGCCGCCCGCATCGACCCGCTCGCGGATTTCGCGGCGGAGCGCGCGCGGGATCAGCGGCACGTGCTTCTGAAAAAAGAGGTTGTACGATTCCGGGCGGTTGACCCGACCGATCTCGTAGATGTCGCGAAACCCGGCCGTGGTCAGCAGCCCGCAGCGCGCGCCGGTCCGCTCGAGGATCGTGTTGATCGCGACGGTCGTGCCGTGCAGCAAAAGACTGGTCTCGGCAAAGTTCGCCCCGGCCTTGGCGACGCCCGTATCGATGCCGTCGGCGAGACGGGCCGGGGTCGTGAGGGTCTTGCCGAGCGAGAGCGTGCCGGTCGCCTCGTCGAAGCTGGCAATGTCGGTGAAGGTGCCGCCGACATCGGCGGCCAGACGGATCGAGCTCACCAGGCGGCCACGTCGAGAAAGGTGCTCTGATAGGTCGCGCCCTCGCCGATATCGGTGTAGCGGTCGGAGACGAGCATGTTGACGGTGCCGCCGGCGGTCTCGCCGTCGGGGCGCTGGCCGGGAACCAGGACGACACCCGGCTGGACCTCGTCGGCGACGCGCAGCATCAATCCGACCGAACCACGCTCGTTGAAGAGCCGGACCTTGGCGCCGTTCTTCAGCCCGCGCCGCGCCGCCTCGTCGGGGTGCAGGATGCAATGGGGCGCGCCTTCGCGCCGGCGCAGAAAACCAACGCCGGAATAGGCGGTGTGGGCCTGGAAATAGCCGGGAGCGGTCAGGAGGCGAAGCGGCCATTTCGCGGCGTCGCGCACCTCCTCGGGATCGGGCCGCCAATCCGGCATCGGCGGCTGGCCCATCGCTTCCATCTGCTCGGAATAAAATTCGAGCCTGCCCGAGGGGGTGCGGAACTCCTGGCCGCCGCGTGGCGCGATATTGACCGGCCGCCCCGAGCGCGCGGCGGCGAGATCGAGCGGCCCCGCCGCGGTCTTGCCGCCTCGGAGCAGCCTCTCGATCACCGCATCGGCCGGGGTGCCGAACACGTCGTCGGCAATGCCGAGACGCCGCGCCAGCTCCTGCGCCAGGCGGAAATTCGACCGCGCCTCGCCTTGCGGCGGCACGGCGGCGGGGGCGTATTGCAGGTAGTAGGTGCCGTAGGCGCGGTAGACATCCTCGGTTTCGAGATAGGTCGTCGCGGGCAGGACGATGTCGGCGTATTTCGCGGTCTCGGTCAGAAACGGGTCGTGGACGACGGTGAAGAGGTCGTCGCGCGCGAGGCCGGCGCGGACCTTGTTGGCCTCGGGGCAGGTCACGGCCGGGTTGTTGGCGGCGATGAACAGCGCCCGGATCGGCGGGTCTTTCAGGCTGATCAGGTCTTCGCCGAGCCGTAAATGGTTGACCGTGCGCGTCGCGGCGGGGCCGGACGGCCGCCTGAGCGCGCCGTAGTCGAGCTCGCAGGATGCCGCGGTCAGCAGCAGCGCGCCGCCGCCCTGTCGTCCGTAGGCGCCGGTCACGCCGGGGAGCAGCGCCACCGCTCGCAGCGCCTCGCCGCCGCGCGCCAGCCGCGTCATGCCCTCGCCGAGACGAATAAACGAGGCCTTGGCCTTGCCGTACAGTGCCGCGAACCGCTCGATATCGGCGACCGAAAGGCCGGTAGCCTCGGCGGTGTGGGTCGGGGTGAAGCGCGGCAGCACCTCGGCCTCCAGGCGCTCGAAGCCCAGCGTGTGGGCGGCGAGGTAGGCGCGGTCGGCGAGTCCGTCGCGGACCAGGATATGCATGACCCCGAGCGCTAGCGCGGCGTCGGCGCCGATGCGGATCGGCAGGTGCCAGTCGGCGCCGCGCGCCGTGCGGCTCTTGCGCGGGTCGATGACGACGACCGGGACGCCGCGCTTGCGCGCCGCCTCGGCCCGCGCCCAGAAATGCACGTTGGTCGCGGCGAGGTCGGCGCCCCAGGCGACGATCAGGTCGGAGTGGTCGACCGACTCCGGATCGGCGCCGCCGACCGGGCCGACAGTGACGTTCCACGCCTCCTCGCAGCACGTGTCGCACACGGTCCCGGCAGCGAGGCGGGTGGCGCCGAGCGCGTGGAAGAGGCCGAGCACCAGGCCCCGGTTGATCTGCCCCTGATGCGCGCTGTAGGCGTAACCGAGCAGGGCGAGCGGCCCGCTCTCGGCGACGATCGATTTCCAACGCGACGCGATCTCGTCGAGCGCTTCGTCCCACGAGAGCGGGACGAATTTCCCCTCGCCCTTGGCTCCGACCCGGCGCAGCGGTGTCCGGATGCGCTCGGGCGAATGCACAAGCTCGGTGTCGCGATTGACCTTGGCGCAGGCGAAGCCGGCGGTGAAGGGCTGCTCCGGGTCGCCCTGGATGCGCACCACCCGCCCGGCCTCCACCGTGGCGAGGAGCGAGCACATGTCCGGGCAATCGTGGGCGCAGACGACGCGGATCGTTTCCATGCGGCCCTTATACGCGGATCGTTTCCATGCGGCCCTTATACGATGAAATGCGGCTATGATCCCCCATCGCGGTCACGGAGAGAGACAATGCCCGACCTTCTGGAAGCCAAGGAAAACGGTGTCGCCTGGTTGACCCTCAACCGGCCGGAGCGACTCAACGCGCTGTCGGCGGAGATGACGGCCGGGCTCACCGACGCGCTGAACCGCCTCGCCACCGACCGGGAGGTGGGCTGCATCGTCATCACCGGGGCCGGGCGCGGCTGGTGTTCGGGCGGCGACGTCAAATCGATGGAGAGCCGCGGGCGCGACCAGACCGTCGAGGACAGGGTCGAGGGGCTGCGCCGCTCGCACCAATTGCCCTTGCTCATGCGCAACTGCCCGAAGCCGATCGTCGCGGCGATCAATGGCCCGGTTGCCGGCGCCGGGCTCGGCCTCGCCCTCGCCGCCGATCTCAGGATCGCCGGGAAGTCGGCGCGGTTCGGCACCGCCTTTGTCCGCATCGGCTATTCCGGCGACTATGGCGGGACCTGGAGCCTGACCCGCCTGGTCGGCACCGCCAAGGCGCGCGAGCTCTATCTGCTCGGCGACGTAATCGACGCCGACGAGGCCTTCCGGCTCGGCATCGTCAACCGGCTGGTCGACGACGCGGTCTTGCGTGACGAAGCCATGACTCTCGCAAGACGGCTCGCCGACGGGCCGCGCGTCGCGCTCGGCTATATCAAGAAAAACCTGTTCGCCGCCGAGACCGAGCCGTTCCAGACCGTGCTCGACCTCGAGGCCGAGCACCAGGCCCGCTGCGCGTTCACGGAGGACCACAAGGAGGCGGTCGCCGCCTTCAACGAAAAGCGGCGGCCCGTCTTCAAGGGACAGTGACGCGATGGCCGGGCTCTATTTCGAGGAATTCAGCGAGGGACAGGTTTTCGAGCACGCCCTGACCCGCACGGTGACCGAAGCGGACAACGTGCTGTTCACGACGATGACGATGAACCCGCAACCGCTGCATCTCGACGCCGAGTTCGCCAAGACGACCGAGTTCGGGCGGCCGCTGGTCAACAGCATTTTTACGCTGGGGCTGGTGATCGGCATCTCGGTCGGCGACACGACGCTCGGCACCACGGTCGCCAATCTCGGGATGAGCGACGTGCGGTTTCCAAAGCCGGTCTTCCACGGCGACACGATCCACGCCCGCACGACCGTCGTCAGCCTGCGCCGCAGCAAGTCGCGCGCGGACGCCGGCATCGTCGAGTTCGAGCATGTCGGGCTCAACCAGCACGGCGACACGGTCGCGATCTGCCGCCGCGCCGCGTTTATGAGGTGCCGGGGATGACTGTGCGCTCGTTCCTGTTCGTTCCCGCCGACAGCGAGCGGAAGCTCGCCAAGGGGCTCGAAAGCGGGGCCGACGCACTGATCCTCGACCTCGAGGACTCGGTGTCGGCGGCCAACCGGCCGATGGCGCGCAAGTTGGCGCGGGCGTTTCTCGAAGCGCATGGGAGCGGGCGGATCAAGCGGTATGTGCGCTGCAACCCGCTCGCCAGCGGGCTCGCCCTCGACGACCTCGCGGCGACGGTCGGCGGCCGGCCGGACGGCATCCTGCTGCCGAAATGCACGCCCGACGACGTGGCGACGCTCGACCACTACCTCGCCGCGTTCGAGACCGCCGCGGGGGCGCCGCCCGCGGCGACCCGCATCGTCGCGATCGCCACCGAGACGCCCGAGGCGGTGTTCGCGCTCGGCAATTACGCCGGGTCGTCGGCGCGGCTCGAAGGCATCACCTGGGGGGCCGAGGATCTGGCGGCCTGCCTCGGCGCCAACAACCGCCGCCTCGACGGCAGCTATGACGGGCCGTACCAGCTCGCCCGCTCGCTGTGCCTGCTCGCCGCCGGCGCGGCAGGGGTCGCGGCGATCGACACAATCTATACCGACTTCCGCGATCCGGCAGGGCTCGATGCCGAATGCAAGGCCGCGCGCCGCTCCGGTTTTGTATCGAAGATGGCGATCCACCCGGCGCAGCTCGACTTGATCAACACCGCCTTTTCGGTGAGCGCCGACGAACGTGAATGGGCCGAGCGCGTCATCGCCGCCTTCGCCGCCAACCCGAAGGCCGGCACCCTCGCGCTCGACGGCAAGATGATCGACAAGCCGCACCTCGTGCTGGCGCGGCGGCTGCTAGGGTTGCCGCCAGCCTAGCGGATCAGCTCGATCTCGACGCCGACCGCTTCGGCAATGCGCGGCCAGGCCCGATCCGCAGTGAGGGCCGGAGCGCCCAGCCGGCGCGCCAGCGC
>DASUIE010000192.1:0-33772 GCA_036273175.1 Allostellaceae bacterium
GATCGGCACCCGCCTGACCGCCGACGAAAAGCGCGCGCATCTGGCCGATATCCGGCGCGAGCACCTGATCGACCAAATCCTGGCCCCCGACATCCTGCCGCCGGAGCGCTAAGCCGGCCGCTCCATATCGACATGCGGCACGCCGGCGTCGTCGTATTCGCGCGATATCGGGGTGAAGCCGAGGCTCGCGTAGAACGGCGCGAGGTAGCTCTGGGCGCTGAGCGCGACCGGCAGGCCGGGGCGCTCGGCGAGGGCCGCCGCCATCATCCGCCGCGCGAGGCCTTTCCCGCGACAATCGGCGGCGACCGAGACGCGGCCGATGCGAGTTCGCCCCGGCTCCGGGATCAGGCGGAGATAGCCGACGAGGGCGCCGTCCCGCGGCGCCAGGAGGTGGAGCGCGGCCTCGTCGCGTCCGTCGAGGTCCTCGTAGGCCGATCCTTGCTCGACGACGAAGATCGCCTGGCGGAAGCGCAGGACCTCGTACAGCAAGGCCGCCGGCATCTCGTCGAAGCGGCGCCATTCGAGGGTTACGTCGGAGGCGGTCATTGCGGCTATTATAGCGCGATGGATACGATCGAGCTGAATGGCCGCCGCTACCGCCGCCCCACCCGTCCGACCGCCGTCATTTGCGCCGACGGGTGCGACCCCTCTTATCTCGAGGCCGGGTTCGCCGCCGGGGCGCTGCCGGCGCTGGCGCGGTGCCGCGAGGGCGGTTTCTACGCGCTCGCCGACGCGGCGATGCCGACCTTCACCAACCCCAACAACGTGTCGATCGTCACCGGCGTCTCGCCGGCCGAGCACGGCATCGCCGGCAATTTCATGCTCGACCGCGAGACCGGCGCCGAGATCATGATGACCGACCCGGAGCTGATGCACAGCGACACGCTCCTGGCGCTGATGTCGCGCGCAGGGGTGGCGACCGCCGCGGTGACGGCGAAGGACAAGCTGCGGCGGATGCTCGGGCACCGGCTCGAAGGCATCTGCTTCTCGTCGGAAAAGGCGCCGCCCGACGTAGAGGCGATGGTCGGGCGCGGCCGGCCCGACATGTATTCGGCCGATCTGTCGCTGTTCGTGCTCGATGCCGGGATTCGGCTGGTCGAGGAGGGGAAGGCGGCGCTGCTCTATCTGTCGCTGTCGGATTACGTGCAGCATGGCCACGCGCCGGGCGCGGCCGAGGCGCTTTCGTTCCATGCCGAGCTGGACCGGCGAGTCGCGCGGCTGGTTGAGCTCGGCTGCGTCGTCGGGATGACCGCCGATCACGGGATGAACGATAAGGCGCTGCCCGGCGGCGAGCCGCATCTGATCCTGGTCGAGGATTTGCTGAACGAGCGGTTCGGCGCCGGCTCGGTGCGGGTGATCTGCCCGATCACCGATCCGTTCGTGCGGCATCACGGCGCGCTCGGCTCGTTCGTGCGGGTCTACCGCAAGGGCGATGCTCCGGTCGAGGCGATGGCGGCGACACTGCGCGCTCTGCCGGGGATCGACGAGGTGCTCGACCGCGACGAGGCGAGCCGGCGCTACGAGCTGCCGTGGGACCGCGAGGCCGATCTCGTCGTCACCGGCGATCGCAACACCGTGCTCGGCGCGACGGCGTCGGAGCACGATTTGAGCGAGCTCGCCGGGCACCGGCTGCGCTCGCATGGCGGGCGCGGCGAGCAGGTCGTGCCGTTTGTGCTGTCGCATCCGGTCAGTGCCGAATACCGCGCCAAGGCGGGGTCGGCGCGGCTCAGGAATTTCGATATATTCGATTATGCCCTAAATGGCGTTACGAACTGACGGAGTGTGACCATGGCGGGAAACGCGCGCGTCGTGATCGTGATCTGCGACAGTCTGCGCGACGATCTGATCTCGCCCGAGGACACGCCGTTCCTCTACGAATTGTCGGGGCGCGCCGCCCATTTCGCCCGGCACCGCAGCGTCTTCCCATCGACGACGCGCGCGAGCTCGGCCTCGATCGCGACCGGCTGCCTGCCGGCGCGGCATGGGCTCTACGGCAACACGATGGCGCTCGACGAGGGTGACGGGCTCGTCTGCCGCAATGCCGGCGCGCCCGAGTTCCGCGACCGGATGCGGCGCGCGACCGGCCGCACGCTGCAGGTGCCGACGCTCGCCGAGCGGCTGCGCTGGCACGGCGAGGATGCGATCGTGTGCTCCAACGTCTCGCCGGGCGCGGCCTATTTCCAAGACCCGGACGGGCACGGCACGGTCTATCACGCGGCCGGCAGTTACGGGCCTGGCGCCAAGCCGGTCGACGACCCCGCCAGCGCCGGGCTCAAGAAGGGTCTCGACGGCGACGCGGCGATGACCGAGCGGTTCTGCGCCGACATCGTCGAGGGGCGGGCGCCGGCTCTGGCGCTGATGTGGCTTTCGGAGCCGGACTATACCGGGCACCACTCGCCGCTCGGCTCGCCGCGGCACCGCCGCGCGATCGCCGCGGCCGACGCCAATGTCCGCCGGGTGTTCGAGACCGTGCGGCGGCTCGACCCGCGCGGCGACGAGATCTTGTTCGTCACCGGCTCGGATCACGGGATGGAGACGGTGACCGAGGGGATCGACCTCACCGGGCTCCTGATCGGGGCCGGGCTCAAGGAGGGGCCGGAATCGCGCGATGTCGTCGTCGCGCCGCAGGGGACCGCGGCGACGATCTTTTTCGCGGAGAGCGCACGCGGGCGGTCGAGGGAGGTCGCGCGGTTTCTGGCCCAGCACGAATGGGCCGGCAAAATTCTCGCCGATGGCGAGCTGGCGGAGGTCGGGCTCCCGACCAACAACGCGCTCCGGGTCGGGGTCAGCCTGAAGACCGACGACCGGGTCAACCCGCACGGGGTCGCCGGCGCGTGCGCGATCGTGCTCGACCCCAGCGACACCGAAAGCAAGATCGGGTTCGGCCAGCATGGCGGGCTCGGCGTGCACGAACAGCACCCGTTCCTGATCGCCGAGGGCGGCGGGTTCGCGCCCGGCAAGCGGCAGCAGGCGAGCTGCCTGATCGATATCGCGCCCAGCGTGCTGCGCCATCTGCACATGGACCACGACGACATGGACGGGCGGGCCCTGCCGCTTTCCGCGTGAACCCGGCGCCGCCCGGCTCGTTCGCGGAGGTCCTGGGCGTTTTCCTCCGGCTGGGGCTGACCTCGTTCGGCGGGCCGGTCGCGCATCTCGGCTATTACCGGCGCGAGATTGTCGAGCGGCGGGGCTGGCTCGACGAGGCGGCCTTCGCCGATATCGTCGCGCTGTGCCAGTTTCTGCCCGGCCCGGCGAGCAGCCAGACGGCGATCTCGATCGGCATCTTGCGGGCCGGGATGCCGGGCGGGTTCGCGGCCTGGATCGGGTTCACGATGCCGTCGGCGGTGGCGATGGCGGCGTTCGCCTACGCGGTCGCATGGCTCGGCGACCTCTCGGGGGCGGGGTGGCTGCACGGGCTCAAGATCGTCGCCGTCGCGGTCGTCGCCAATGCGGTGTGGGGGATGGCCCGCAGCCTCTGCCCCGACGCGCAGCGGGCGACCGTGGCGGTCGCCGCGGCGATCCTCGTGCTGCTCGCGCCGGGGGCGTGGGGGCAGGTCGGAGCGATCGTCGCCGGCGCGGCGATCGGCTGGGCCGGACTGCGCGACGGCGCGCCGCCGCGGCATTCGCCGCTGACGATAAGCCTGCCGCGAGGCTGGCCAACCGCCGCCGGGGTGCTGTTTCCGGTGCTGCTGTTCGGGTTGCCGATCGCGGCGGCCGCGGTGCCGGCGCTCGACCTGCGGCTTTTCGATTCGTTCTACCGGTCGGGAGCGCTGGTGTTCGGCGGCGGGCATGTCGTGCTGCCGCTGCTGCAGGCCGAGGTGGTGCCGCCGGGCTGGGTGTCGAATGACCTGTTTCTCGCCGGCTACGGCGCGGCGCAGGCGGTGCCGGGGCCGCTTTTCACCTTCAGCGCCTATCTCGGCACGGTGATCGGCGGCTGGCCGCGCGGGCTCCTGTGCCTGGTCGCGATCTATCTGCCGTCGTTCCTGCTGCTGATCGCGGCGCTGCCTTATTGGGACCGGGTGCGGCGGCTGCCCGCGGTACAGTCGGCGCTCCGCGGGATCAACGCGGCGGTGGTCGGCATCTTGCTGGCCGCGCTCTACCGCCCGGTCTGGCTCAGCGCGATCCTCGGCCCGCGCGATTTCGCGATCGGCATCGCCGCGTTCCTGCTGCTGGCGATGTGGAAAGTGCCGCCGTGGCTGGTCGTCGTGCTCGGCGCCGTCGCGGCCGCGTTCGGATAGGAGGGACCCGATGAGGCTGCTTGCCGCGATGGCGATTATTGCCGCCGTGCCGCTGACGGCGGGGGCGCAGCAGAGAATGAACATGCCGGCGATGAACATGGAGGAGAGCAAATCCGCCGCGCCGTATCATCCGGGCCTCGGCGAGCTGATGACCGCGCTCGTCCAGCCGCGCCACACCAAGCTCGGCCTCGCCGGCGCCGCGGGCAACTGGGCCTACGCCGCCTATGCGCTCGGCGAGCTGCGCGAGACCTTTGACGACGTCGCCAGGCTGGTGCTGAAGCACGGCAATCTGGTCATCGGCCCGGCCATCGCCGCGACCGTGAACCCGGCGCTCGCGGCGCTCGACAAGGCGATCAAGGCCAAGGACGCGGCGGCGTTCGAGACCGCCTACGGCCAGCTTACCGACGGCTGCAACGCCTGCCACAAGAGCGCCGACCACGCGATGATCGTCATCCAGGCGCCGAGCGCGGCCGGCGCCGCCCCCTTCCCCGACCAGAATTTCGACCCGCCGAAATAGCCGTCAGTCGGGCAGCATCCCCCTGAGACGGTAGAGGATTTCGAGGGCCTCGCGCGGGCTCAGCTCGTCCGGCCGGACCTCCCTGAGCGCCGCCTCGACCGCGGATTCGGCGGCGGCGGGGGCCGGGCGCTGGGCGGCGCGGAAGAGCGGGAGGTCGTCGATCAGCTTGGCCGGGGCGCCGCCGCTCTCGCTCCGTTCGAGAATCGTCAGCACCTCGTCGGCGCGCGCGGTGACGGAATCGGGGAGGCCGGCGAGGCGGGCGACGTGGATGCCGTAGGAGCGGTCGGCGGTGCCGGGCGCGACCTCGTGCAGAAAAACGACATCGCCCTGCCACTCCTTGACCCGCATCGTATGACAGGCGAGCGCCGGGAGCTTCTGCGCGAGCGCGGTCAGCTCGTGGAAATGCGTCGCGAAAAGCGCGCGGCAGCGATTGACCTCGTGCAGATGCTCAAGCGCGGCCCAGGCGATCGAAAGCCCGTCGAAGGTCGCGGTGCCGCGCCCGATCTCGTCGAGGATGACAAAGCTCTTCGGCCCTGCCTGGTTGAGGATCGAGGCGGTCTCGACCATCTCGACCATAAACGTCGAACGTCCGCGCGCGAGATCGTCGGCCGCCCCGACCCGGCTGAACAACCGGTCGACGACGCCGATCCGGGCCGATTGCGCCGGCACGAAGGAGCCGATCTGCGCGAGGATCGCGATCAGCGCGTTCTGGCGCAGAAAGGTGCTCTTGCCGGCCATGTTGGGACCGGTGACGAGCCAGATCCTCCCCCCATTCGCTTCATCTGGGCCGAGCGTGCAATCGTTGGCGACGAACGCGCTCGTGCCGTGGAGCGCCGCCTCGACGGTCGGGTGACGGCCGCCCTTCACCTCGAACCCGGCGCCGTCGTCGATCTCGGGGCGGACCCATTGGCTCTCGGCGGCGCGCTCGGCGAAGGCCGCGGCGAGGTCGAGCGCGGCAAGCGCGGCGGCGGCGTCGGCGATCTCGCGGCGGCGCGCCATCACATCCTCGACGAGATCGGCGAAGAGGCGGAGTTCGAGCGCGAGGGCGCGATCGGCCGCGTTGGCGATCTTGCTTTCGAGCTCGCCCAATTCGACGGTCGTGTAGCGCATCGCACCCGCCATCGTCTGGCGGTGGATGTAGTCGGGGCCGAGCTTGCCGGCCTGCGCCGCCGGCACCTCGATGTAATAGCCGATCACGTTGTTGTAGCGGATGCGCAGGGAGGCGACGCCGGCCGCTTCGGCGTAGCGCGCCTGGAGCGCGGCGATCGTGCGGCGGCTCTCGTCGCGCAGCTCGCGGAACTCGTCGAGCTCGCTCGAATAGCCCGGCGCGATAAAGCCGCCGTCGCGGGTGAAGAGCGGCAGATCGGCCGCGAGCGCGCGGCCCAGGCGCTCGACGACGGCGTAATGCTCGCCGAGCCCGCGCTCGGCGGCGGCCAGCGTCGCGGGCAGAGTGACGAGGCTCGGCGCGGTCAGCATCTGCCGCAGCCCGGCGGTCGCTTCGAGCGCTATGTGGAGGGCGCCGAGGTCGCGCGGGCCGCCGCGGCCCAGCGTCAGGCGCGTCATCGCCCGCTCGATATCCGGGCAGCGGCGGAGGCGCTCGCGCAGATCGGCGCGCAGATCGGCGCGGTCGAGGAAAAAGCCGGCCGCGTCGAGCCGGTCGCCGATGCGCGCGGGGTCGGTCAGCGGCGCCGCGAGGTGCTCGGCGAGGAGCCGGGCGCCGGCGGCGGTGAGGGTGCGGTCGATTACGGAAAGGAGGCTGCCGCGGCGCTCGCCGGATAGCGTCGTCACCAGCTCGAGGTTGCGTCGCGTCGCGGCGTCGATCTGCATCACCGAATCGGGCGCGACGCGCTGCGGCGGTTCGAGATGGGCGGCGCCGTTTTGCTGGGTCAGCGCGACATAATCGACGAGCGCCCCGGCCGCGGCGATCTCGGCACGGCTGAACTGGCCGAACCCGTCGAGCGCCCTGACCCCGTAAAACCCTTCGAGGCGGCGCCGGCCCGATTCGCTGTCGAAGCGGGCATTGGCGAGCGGGGTCAGGGCCGGCTTCCAATCGGCGAAGAGCTCGAACCAGGCCGGGCGTTCGAGCAGCCGTTCGGGCAGCAGGATCTCGCCCGGCGCGATGCGCGCGAGATCGGCGCCGAGCGCGGTCTCGGTGGTCGGAGCGAGGGCGAAGGCGCCGGTCGACAGGTCGAGCCAGGCGAGGCCCAGCTCGCCGCCGGCCTCGGCGATCCCGGCGAGGTAGTTGTTCCGGCGGGCGTCGAGGAGCCCGTCCTCGGTCAGCGTGCCGGCGGTGACGACGCGCACCACGGCGCGCTTCAGCGGTCCCCGGCCGCCGCGGGCGCGCTGGGCGGCGGGGTCTTCGACCTGCTCGCAGATCGCGACCTTGAACCCGGCGCGGATCAGCCTGGCCATATAGGTCTCGGCGGTGTGGACCGGCACCCCGCACATCGGGATGTCGGCGCCGTCGTGGCGGCCGCGCTTGGTCAGGGCGATATCGAGCGCCGGCGCCGCGGCGACCGCGTCGTCGAAGAACAGCTCGTAGAAATCGCCCATGCGAAAGAACAGGAGGCAGCCGGGATGCGCCTGTTTGATGTCGTGATATTGCGCCATCACCGGCGAGGCCGGGGCGGAGCCGGCGTCGCGGCGCGGTTCTTGCGTCATTGCGGGGCGGAGACTAGCTCCGCGTCGCGCACCCGGCTACCGGCGCGGGAGTCTTGTCGGCGAGATCGCCTCTCCCGTCCGTATCGAGCAGGCTCAGGCTTTCGCTCGGCGCCGGGACGCCGGGGGCGGCGGCCGGCCGCAGCACGGTGGTGCCGCGATGCCCGGAGAGCACGTCGAGCGTCTTCGCGGTATCGAGCGAGCGGGCGGGCAGCGCGGCGAGCCCCGCCACGGGCTCGCGGCAGGGTGTCGGCTTCGGCGCGGAAAGCGGCGGCTGGCGAGACATCACCGCCTGCGAGGCGAACCCGGCTTCGGCGATCAGCGACCCGGCGCTCATCAGGCCGCCGGCCGGCGCGAACAGACCCGAAAGCGCGCTGCTCGGATGAATAAAGCCGAGCGCCAGCGCGATCGCGTGCGGCATCCCCGTATAGCAGGCCTGGCGGTCGGTGTGAGAGGCGCGGATAAAGGTCGGGTCGGATTCGTGGCACAAATTGAGCGCGTCGCGGCGCAACGTGCTGACCGGATACATTTGGTCGTAGAGACCGCGCATATCGACCTGCCGGCCCGACGCGACGGCGCTGACGACGATGACGGCGACGAGACCGGCTTTGCCGATCATGGATGCCCTCTTGCCCGAATAAGCGGCTTAAATATCGTACTTGACCGGCATTGTGAATATCTCGCGACGCCCCTATCGCCTCGGAATATGATTAACGCAAGGGGAAGTCCGAAACGCCGCATTATCGTTCCCGCTCGGTTGTTGCAAGATTAACCATGATTGTTAACCACTATTAACGATATTTGAAACATGTCGAAACTGTCTGAAACGAGCAACATGATTAACCAATTAATCTTGATTTCATTGTTAATTTGAGCTTGATTGTAAACGAATCGACGCCTCTACTTCGGCTCGTGACGAGGCACCTGGGATGTACCCGGCGGCCCGAGCGCACAACCCGCTCAACGTCACGTATGAGAGGAGTCGATGCCAATGTTACGTCGGTTGAGTATCGCTACGCTTATCGTTGGGCTTCTGCTGGGCGTTGGCGCCCTCAAATACGTTCGCGACGCCTATCCCGCCGATCCGTTCAAGAGCGAGGCGCTGAGACATTGCCTCGCGCATGACCCGGCGTTCATCCGCTTCTCGGCCGATGACCGGGCGAATTGTTATGCTCGCCAGCCGCAGATGGCGGGGTACCAGTACTCGCCGAACTAGACGGGTTCAGGCGCCGGCGCTGGCGCGCGCCTTCATCCGCGCGTGCCAGGCGCCGATATTCTTCAGGTCCGGGTCGAGCGGCTGGCCGACCCCGGCAAAGAAATCGACAAAGGCAAAGAGCAGGATATCGGCGAGCGAAAAGCGCCTGCCGCACACATACTCCTTGCCGGCCATCAGCCCATCGAGCCAGGCGAGCCGCTCCTGCGCGATCTGCTTCAGGTCGCTGGCGGCCTGCGGGATGCAATGGATGCGGGACTGGAACATCCTCAGCCCCTCGCCAAAGCGGAAGCCGTTAGCCATCGGTTCGAGGATGTTGAGGTCGATGCGGCGCGTCCACATGCGCGTCTCGGCCTTCTCCTCGGGCGTCGCGCCGATCAGCGACGGGCCCGGCGCCACCTCGTCGAGATACTCGCAGATCGCGGTGATCTCGGTGACGGTGCTGCCGTCGTCGAGCTCCAGCGCCGGACATTGCCCGGCGGGGTTCTTGGCCAGATAGGCGGCCTGGCGGTTTTCGCCGCCGCGGAGATCGACTTCGACCTTGGGCAGCTCGATCCCGCGCTCCGCCATGAAGATGCGGACGGCGCGCGGGTTCGGGCCGACGGAGTTGTAGAGCCGCATGGCGGGCTGACCTCCGCTATTGGGCCGCCTGCGCCGGCTGCGCCTTCGTTTCCGGCTGTATCGCCGTCATCAAGGCGGCGATGCCGGCGACGCCGGTGAGCAGCAGCGCGGCGAGCTGGACGAACTCGACGACGATAATCCGGATGGCGTCGCCGGTCGAGGCCGAGGCGGCGATCAACCCGCCGATCCCGGCCATCGGCACGCCGATCAACACGGCGCCGGCGATCGCAACGACCAGCATGATCACGCCGCCGACGGCCGGCGCCAGCATCGCCGCGCCGACGCCGACAAAGACCGCGATCGGCAGGAACGGGTGAGTCGCGACGCAGGCCGCGCCGCCGAGAATGCCGCAGATCGCGGTGATGATCTGAGTCCGGCGGCCGCGTTCGAGTTCCATCTGCGAGCCGATCTCGTCGATCGTCCGGCCGCTGGTCTCCGCGCCGATCAGCCAGAACGCCAGCGCGCCCATGACGTACCAGTAGGCGAAGAAGGTGAAGCCGGGGATGATCGCCCGCTCGATCACGTCCTTCTCGACATAGTTCGACGTCCCCGCGATCAGCGCGAGGCCGAGCGGCCCGATGAACTTACCGAGATTGCCGACGCCGTAGACAAAGCCCATGCCGCTGCCGCGCAGGTGGGACGGCCACATCTCGCCCATATACGGGCCGACGATCGAGTAGTTGCCGCTGCCGAAGAAATTCTGCCCGACGACCATGATCAGGAACACCGAGACCCCGGCGACGCTCTCCTTATGCAGGTAGCCGGCGAGGAACATCAGGAGGGCGGCGACGAGGCAGGCGAAGATGCCCGAGCCGCGCCGGCCCCAGGCGTCCGATATCCACGAGCAGAAGAAACGGCCGCCCACCGCGCCGAGCGCGACAAAGATCAACAGCTTCGACGCCTGGAACTTGTCGACGTTGAGGACCAGCATGAAAAGCGGGATCTGCCACAGGCTGAGTCCGACGCCGCCGGTCTGGGTGAGGCCGGTCAGGCAGCCGGCGACGATGCTGCGCGGATATTTGAAGATGTCGAGCCAGCGCGTGTGCTGAACCGCGGGGAGGGTCGCCGGCAGGGTGATCCGCGACGGGTCCATCTGCAGCGCCCAGGCGAGCGATTTGCGCGCCTCGTCGACACGCCCGCGGCGCAACAGCCAGTGCGGCGACTCGGGGACGAAAAACCGGACATAGAGGCAGAGGAACGCCGGTACGAGACCGATCGCCACGACCCAGCGCCAGCCGATATAGGGAGCGGCGAAGCCCCCCAGCACGCCCGTCAGCAGCGAGCCGACCGGCAGCATCGTCGTGGTCAGCCCGGTGAACCAGCCGCGCTTGTGCGCCGGCGAGAACTCCTGCATCAGGGTGATGTCGACCGAGTAGAGGCCGGTTACGCCGAAACCGACGAAAAAGCGGCAGACAAAGAGGAACTGCCACGATCCCTCGGGCGTCAGCGCCATCGCGCCGGTCGCGAGGGAGACATTAAGGATCGCGGCGACGAGCGCGGTGCGCCGCCCCACCTTGTCGGCCAGCCAGCCGTAGAGCAGCGAGCCGAACGGCGCGCTGACCCCGGACGCGAACAGGATCGCGCCCGATTGGCCGACCGTCAGGTGCCAGTCCTTGACGACAAAGCCCAGCACCAGCCCGATCATGTAGAAGTCGAAAAAGTCGAGCATGTCGCCGAGCGTGGCGGCAAGCGCGACTTTCCACTGGTTGAAGGTAAGCTTGTCCTGTTTTTCCAGCAGATCGAGCACTGGGTTCCTCCCCCCTTAGACGACCGGGCGGTAACGCCGCCACTTCTTTCGGATTAGGTGCATGTTAGCGGGGCGCGGGCATTGCGCCACAAAAAAACGGCCGGGCACTCGGCCCGGCCGTTGGGTCGGACAGGCGGAGGGCTAATCGGCTCCGGCCAAGCGGCGGTCGATATCCTCGAACGAGCGGCCCCTAGTCTCGTAGCCGAAGACCCAGAACCCGGCCACGCCAAGCAGGTACCAGCAGGCGAAATAGATAAAGGCCGGGCCGAGCATCTTCAGGTTGGGCGCCGCCGGCTTGATGATGTCGCCGGCGCCCATGATGATCGCGAGGCCGAGCGGCCCGAACACCTTGCCGCCCAGATTCCCGACGCCGTAGCTCATGCCCATGCCGCTCGAGCGCAGGCGCGACGGCCAGATCTCGGTCATGTAGGGGCCGACGACGGTGTAGATCGCGCTCGAGAAAAACCCTTGCGCCACCAGCAGCATGTAGAACACCGACCACGGGCCGAGATAGACGTCGTACAGATACCCGGCGAAGACAATCAATAGCGCCGCCATCACGCAAAAGAGCGTGCCCGATCCGCGCCGGCCCATCGGCTCGATCAGCGCGGTGATGCTGAAGCGGCCGACGATCCCCGCCAGATTGACGAAAATCATCAGAAACGCGGCGCGGGCCGGCGCCACGTTCATCACGATGACGAGCAGCGTCGCGCCCCACAATCCGAGCGAGGCGCCGCCGGTTTGGGTAAGGCCGGTGAGGCAGCCGGCGACCACCAGCTTCGGATACTTGAACAGATCGAGCCACCGGGTCTTTTCGGTCTCCGGAAGGGCCGTCGGCAGCTCGATCTCCTTGGGGTCGACCATCAAGGCCCAGGCGAGGGACTGCCGCGCCTGCTCGTGGCGGCCCACGCGGATCAGCCAGCGCGGCGATTCCGGGACCCAGAAGCGGATCATGAATACCAGCACCAGCGGCGACAAACCGACGAGGAAAAGGCCCCGCCAGCCGATTACCGGCAGGAGCGAGGCGGCGATGATGCCGGCCAGGAGGCTCCCGCCCGGCAGCAGGGTGGTAATCAACGCGCTGACCCAGCCGCGCTTGTGCGAGGGGACGAATTCCTGCACCAGCGGAAGGTCGATCGTGAAGATGCCCGCATTGCCGATGCCGACGAAGAAGCGGAAGAACATCAGAAACAGCCAGCCCGGCACGATGGCGTTCGGGCCCGGCGTGAACACCATGATGCCGGTCGCCAGCGAGATCGTGACCGCGGACCAGATGAACACGGTGCGCCGGCCGATCTTGTCGCCGAGCCAGCCCCAGACAAAGGCGCCCGGCACCGCGCCGAGACCGGAGGCGAGCAGGATCGCGCCGCCCTGCCAATAGGTCAGCGACCATTCCTTGGTCAGGGCCGCGGTGACGTAGCCGATCAGGAAGAAATCGAAAAAGTCGAGGAGGTCGGCGACATTCGCCGTGCAGATCAGCTTCCACTGGTTCGAGGTCAGCCGCTGCTGGTTTTCCAGGCGCTCGATCATGTGCTCTCGTCCCCATCCAACGGGTCCGGCGACCGGCCGCTTTGGAAACCGGCGCCAAACCGGTGCGTTGCCGATGTCCCGGCGGCGGTTGTCCCGCTCGCGGATCCGATCCGGCCGAGTAGCCCGGTCAGTATTGCGGGCCTCGTCCGATCCTGTCAAAGGTCCCGAACGCAGTACCCAAAATAAAACGGCCGGGCGCGTGGCCCGGCCGTCCAATTACTTTTAATGGTTGTCGCCTAGTCGCGGCGCGCGCCCATTAATTGCAGCAGCATCATGAAGAGGTTGATGAAGTCGAGATAGAGCCGAAGCGCTCCCATCACCGCCTTCTTGCTGGCAACCTCGCCATAGTCGCCCTCGTAGTACATCTCCTTGATCTGCTGGGTGTCCCACGCGGTCAGGCCGGTGAAGACGATGACGCCGATCACCGAGATCGCGAATTGCAGCGCGCTCGACGCGACGAAGATGTTCACGAGCGAGGCGATGACGATGCCGATAAGCCCCATGAACAGGAACGAGCCGAATTGCGACAGGTCGCGCCGGGTCGTGTAGCCGTAGAGGCTCATCGCCGCGAAGGTGCCGGCGGTGATGAAAAAGACGCGGGCGATGCTGGCCCCGGTGAAGACCAGGAAGATCGAGGCCATCGAGATGCCCATCAGCCCGGCATAAAGCCAGAAGACGCCCTGCGCGGAGGCGGCGCTCATCCGGTTGACGCCGAACGAAAGCAGCAGCACGAGGCCTAGCGGCGCCAGCATCACCACCCAGATCAGCGGCGTATGGGCGATCTGCGCATACCAGCCGGACGCGGCGAAGATGTATGCAACGATGCCGGTCAGCGCGAGCCCTGACGCCATGTAGTTGTAGATGCGGAGCATGTACGCCCGCAGGCCGGTATCGAGATCGACCTGGACGTCCGCCGTCCGCACCGTCCAGCGGGGCTGCGAACCAAGAGCCATCGGGACCCTCCAAAGGGACTGCGAGGAAGATTCCTCGGCTGCGGATATTGGCACAAAACCGGTACTTTTCAAGGAATCTGCGGCTACTCGTTTCGGAGTAGCGGCCCCGCCTTGGCGCCGAGCGCGCGCCAGGTCCCCGCATAACCGATCGCCAGCGCGACCGCGACCCCGAACGGCAGGACGAGCGCCAGCGGCCGGCCGAGAAAAACCCAGTCCGAGCGCATCGGTCCGGTCACCACGAGATAGGCGGCGGCGGTGCCGATCGCCGCGGCGGCAAAGGCGGCGGCGGCGCCGATCAGCGCGTGCTCGACGAGGAACGCGGCGGTCACCGTGCGGCGGGTTGCGCCAAGCACCTTGAGCACGACCGCCTCGTAGACGCGGCGGCGGTGCCCGGCGGCGATCGCCCCGCCCAGCACCAGGATGCCGGAAAGGACGGTGACGAGCGCGACGAGGCGCATCGCGTCGGCGATCACCGTGACGATGCGGGCAATGGTCGCGAGGGTCTCGCGCACCGGGATCGCGGTCAGGTTCGGGAAGCGCTGGGCGAGCTCGCGCACGACTCTTTCGGCGGCCTCCGGCGTGCCGTAGAGCGCGGCGAGGTGGGTCTGCGGCGCGCCTTCGAGCGTCCCCGGCGCGAAGACCAGCGCGAAATTGATGCCGAGCCGGGTCCAGTCGATCTGGCGCAGGCTGGCGATCGTCGCGGTGATCTCGCGGCCGAGCAGGTTGACGGTCAGCGTGTCGCCGATCTTGAGCCCCATCCCGTGCGCCAGCTCGGCGTCGAACGAGACCCGCGGCGGTCCCTGGTAGTCGGGCGGCCACCATTTCCCCGCTTCGAGGCGCGAGCCCTCGGGCAGCGTCGGCGAATAGGTGAGGCCGCGGTCGCTTCTCAGCGCCCATTGCGCCCGCGGCTCCACATGGGCCTGCTCGACCGGAATGCCGTTGAGCTTGACGATGCGCCCGCGCAGCATCGGCACCTGGTCGAAACGCGCGCCGGGCACGGAGCCGACGGCGGCGGCGAAGCCGGCGAGCTGGCCGGGCTGGATGTCGATGACAAAATATTCGGGGGCTCGCTCGGCGAGGTTCGTGTCGATCTCGCGCGCGAGATTGGCTTCGACGAGGGCGATCGCGACGAGAACGCTGAGCCCGATGCCGAGCGAGACGACGGCACGCCCGGTCGGCGCGCCGGGCCGGTGCAGATTGGCGAGCGCGAGACGCAGCACAGGCCGCGCCGCGACCCGCGGCAACCGGCCGAGCGCCTTCGCGCCGCGCTCGATCAGGAGACCGGCGGCGCGGAACACGGCGAGCGCCGCGACCGCGCCGGCGACGTACCAGGCGGCGACCGCCCTCTCCGGCGCGGTCAGCACGATCAGCGCGGCGAGAGCGGCGGCGGCGAGGGCGGTCGCGGCGGCGGCCACGGGCGGCACGCGGCGGAAACGGGGCGCGGTCTCGCGGAACAGCGCCCCCGGCGAGACCCGCCCGACCGCGGCAAGCGGCCACAGCGAGAAGACCAGCGTCGTCAGCAGCCCCGCCGCCGCGGCGATGGCGAGCGGAGCCGGGTAGATTCCGATCCGCATCCGCACCGGCAGTACCCCCGACATCAGCGGCGCGGCGGCGGCCGGCAGGACCGCGCCGAGGATCAGCGCCGCGACGATCGCGACCGCGGCCAGCGCGAGGACCTGCGCCAGATAGGCGGCGAAGATCAGCCGCGTCGGCGCACCCAGGCATTTGAGCGTCGCGATTGCCCGGGTCTTGCCGGCGACATAGCCCGAGACCGCGTTGCCGACGCCGATCCCGCCGACCAGGAGGGCGGTGACGCCGACCAGGTTGAGGTACAAGCCGACCCGGTCGAGAAACCGGCGCAGCGACGGCGCGGCGTCGCGGGCGGTGCGGATGCGCCATCCCGCCTCGGGAAAGGCCGCGCGCGCCGTCTCGGCCCATTCCGCGGGGTCGGCGCCGGGCGGCAACAGGACCCGGTAGTCGTAGGCGACGATGGCGCCGGGCTGGATCAGCTTCGTCGCGGCGAGGGCGGTGTCGGAGATCGTCACCCGCGGGCCGAGCGGGAACTCGCCAAAGGTCGTGTCGGGCTCGCGGGCGATGGCCGCGCGCAGGGTCAGCGTCGCCTCGCCGATCTTGAACCGGTCGCCGATCTTGAGGCCGAGGCGGTCGGCCAGCACCGGGTCGACAAAGGCGCCGTCGCCGCCGAGCTCGGCTTCCGGGTCCACGGCGAGCTTGCCGACCAGCGGATAGGCGGGGTCGACCGCCTTCAGCTCGATCAGGCTGTGGCGGCTGCCGTCGAGCGAGCGCGCCATGGCCCGCATCGTGACGATGCGCGACAGCTTGCCGCTGCGTTCGAGGAATTGCAGCTCGGCGGGTCCGGCCGGGCGATAGGCGATCCGCGCCGCGACGTCGCCGCCGAGGAGAATTCGGGCGTCGGCGCCGATCCCGGCCACGACGGAGGCGCCGAGCGAGCCGATCGCCGCGATGGCCGCCACGCCGACGAAGAGGCAGGCGAGGAACACCCGAAACCCCCGAACCCCGCCGCGCAGCTCGCGGGCCGCGAGGATCAGGGCATAATGGATCACGCCGCCGCCCGGCCGCGGTCGCCGACGATGCGCCCGTCCTCGAGGTGGAGCTGCCGGTCGCAGCGCGCGGCGAGGTCGGTGTCGTGGGTGATCAGCATCAGCCCGGTGCCGTTGCGGGCGCGCTCGGCGAACAGGCAATCGACGACGAGCCGGCCGGTGGCGCCGTCGAGATTGCCGGTCGGCTCGTCGGCGAGGATCAGCGAGGGCTGCGCGGCAAAGGCACGGGCGATCGCCACGCGCTGCTGCTCGCCGCCCGACAGCTCGCCGGGATAATGCCCGATGCGGTGGCCAAGCCCGACCCGCTCCAGCGCCGCCCCGGCTTCGGCGAAAGCGGCCCGGCCGCCGCCGAGCTCGAGCGGGATCGCGACGTTTTCGAGCGCGGTCATCGTCGGCAGCAGGTGAAACGCCTGGAAGACGATGCCAATCCGCGCGCGGCGCAAGTGGGCGAGCCCGTCCTCGTCGAGCGCGGCGAGGTCGCTTCCGGCCAGCTCGACACGCCCCGCGCTCGGCCGCTCCAGCCCCGCCATCACCATCATCAGCGTCGATTTGCCCGAGCCCGACGGCCCGACGAGCGCGACCGTCTCGCCCTCCGCGATGGTCAGCGACACCCCGCGCAAAATCTCCACCGTCCCGGCCGCGCCGGTCAGGCTCAATCGGATGTCGTCGAGGATCAGGAGGGGCATGAGCTGTGCGGGATATGGCTCAGACGCATTGATTTTCAACGCCGGTTGACCTGGGGGCCGCCGCTCCCCAGTGTACGCTGGATGAACCGGCTTGGCGTGCCGATCCTCGCGCTGCTGCTGCTGGCTTGCGGCCCGGCCGGCGCGCGGACCCTGCAGATTGTCGATATCGGCGACAGCCTGACCGCCGGGTTCGGCCTGCCGGCGGAAGAGGCGTTCCCGGCGCGGCTCGAAGCACGGCTCAAGGCGCAGGGGCTCAACGTCCATATCGCCAATGCGGGCGTATCGGGCGACACCACGGCGGCCGGCCCGGCGCTGCTCGACTGGGCGCTCGCCGACAAGCCCGACCTCGTCATCCTCGCGCTCGGCGCCAACGACGCCCTGCGCGGCACCCCTGCCGCCGAGGTCAAGGCCAATCTCGACAAGATGATCGAGAAAATCCAGGCAAGCGGCGCTAAATTGCTGCTGCTCGGCATGCTGGCGCCGCCGAACTGGGGCAAGGATTATCAGGAGGCGTTCGACCGCATTTATACGGACCTCGCCCAGAGGCATCACGTGACGCTGTATCCGTTCTTCCTCGAAGGGGTGGCGATGAACCCGGACCTGAACCAGCCCGATGGGCTGCATCCGAACGAGAAGGGGGTCGGCGTGCTCGTCGACCGGATCGCGCCGGTCGTCGAGAAGCTGGTGAAATCGTCATGAGCGCCGGCTTCTCCTTCGCCTTCGCCGAGGGCGACGGCCTCGCGCAGAAATGCATCGCCGGGCTCGGCGACACGGCGGGCGCGACGCTCGGCATCGTCTATGTCAGCGAACCGGCGGCCGCCGCGCTGCCGGCGCTGGTGCAGAACCTTGCGCGCGGCACCGGCATCGCGAGCTGGGTCGGCGGGGTCGGACTCGGCATCTGCGCGCCGGGGCAGGAGGTCTACGACCGCCCGGCCGCCTCGGTGCTGACCGCCGCGGTGCCTGAGGAAAGCTTCCGCATCTTCGGCGCGACCGAGGACCCGGCGCTCGACCTGCCGCGCGACCACGGGCGCTGGATCGAAAGCGTGCAGCCGGCGCTGGCGCTGGTCCATGCCGACCCGCGCTGCCCCGACCTGGCGCGCGCGGCGGTCGATGCCGGCACGGCGAGCGGCGCGTTCCTGGTCGGCGGGCTCGTCTCGCACCAATGCGAGGCGCCGCTGGTGGTCGGCGCCGGGCTCGGCGGGGGCGGCATCTCGGGGCTGATGCTGGCGCCCGGCGTGTCGGTGGCGACCGCGCTGACCCAGGGCTGCTCGCCGGTCGGCCCGGTGCGGACGATCGACGAGGCGCAGGATAATATCGTCATGAAGATCGACGGGCGCCCGGCGCTCGAAGTCTTCCTCGAGGATATCGGGCCGGAACTGGCGCAAAACCTCCGCCGGCTCGGCGGGACGATTTTTGCCGGGCTGCCGGTCGCGGGGTCCGATACCGGCGACTACCTGGTGCGCAACCTGATGGGGATCGACCCGCGCCAAGGCTGGATCGCGCTCGCCGCCGAGGTGGCGCCCGGGGACAAGATCGTCTTCACCCGCCGCGACCCGGAAAGCGCGAAGAAGGATTTGCTGCGGATGCTGAAGCAGCTCGGCGCCCGGCTTCCCGGTCCGCCGCGCGCCGGGGTCTATGTGAGCTGCATCGCGCGGGGCATGTCGCTGTTCGGCGAGCCGGCGGTCGAGACCGGCCTGATCCGCGAGACGCTCGGCGATTTCCCGCTGGTCGGGTTTTTCGCCAACGGCGAAATCTCGCGCGACCGGCTCTACGGCTATACCGGGGTGCTGACCCTCTTCACCTGAAGGACCCGATGCTCCGCCTGTTTGTCGGGATCAGCTTTCCGCCCGAGCTGAAGCTGCGGCTGTCGCTGCTGGAGGCGCGGCTGCCCGGCGCACGCTGGGTCGATGCCGGCAACTTCCACCTGACCTTGCGCTTTATCGGCGAGGTCGACGAGGGCGTCGCCGCCGATATCGACGAGGCGCTGGCCCGGCTCAAGGGCAAGCGGTTCGCGCTCCAGCTCGCCGGCGCCGGCGTGTTCGGCCACGGCAAGCTGAGGACGCTCTGGGTCGGGGTCGAGAAGGAGGCGGCGCTGTGGACCCTGCGCGACAAGATCGAGCAGTCCCTCATCCGCGCCGGCCTGCCGCCCGAGCCGCGCAAATTCGCCCCGCATGTGACGCTGGCCCGGCTGCACAACCCGGCGATGCCCGACCTCCAGGCGTTTCTCGCCGGCAATGCCGGGTTCCGCGCGCCGCCGCTGCCGGTCGACCGGTTCAGCCTGATCGCGAGCTTTCCGACCAAGGCCGGGTCGGTTTATGAGGATCAGATGGAATATCCGCTGGGTTGAGGGGAGGGTGCGATGGCGTATTGGCTCTTGAAATCCGAGCCGGTCAAATACGGGTGGCCGCAGATGGTGGCCGACAAGCGCACCCATTGGGACGGCATCCGCAACCATCAGGCGGCCAACAATCTGCGCGCGATGAAAGTGGGCGACCGGGCGTTCTTCTATCATTCGAACGAGGGAAAGGAGATCGTCGGCGTGGTCGAGATCGTCCGCACCGCCTATCCCGACCCCGGCGACAAGGACGGCAAGTTCGTCATGGTCGACATCGCCCCGGTGATGCCGGTGAAAAAGGCCGTGTCGCTGACCGAGATGAAGGCGATGCCCGAGCTTTCGGGATTTTCGCTGCTGCGCCAGTCGCGCCTCTCGGTCTGCCCGGTAACCGCGGCGGAGTGGGGGGTGATTTGCGGCAAGGCGGGGATCGATGCGCTCTAACCCCTCGCCCGCTTGCGGGAGAGGGTGCCCGAAGGGCGGTGAGGGTCATGGCGAGCGAAACCGCACACGGCGTCTATGGGCCGCATTACGCGACCGGCGGCTGGAGGGTTACAAATTCCGGCGGCCCTCACCCTCCCATCGCTGCCGCGATCGGCCCCTCCCTCTCCCGCAAGCGGGCGAGGGGTTTTACACTGATGCAATCGAGCAGCGTCTAGGGAGGAAAGAAAAATGGCCCGCAGCCTGATCGCGAATACGAACTTTCCGCAGATCGGCAAGGTTTCCGAGGCCGACTATCTGCGGCTCTACGACGAGTCGCTGGCCGACCCCGACTGGTTCTGGCGCGAGCACGGCAAGCGCCTCGACTGGATCAAGCCCTATACGAAAGTGGCGAACGCCTCCTTCGCCGACGGCGTCTCGATCAAGTGGTTCGAGGATGGGGTGCTCAACGCCTGCGCCAATTGCGTCGACCGGCATTTGGCGACTCGCGGCAACGAGACCGCGATCCTGTGGGAAGGCGACGACCCGGGCGAGGACAAGAAGGTCACCTATCGCGAGCTGCACGAGGCGGTCTGCCGTCTCTCCAATGCGATGAAGGCGCGCGGCGTCAAGAAGGGCGACCGCGTCACGATCTACATGCCGATGATCCCCGAGGCGGCGGTGGCGATGCTCGCCTGCGCGCGGATCGGCGCGGTCCATTCGGTCGTGTTCGGCGGGTTCTCGCCGGACAGCCTCGCCGGCCGCATCGAGGATTGCGCCTCGACCGTGCTGATCACCGCCGACGAAGGGCTGCGCGGCGGCCGCAAGGTGCCGCTGAAGCGCAACGCCGACGCGGCGATCGCCTCGTGCCCGGTCAAGGTCGAGACCGTGATCGTGGTCAAGCGCACCGGCGGCGACATCGATTGGGTTGCGGGCCGCGACCTCTGGTACCACGAGGAATGCGCCAAGGTGTCGGCGGATTGCCCGCCGGAACCGATGAGCGCCGAGGACCCGCTGTTTATCCTTTACACCTCGGGCTCGACCGGAAAGCCGAAGGGGGTGCTGCACACGACCGGCGGGTACCTCGTCTACACCTCGATGACCCACGAATACGTGTTCGACTACAAGCCCGGCGAGATCTACTGGTGCACCGCCGATGTCGGCTGGGTCACCGGGCACAGCTATATCGTCTACGGGCCGCTGGCGAACGGGGCGACGACGCTGATGTTCGAGGGGGTGCCGAACTATCCCGACCCGTCGCGCTTCTGGCAGGTTTGCGACAAGCATAACGTCTCGATCTTCTACACCGCGCCGACCGCGATCCGCGCGCTGATGCGCGAGGGCGAAGGCTATGTGCGCAAGACGAGCCGCAAGTCGATCCGCCTGCTCGGCACCGTCGGCGAGCCGATCAACCCGGAGGCCTGGCTCTGGTACTACGACAATGTCGGCGACAAGCGCTGCCCGATCGTCGATACCTGGTGGCAGACCGAGACCGGCGGCATCCTGATCACCCCGCTGCCCGGCGCGACGCCGTTGAAGCCGGGCTCGGCGACGCGGCCGTTTTTCGGCATCCGTCCGATCATCGTCGATGGCGACGGCAAGGTGCTCGAGGACGAATGCGAGGGCAATCTATGCCTCGCGCAATCCTGGCCGGGGCAGATGCGAACCGTGTTCGGCGACCACAAGCGATTTGTCGAAACCTATTTTTCGACCTTTCCCGGGCTCTATTTCACCGGCGATGGCGCGCGGCGCGACGCCGACGGGTTTTATTGGATCACCGGCCGGGTCGACGACGTGATCAACGTCGCCGGGCACCGGCTCGGCACCGCCGAGATCGAGAGCGCGCTCGTCGCCCATCCCAAGGTCGCCGAGGCGGCGGTGGTCGGCTATCCGCACGACATCAAGGGCCAGGGCATCTACGCCTATGTGACGCTGCGCGCCGACCAGGAGCCGAACGAGAGCCTGCGCGGCGAGCTCGTCAAATGGGTGCGCGACGGCATCTCGCCGATCGCCGCGCCCGACCTGCTGCAATGGGCGCCGAACCTGCCGAAGACGCGCTCCGGCAAGATCATGCGCCGCATCCTGCGGAAGATCGCCGCGGATGAGAGCGACCAGCTCGGCGACGTCTCGACGCTGGCCGACCCGAGCGTCGTCGACGACCTCGTCGGCAACCGGATGAACAAGGGGGCTTAGCCGCGCGCCCGCTCGCTCTCGCGGCGGCGTTGCTGACCGCGGCCGTGCTGCTGCCGCCGGTCCTGCGCGCCGCCGAGCCGGCGCCCGCCTATCCGCTCAAGGTCAGCGCGAACAAGCGCTATCTGGTCGGCGGCGACGGCCGGCCATTCCTGCTCGTCGGCGACTCGCCGCAGACGCCGATGGGACGGATGTCGGTGGCCGACTGGGAATTCTACGTCGCCAACCGGCGGCGTTATGGCATCAACGCGCTGTGGGTCCACGCGATGTGCCGCGGCAATCTCGGCTGCAACGCCGATGCCGCGACTCCCGACGGCATCGCGCCGTTCCTGAAGCCTTGGGACCTGGCGACGCCGAACCCGGCCTATTTCACGCGCCTCGACGAGTTCCTGCGCATCGCCGCGGCGCATGGCATCGTCCTGCTGCTGACGCCCGCCGAGACCTCCGCCGACGGCTGGCTCGATGTGCTGAAGGCGAACGGGCCGGAAAAGGCGTTCGCGTTCGGCCAGTATCTCGGCCGGCGCTACCGCGACGTGCCCAATATCGTCTGGATGCACGGCAACGATTTCCAGAGCTGGAAGGACCCGGCCGACGACGCGTTGGTTCTCGCCGTCGCCCGCGGCATCCGGGCGGCGGACCCCAACCACCTGCAAACGGTCGAGCTCAATTATCACGACAGCGGCTCGATGGATGACGAGCGGTGGCGGGGGCTGATCGATCTCGACGCTGCCTACACGTACTGGCCGACCTATGCGCGGGTGCTGCACGAGTACGACCGCGAGGACCACAAGCCGGTATTCCTCGTGGAAGCCAATTACGAGTTCGAGCACATCGCGAATACCGATGGCGGCGCGCCGCCGAACCTGCGGCGGCAGGAATATTGGACGATGCTGTCGGGCGCGGCCGGCCAGCTCTACGGCAGCGGCGTGACCTGGAAACTGCCGCGCGGCTGGCGGCTGATGCTGGATACGCCGGGGGTGGAGCAGCTCGGCTATATGAAGGCGCTGTTCGCCGGGCGGGATTGGCAGGACCTCGTGCCCGACCAAGGTCACGCGATCGTCACCGCCGGGTCCGGCGATCCGGCGCCGCTGGGGACCGGCTCGGTGGCGACGGATACCTACGCGACGACGGCGGCGACACCGGACGGCCGCCTCGCGATCGGCTACCTGCCGACGCGGCGGCGCGTCACGGTCGATCTGTCGAAACTCGCCGGTCCGGTGCGGGCGCGCTGGTACGACCCGACCGACGGCCGCTTTTCCGAGACCGAGGGCTCGCCGCTGCCCCATGCCGGCACGGCGCATCTCGAGCCGCCGGGAAAGAACCGCGAGGGCGGCGAGGACTGGGTTCTCGTCCTCGAGGCGAAGTAGCGCCTACCCGACCGCCTGGCGGAGCTGCCGGGTCGCGACGACCAGCATCGCCAGATCGGGACTGGGCGCGGCACGCAGCTCGGCGGCGGCGGCCTCGGCCGGGGCGAGCTTGGCGGCGCGGGACTGCGCCCAGCTGCCGACCGGGTCCATGCCGTTGCCGGCGCGGGCGAGGATGCGGGCGGCGAGGTCGGTCTGCAGCCCGAAGAGGTCGTCGACGACGGTGTCGATCGCGGTCTTTTGCCACGGCGTGTCGGCCGGAAGCCGGCGGGCGGCGGCGCGCATCTCGTCGAGCGCGAAACGGGCGCCGGCGCGGTAGTAAATCTGCGCGGCGCGGTCGACCGGCTGGCGGGTGCGCTCGGACAGCTCGACGATCTCCAGCGCCGAGGTCAGGAAGTTGACGCCGGCGAGCCGCCCGGCGAGCGGCGCCGGGATGCCGGATTCGGCGAGTTGCGCCGCTCGGCCGGCGAGGTTTTCGCGGTCGGTTTCGGGCAGCAGCGCCGCCAGGCTTTCGGCGAGGCGGGCGGCGCCGTCGGCGAAGCGGGCGGTCTCGCGGGCGATGTCGAGGCGGCCGCCCCGCAACAGCCATCCGGCCTCGTGCTCGATCAGGGCGGTCAGGTCGAGGATCACCTCGGTCTGCACGCCGGCCGCCACCTTGCCGTCGAGTCCCTCGATCGCGGCCCACAATTCGGGCAGGCCGAAGACCGCGCGGACGATGCGATAGGCGCGGGTCGCGTCTTGCGGCGAGCGGCCGGTCTGCGCGGCGAGGCCGTGGGCGAAGGTGAGGCCGGCGCGGTTGACGAGGTCGTTGGCGACGACGGTCGCGACGATCTCGCGGCGGAGCGGGTGGGTGGCGATCTGCGCGGCGAAACGCTGTTGCAGCTCGTTCGGGAAATAGGCGGCGAGGTCGGCGGCGAACTCGGGCTGGTCGGGGAGGTTCGAGGCGAGGAGGTCGGCGTCGAGCGACATCTTGGCGTAGGCGAGCAGCACCGCGAGCTCGGGGCGGGTCAGCCGGTCGCGGGCGGCGAGCGTGTCGTCGTCGGGGAGGAACTCGACCGCGCGATCGAGGCGGCCGGCGCGCTCGAGCTCGCGCATCAGCCCGACCTGGCGGTCGAACCCGCCTTGCGCCTCGGCGGCCGACAGCGCGGCGCCTTGCAAATAATTGTCGCGCAGGACGAGTGCGGCGACCTCGTCGGTCATGCGGGCGAGCAGGGGCTCGCGCTCGGTCGGGTCGAGAGCGCCCTCGGCGATCGCGTGGCCGAGCAATATCTTGATGTTAACCTCGTGGTCGGACATCGACACGCCGGCCGAGTTGTCGATCGCGTCGGTGTCGATGCGGCCGCCTTGCAGGGCATAGGCGATACGTGCCTTCTCGGTGACGCCGAGATTGGCGCCCTCGCCGACCACGGTGGCGCGCAGCGTCTCGGCGTCGACGCGCAGCGCGTCGTTGGCGCGGTCGCCGACCTCGAGGTGGCTCTCGGCGCGCGCCTTCACAAAGGTGCCGATACCGCCGAAGAACAACAGATCGGTCTCCGCGGTCAGCAGTCGGCGGATCAGCTCGGCGGGGGTCAGCGCGTCCTCGGCGATCCCGAACGCGGCTTTCATCTCCGCCGAGACCGGGACCGATTTGAGGCTGCGCTCGAAGACGCCGCCGCCCTTCGAGATCAGCTTGCCGTCGTAATCGGCCCAGCTTGAGCGCGGCAGGTGGAAAAGGCGCTTGCGCTCCTCGTAGCTCTTCGCCGCGTCGGGCTCGGGGTCGATAAAGACGTGGAGGTGGTTGAAGGCGCCCCTGAGGCGGATATGGCGCGACTGCAGCATGCCGTTGCCGAACACGTCGCCGGCCATGTCGCCGACGCCGATGACGGTGAAATCCTCGCTCTGGATGTCGCGGCCGAGCTCGCGGAAGTGGCGCTTCACCAGCTCCCAGGCGCCGCGCGAGGTGATGCCGATTTCCTTGTGGTCATAGCCCGCCGACCCGCCCGAGGCGAAGGCGTCGCCGAGCCAGAACCCGTATTCGATCGCGATCCCGTTGGCGATGTCGGAGAAGGTGGCGGTGCCCTTGTCGGCGGCGACGACGAGGTAGGGGTCGTCGCCGTCGTGGCGGATGACCGCTTCGGGCGGCTTGACGGCCTGGCCCGGCCCGATCGTGTCGGTGATGTCCAAGAGGCCGCGCATCAGGATCTTGTAACACTCGATCCCCTCGGCCTGGAGCTGGGCGCGGAAGTCCGGTCCCGCCGGCGGCGGCCGCTTGACGACGAACCCGCCTTTCGAGCCGACCGGCACGATGACCGCGTTCTTGACCGTCTGCGCCTTCATCAGGCCGAGGATCTCGCGGCGGAAATCCTCCTTGCGGTCGGACCAGCGGATGCCGCCGCGCGCGACCCGCCCGGCGCGCATGTGCACGCCCTCGACGCGCGGGCTGTAGACGTAGATTTCGTAAAGCGGGCGCGGCAGCGGAAAGAGGTCGATCTTGGCCGAGGCGAGCTTGACCGACAAATAGGGCTTTGGCCCCGGCTGGTAATAATTGGTGCGCAGCGAGTTGCGAATGAGGGTCAGGAAGCCGCGCAGGATGCGGTCTTCGTCGAGGCTCTCGACCGCGTCGAGGGCGCGCTCGATCGCGCGGGCGGCGGCGCCGTCGCCGCGCGGGCCGGCGCGGTCGAGGGCGAAGCGCTGCTCGAACAGGCGAACGAGCCGCGCGGCGATCGCGCCGTGACGCGACAGCGTCTCCTCCATATAGGCCTGGCTATAGGCGCTGCCGGCCTGGCGCAGCACCTTGCAGTAGAGCCGCAGGATCACGGTCTGGCGCGCCGACAGGCCGGCGGACAGGATCAGCCGGTTGAACCCGTCATTCTCGATGTCGCCTAGCCAGATCGCGGCCAGTGCCGCCTCGAAGCGCTGGCGCAGCTCGGCCGGAAGCCGCGCCGGCACCGCGCCGGGGGCGAGGGTGAACTCGTCGATCCACACCGCCGGCCCGCTCTCCGCGTCGATCTTGAACGGCTCCTCGGCGATGATCCTGAGGCCGAGGTTTTCGAGGATCGGCAGCACGTCGGAGAGGATGACGGGCTCGTCGCGGCGGTAAAGCCTCAGGCCGTGCCCGCCCTCGTCGCGCGGGTGCAGGGAGGCTTCGAGCGGCGAGCCGGCGAGCACCGCGGCGACTCGGTCGAGATCGGCGATCGCCTGTGCCGGCGTGGTGCGCGCCTGGTAGGCCGGGGAAAACGGGGCGAGCCAGCGGAGCCTGATCCGGGCCGCGTCCTCGCCCCAGGCGGCGATGGCGGCGGCCTCGACCCGGTCTGCCCATCCGCGCCCGGCCTCGACCAGCCTCCGTTCGAGCGCGTCGAGATCGACCTCGGGCACCGCGCCGCGCCGGGTGCGGATGATGAACTGCACCCGCGCCAGCGGCGAATCGTCGAGATGGACGTAGAAGTCCCACACCGTGCCGGCGAAGGCGGTCGCGAGAATGTCGCCGAACACCTCGCGCAGCCGCGTGTCGTAACGCTCGCGCGGGGCATAGACGAGGCAGGAGACAAAGCGTTGCAGCGGGTCGCGCCGCACGAACAGGGCGAAGCGCTGGCGTTCCTGGAGATTGAGAATGCCGATCGCGGTGTCGTAAAGCGCGTCCTCGTCGATCTGGAACAGCTCGTCGCGCGGGAAGCCGTCGAGGATGTGGAGGAGGGCCTTGCCGTCATGGCCGTCCGCGGGCATCCCGGCGCGGTCCATAGTGCGGTCGATCTTGCGGCGCAGCACCGGGATCGCGCGCGGCGCGGTGCCGTTGGCCCGCGAGGTGAAGAGGCCGACGAAGAGCCCGATCCCGGCGATTTTGCCCGCCTCGTCGAAACGGCGGATGCCGACCGCATCCATCCGCGCGTTGCGGTGCACGGTGGCGCGGGTGTTGGTCTTGGTGACGAGGAGGAGCTCGCGCCGGCTGACGAAAGCCTGGGCGTCGCCGGGCAGCGAGGCAAAGTCCCTAAGCGCGCCAAGCAGCGGCGTGTCGAGCGCGCGCAGGATGCCGAGCGGCGGCGATTGCGGCGCGGCGCCGGCGGCGAACGGATAGTCGCGAAAGCCGAGCAAGGTGATGTTGCCGTCGTCGAGCCAGCGCAGAAACGCGGCGGTCTCGTCGATTTCGGCGGCCGGCACCGGCAGGGGCTGTGCGTAGAGCCCGCCCGCGAGCGCGCGGAGCGTGGCCCGCATCTCCGGCCAGTCCGTCACCGCGGCGCGGACATCGGCGAGCACCCGCCCGATCGTGTCGGCGAGCGCCGCGAGCTCGGGGGCCCGCGGCTCGCGGCCGATCTCGATCAGCATCCGCGACTCGCGGCCGCCGCCGGCGAGCTCGACGACCGGGTGGATCACCAGGCACACCTCGTGGCCGGCTGCGGTGATCGCGGCATGCACCGAATCGACGAGGAACGGCATGTCGTCATTGACGATCGCGACGATCGTGCGCGGCGACGACCAGCCGTCGGCGGCGGGGCGCGGGTTGTAGACGCGGATTGCGGCGGTGCCCGGCTTGCGGCCGGCGGCGAGAGCCGAGAGCGCGGCGGCGGCCCCATGCAGATCTGCCGGGTCGCGGCCGACGATATCGGCCGGCGGCACCCGCTCGTACATCTCGGCGACGAACCGGCGCTCGCCGGCATCCTTCGCGAGCGCGGCGGCGCTTTCGATCGGCGCGGCCTTGGCGGCCTCCAGCGCATTGGCTCCGGTCTGCATGTCGGCCCCCATCCCGGCTGCGCCAGACTCGCCGCTGGGTGGCGGCCAGGCAAGCGGAATCGAGACTGGAAATAGCTGGCGCGCTTGGCGATTATGGGCGGATCGGATCGCGGGAACGGCATCGGGTCGACGGGGTGGGACGCTTCTCGGCGAGGCGGATCGCGTCATTCTTCCAGCGCGGCATCGTCTATTGGCTGCCGCTGGCGCTGCTGCTGTTGACCTCGCTCGCCCGGCTCGCCATCCCCGATTTTCTCGACCGGCTCTCGCTGTTCGCCTTCGACGGGTTCGAGCGCGCCGTCCCGCGGCCCGCACAGGACCTGCCGGTGCGCGTCGTCGCGATCGACGACAAAAGCCTCCAGGCGGTCGGGCAATGGCCGTGGCCGCGCAGCGTCATCGCCGAACTCGTCGACAAGCTCAATGCCGCGGGGGCGGCGGTCATCACCCTCGACATCCTGTTCAGCGAGCCCGACCGCACCTCGCCCAAAATGCTGATGCCGGTGTTGACGCGCGGCGGCGCGAGCGAGGCCGACGCCGAAAAGCTGCTGGCCGCGATGCCCGACCCCGACAAGCGCCTCGCCGAGGCGATCGCCAAGGCCCCCGTCGTGCTCGGCTTCACCCTTGGCGACACGCCGGGCGACAGCCCTCTCATCACGCATGCCGGGTTTGCCTTCGCCAGCGCGGCGGGCGCCGACCCGCTGCGCTTCGTCGACAATTACGCGGCGGCGGTGGGCGACCTGACCGAGCTTCAGCGCGGCGCCAAGGGCAACGGCTTCGTCAACCAGCACCGCCACTGGGACAATGTCGTGCGCCGCATGCCGCTGGTGTTCAGGCTCAAGGGCAAGGCGGTCGCCTCGCTCGACGCCGAGACGCTGCGGGTGGCGATGGGCGCGCACGGCTATGTCGGCCGCGCCGCCGGCGCCAACACGCAAAAGAGCTTTGGCGAGAATACCGGGCTCACCGATATCCGCATCGGCAAGCTGACCGTGCCGACCGACGGGGCGGGGCGGGTCTGGCTCTATTTCGCCAAGTCGAACCCCGACAAGTTCATCTCCGCCTCGGACGTGCTGGCGGGGACCGTCGATCCCGCACAGATCGACGGCAACATCGTCATGGTCGGCGCCACCGCGGCGGGGCTCAACACGCTGAGCGCCACGCCGATCGGCACCGACATGCCGGGGGTCGAGGTCCACGCCCAGCTGATCGAACAGATCCTCCAGCAGACCTTTCTCGCGCGGCCGGACTGGGTGACCGGCGCGGAGATCGTCTTTACGCTTCTCGCCGGCATCGTGCTGGTCGTGCTGCTGCCGCGCACCGGCGCGGTGCTCGGCGCCGGGCTCGGGGCGATCTGGGTGGCGATCGCGTGCGGGGCCTCGTGGTACGCGTTCCGCGACCAGCATTTGCTGCTCGACCCGGCCTATCCGATCGTCATGCTGACGGTCGTCTATCTGATTGCGACGCTGCTCAACCACCGCCACACCGAGCGGCGCCAGCGCGAAATCCGCCACGCCTTCGGCCGCTACATCTCGCCGCATTTCGTCGAGGTGCTGGCCAAGGACCCGGACAAGCTGGTGCTCGGCGGCGAGCTGCGCGACATGACGATCATGTTCTGCGACATCCGCGGCTTCACCACCCTGTCGGAGGGGCTCGGGCCGCATGAGCTGACCGAGTACGTCAACAGCTTCCTGACGCCGATGACCGAGATCGTGCTTGCCCATCACGGCACGATCGACAAATACATGGGCGATTGCGTGATGGCGTTCTGGAACGCGCCGCTCGAAGACCCCGAGCATGCGCGGCACGCGATCGAGGCGGCGCAGGAGATGCGCAGCCGCATCGTCGAGCTGAACGCGATGTGGGCCGAGGAGGCGCATGCGGGTGGCAAGGCGCACCGGCCGCTGCGCATCGGGATCGGCATCAATACCGGGCGCTGCTGCGTCGGCAATTTCGGCTCGCACCAGCGCTTCGACTATTCGATCCTCGGCGATTCGGTGAATGTCGCCTCGCGGCTCGAAGGGCTGACCAAGACTTACGGGGTCGACATGATCCTCGGCGAGGACTCGGCGGTGGAGCTGGGGCGCGACGATCTGATCGAGCTGGACCTCGTCACGGTCAAGGGCAAGACCCAGCCGATCCACATCTTCACGCTGCCGCCGCAGCCTTTCGAGGCGACGGATTTCCACGAACGTCACGCCGCGCTGCTGGCCGCCTATCGCCGCCGCGACTGGGCCTCTGCGCTGGGTCTGCTCGGCGACGAGACGCTGTCGGGCGAAGACGAAATGGCGCCCTTCTACGAACTCTTCCGCAAGCGAATCGACCAGCTCCAGACCGAAAATCTGCCGAACGACTGGGACGGGGTTTTCGTCGCCGCCGAGAAGTGAGCGCGTCCTTTCCCCGTGGCCCCGGCGGGTTACCGCGTCCGTGTCATATTTTGTGACGAATTAAGGTCGATTTTCCTTCTATTCGGCGGCATGCTTTGAAATAGTAATCGGGCGGAAACAACGCGGTAGCTGTTTTCGGGCCGAGAGGCCGGTGCGGCAAGCTGTAACGGGAACGTTACATAAGTTTCGGGGCGGTCGTTGAAGATGGGAATCATGGAATTCCAGGTTTGCCAGCAAGGCCAGGATTCTCGGTGGATCGTCAGGCTCGACGACACCGTCTACGGCGACTACCTCGACAAGGAACAGGCGCTGCTCGACGCGGTCGACGCCGCCCATGACGCCCGCTCCTCCGGCCGCGAGGCGGAGGTCTGGCTGCACGAAAGCAACGACGCCGCCCGCATCCTCTAGGCCAGCTGTTTCAGGACAGCGCCGCGACCATCTCCGACGTGACGAGGACGACGCCGCCGTCGCTGCGGTGAAACCGCGTGGCGTCCAGCACCGGGTCCTCGCCGATCACCATCCCCGCCGGAATGTGGCAGCCGCGGTCGACGATGACGCGGGTGAGCCGGGACGAGCGGCCGACATCGACCTCGGGCAGCAGCACCGCCTCCAGCGCGCGGGCGTGCGAGTTGACGCGGCAGACCGAGAACAACAGCGAGCGGGCGACATGCGCGCCCGAGATGATGCAGCCGCCCGACACCATCGAATCCACCGCCATCCCGCGCCGGTCGTCGTCGTCGAAGACAAACTTCGCCGGCGGCAATTGCTGCTGATAGGTCCAGATCGGCCAGTTCGGATCGTAGATGTCGAGCGACGGAACCGGGGTGATCAAATCGAGATTCGCCGCCCAATAGGCGTCGATCGTACCGACGTCGCGCCAGTACGGCTCGGCCTCGTGGGTCGTCTTGACGCAGCTCTCCTCGAAATTATGCGCGGCGGCGAGGCCGCGGGCGACCAGATGGGGGATCACGTCCTTGCCGAAATCGTGGCTCGATGTCGGGTCGCGCGTGTCGCGTTCGAGCTCGGCATAGAGGAAATCCGCGGTGAAGATATAAATGCCCATGCTGGCGAGCGCGCGGTCGGGGCGGCCGGCCATCGGGCTCGGGCTGCTCGGCTTTTCCTGAAAGCTCTTGATCTGGCCCGAAGGGGCGACATCCATGATGCCGAACTCGGAGGCCTCGGACAGCGGCACGTCGATGCAGGCGACCGTGCAGCCGGCGCCGCTTTCGACATGCGCGGCCAGCATGTGCGAATAGTCCATCTTGTAGATGTGGTCGCCGGCCAGGACGACGAAGTATTCGGGCTGCGCGGCGCGGAAGATGTCGAAGTTCTGGAACACCGCGTCGGCGGTGCCGCGGTACCAGGTCGCCTCGTCCAGCCGCTGCTGCGCCGGCAGGAGGTCGAGAAACTCGTTCATCTCCGGGCGCAGAAACGACCAGCCCATCTGCAAATGCCTGAGCAGGCTGTGCGCCTTGTACTGGCTCAGGACCGCGATCCGGCGAATCCCGGAATTGATGCAGTTGGACAGCACGAAATCGACGATGCGGAACTTGCCGCCGAAGAACACCGCGGGCTTGGCCCGCCGGTCGGTCAAATTGTGCAGCCGGCTGCCGCGGCCGCCGGCCAAAACCAGCGCGATCGCGCGCTGCGACAATCGTTGCTGAATACGATCGGCGGAAAGCATAAGCCGTCTCCTCCACGAACCGGGACGACTCCGGAAACGTGCGGAATTTCGAGCCGGAACAGTAGAGTAAATTCTTAATTCGCGGAAACGGTTCCGTTGTGAAGTCGGCGGACCGTGATTCCCTCTTGCGGGTGTCAGCGCTGGCCTGGGCGCGGATGATTTATCTCTGTTTCATCGTAAAAGGGGTCTGAAGAAGGCGCATTATGTGCCGCCGGCTCATGCCGGGGATTGAAGAGGCCGTCGGAAGCTCGGGCGCCGTGCGCAAAATCGAATACCGACGGTAGCCCAGACACGCCAAGGGCAACCGCGGCAATTACAGTCACGATGCCCCATGCGGCGAACAGGTGCCGCCAACCGATTTGGGCTACCATTCGTCATGTCCTCTGAAAGCGGGTGCTCCGTCAGCCGTGTCTTCGGAGCAGGCAGCTAAATCGCACGCGCTCCGGTCGAGGCATCGGGCGCCGGCGGCTCGCTTGAAAAGCGGACCTTGCTCAACGCCGTCCTCGCATCGGCTCGACTGCTGAACCGTACTCGGATTGCCTGGTGCGTGTAGTCTATCCAGTGCCCCACGTGCCACGGACCGATCAGGTCGACGCTCTGCAACTCCTTGAGCTTGCTCGCAAGCCGACCGACGCCGAGGGTCCCTTCCACCTCGAAGGTGACGACGCTTTCCCATGAATCCGTCATGCGCTTCCCGTCCGTTCGAGGCGCTTCGAAGCCGCCGGGTCGATGGCGAGAGGGCGGGCGAGTGAGGCCGGCGTGCTTCCACCGGGTTGGTCGTTATCATTGCTATTCTTTTTGGCATGAGATCTTGACCACTTTAGGAAACCGTATTCCGTTCTTGCGTCATATGAGATAAACATAGGGTACGTCCCTTTGAAGATACGTTCGCACTGTCATATGAGATTGATTTAGGAAATTACGACTCTTGATGTTGGTTTTATTTTATAAGATTTGGCATCTTTTGGAACGGCGAAGCGGATTTAACGTTCCAGCAGTATGAAGTCAGAACCTTTTCCGCACCCCGGCACTCCCGCGGCCCGCAGGCATGGCTGTACCTGTCCCGATCAATGCACGGACGCGAGCGTGGGCAGCCTCTCGAACCCCTGGGTCTTGGACGTGTATTGCCCGTTGCACGGCGAAAGCGCTTACGAAGAACATAAAAAAGGACCTCGGCATTAGCTATTTTGCAGAGGTTCATGTGGAGGATCGTACATGAAGGCGTGGGTGATTCCCCCAATTGTCATTCCTGCCGCCTTGATATTGGCATTCTTTATATACGTAGGAACTATCTATCTTTTCTAAGCTCTATTATTTGCTTTTTGGGTGCCTCTCGGCTTTTGAGCTTAAATAGAAGAGGTACCGCTTGCGCCCGCGTACAATTCCTGCGCACTTGATGGTATGGAGCCCCTCCGGATACTCGTTGCCGAAGACGACGCTCTGATCGCCCTGCTGCTAGCGAAAATGCTCGCCGGCATGGGCCACGACGTTTGCGCGACGGCGGCCACCGAGGTTGAAGCGGTAGTTGCCGCGGCCAGCCATGCCCCTGACCTGATGATCGTCGATGCCGGCTTGGGCCGTGGAAGCGGCATTTCCGCCGTGGAGCAAATCCTTCGACGGGGACCGCTCGCGCATGTCTTCGTCAGCGGAGACGCCGAGCGGGTCCGACTGAGCCGGCCTAACGCGATCGTGGTCCGAAAGCCCTTTCGTCAAGCCGAACTCGCGAGTGCCATCGAATTGGCGCTGGCTGCGTCCCAGACCGCGGCCGTCGGGTTAGGCGGCTCGGGGAACAGTCACTGAAACGGTCGTGCCGGGCGATGCCGCGGAGGTCGTGACCCGGCCGCCAAGCTGCCTCGTCAGCGCCTCCACGATGCTCGTGCCGAGACCGATCCGCACGGGGGATTCCGGTAATCGCCCGCTAATCCCGATCCCATCATCGGATACCGACAGACGCCAAG
>DASUIE010000193.1:0-15848 GCA_036273175.1 Allostellaceae bacterium
CCGGAACCGGCGGCGGAATTCGTCCCACACATCGGGGCGGAGCCCGTTGCCGCAGCTCAGCCTGAGGCGGTGCGCGGTCTCGGCCGGGTGCGGCGGGCTGTTCACCAGATAGCGGCACAGCTCGCCGATATACTGGAACACGGTGCACTCGTTGGCGGCGATGTCGCCCCAAAACCGGCTCGCCGAAAACTTGTCGCGCACCACGACCGAGCCGCCGCTGACCAGCATCGCGCCGGTCGCCACGACGCCGCCGACGCTGTGATACATCGGCAGGCAGTTGTACATGCGGTCGCTCGGCCGCGCATCCATCATCCCGGCGAACCAGCGGCTCCACTGCATCAGCCGCCGGTGACTGACATTCGCCGCTTTCGGGTATCCGGTGGTGCCCGAGGTGTAGATACAGAGGGCGCGGTCGCTCGGCGCCGGCGCCGCCGTGTCACCGATCTCGCCGGAGGCCGCGCGGGCTTCGGCATCGGTCCATACCGCCGGTCGCGACGCCAGCCGGGAGCGCACCGCGTCGGCCGAGGCCACAAGGTCGCCGCCGACGATCACGTGCCTCGGGGCGACGATGTCGATCGCGTGAATGAGGGCGTCGCCGGTAAGCTGCGTGTTGATCAGCGCGACGACCCCGCCGATTTGGGTAATGCCGAGCCACACCGCCATGTAGTCCGGGCAGTTGCGCATCAAGAGGCAGACGGTCTTGCCGCCGCCGGCATTCTGCCGCGCGGCCCAGCCGGCATAGAGTCGGGCCCGCTCCGCGAGTTCGCGATAGGTCAGCGTCCCGTCGGTGCCGATCAGGGCCGGCGCGTCGGGATGCGCCTCAGCCATCCGCGCGACGGTCGCGGGCAGGGTCGCGGCCGGGTCGTCGCCGATCGTCGCGGTCGCCTGCAGCGCGCGGATCCAGGCGTCGCGGGCCTCTTTTTCGCGATTTTCGGACAACGGCGTCTCCGGGTGCGAACCAGCCCCCCGGAGACTACGCGGCGACCGCTTACCGCTTCGTTAGCTCCGCAGCACCTTGATCGCCGATTCCCAGGCCTCGCGGGTAAAGCGCACGTCGTCCTCGCTATGGGCGAGCGACACGTAATATTTCTGCTCGCCCTTGAGGATGCCGCGCTCGCGCAGGAGCGCGTTAAAGCGCCGGGCGAGATCGACATCGCCCTTCAAGACGCCGCGGTAATCGTGGATCGGCTCGCCGGTGAACACGACGTCGAAGAGCGGCGGTTCGCCCATGATCTGCGCGGCGATCCCGGCTTGGCGCAGCAGGCTGCCGAGGATGTCCATCAGTTCCCGGCCGGTCGCGTGGATTTTCTCGTAGGCGCCGGGGCGGCGGAGGATCTCCAAGGTCGCGAGTCCGGCCGCGGCGGCGACCGGGTTGCCGGACAGCGTCCCGATCTGCATCAGAAACGCGTCCTCGCCGACCGCGTTGCGGTCGAAATGCGCCATGATCTCGCTCTTGCCGGCGATCGCCGCGAGCGGGAAGCCGCCGCCGATCACCTTGCCGAGCGTGCAGAGGTCGGGCTCCACCCCGTAATATTCCTGCGCCCCGCCATAAGCGAGGCGGAACCCGGTCACCACCTCGTCGAAGATCAGCGGCACGCCGTTCTCGGCGGTAATCCGGCGCAGCGCCTGGAGGAAACCGGGGGCCGGTGGAATAATGCGCTGGAACGGCTCGACGATGACGCCGGCAAGCTCCTCGCGGTGCTCCTTGACCAGGCTTTCGAGCGTCTCGACGTTGTTGAACGGGGCGACCAGCATCTCGTCGCGCAAGGCGCGCGGGATGCCGGCCGAATCGGGCACGGCGGCGGGGAAATTCGCCGACCGCTTCGGCGCGAGGCTCATCAGCGAATAATCGCTCATGCCGTGGTAGCCGCCCTCGAATTTGAGGATTTTGTCGCGCTTGGTATAGGCGCGGGCGGCCCGCATCGCGTAGAGGTCGGCCTCGGACCCGGTCGAGACAAAGCGCACCTGCTGGGCGCACGGCACCGCGCCGACGATCGCCTCGGCGAGCTCGATCCCCCAGCGGTTATTGGCGAAAAAGGTCGTGCCCTGGGCGACCCGCGCCTGCGCCGCGGCGGTCACCTCGGGATGTGCGTGCCCGACCAGCATCGGCCCCGAGCCGAGCAGGAAATCGACATATTCCCTGCCGTCCTCGTCCCAGACGCGGGCGCCGCGCCCCTCGCGGATCACGACATCGCCCGGCAAATTGCCGAAAGTGCCGCCGGGCAGGACCCGCTTGGCGGTTCCGATCAACTCGTCCTGGACGCTGGGTGCTGCGCTCATCTATTTGCCCTCCGGTACCGGCGCGTCGGGGTGAAGCAGGTTCGCCTGCCGCAGATCGGACCATAGCGCGGCCGGGATCGGATGCGCGAGCAGGTCGAGATTGGCGCGGAACTCGGCGGCGTTGCGCGGCCCCGGAATGATCGCCGCGACCGCCGGATGCGCCAGCGGAAATTGCAGCGCCGCGGCCGGCAGCGGCACCTTGTGGCTGTCGCAGACCGCGGCGATCGCCTTGACCCTCGCGATCACCTCCGGCGGCGCCGGGGCGTAATTCCAGGTGTCGCGGCCGGCGAGAATGCCCGAATTGAGCGGCCCGCCAACGACGATCGAGGTCCCCGCGGCAACGCACTTCGGCAGCAGATCGTCGAGCGGCGCCTGTTCGAGCAGCGTATAGCGCCCGGCAAGCAGGAAGGCGTCCCACTGGCCCCATTCCATCGCCTCGAGCAGCACCTCGCGCTCGTTGACGCCGATGCCGAAGGCCAAGATCGCGCCCGACCGGCGCAGGCTTTCGAGGGCGCGATAGCCGCTGTCGCGCAGCGCCTTCATATGCGGCGGGTGGCCTTGCGGGCCGTGCTGGTACACGCCGATATCGTGGACGTAGAGGATGTCGATCTTGGCGAGGCCGAGGCGCTGGAAGCTGTCCTCGAACGACCGCATGATCCCGTCATACGAATAGTCGTAGACCGGGTCGAACGGCAGCGGATGGTGGCGGCCGTCGGCATGAACGCCGGTCGCGTTGGGCTTGAGCAGGCGGCCGACCTTGGTCGACAGCACCCAGTCGCCGCGCGGACGGTCGCGCGTTGCGTCGCCGACGGCCCGCTCGGCCTGGCCCACCCCGTAGAATGGTGCCGTGTCGATGTAGCGCACGCCCGCGTCCCAGGCGGCGCCCACGATCTCCTCGGCGGCCTGCCGCGCGACGTCGATCCGGCTCCCGCCGAGCGTCGCGCAGCCGAGACCCAGCTCGGTCACCCGCAGCGCGGTACGGCCGATCCGCCGGCGCGAAAACTCGCTCATTTCGGGCCTCCCTGCGTTTTCGGCGGGGAGTTATGCACCCCTTTTCGCCCCGGAACCAACCCGATGGGCGGCCGTTCCGAGACAAGAGGCGCAAAGGGGTTCAAATGGTTAACGAAACTATCGTCGCGGCGGCGATCGCGGGAAACGATCCGGAATCGCACGAGAGCTCAGAAACCTGCGAGCTGTGCGGCGAAAAGATCGCGAAAATCCACTCGCACCTCGTGGATACGGAGGAGCGGCGTCTTCTGTGCGCTTGCAATGACTGCGCCGAAGCGCAGGGCGGCGGCGAGGGGCGGTATCGGCGCGTGCCCCTCGACGCGTTGCCTGAGGCGTTCCGCTAGATCGTCAGCCGGTCGCGGTGGTCGCCGCCGATCTTGCCGGCAATCCCCGCGATAAACGCGCCGATCAGCATCGAAAACCCGGTGAACAGGGCGAGCCGCCCTCCGGCCTTGCGGGTCTCGTCGGCGGCTTGCCGTGCCTTGGCGACCGTTTCGTCGACCCGCTTTTGCGCGTCCTCCTGGCTGATCCCGGTGCGGGCGACGACGAGCTTGGCCATGTAGGCGCGGTCATCGGCCGGAACCTGCTTGGCGGCAAGGTCCTTGGCGAGGATGCGGCCGGTCTCGGCGCGGACATCGTCGGCGCTCGCCTTTGCGTCTGGCGTCCCACTGCGATACAGCGAGTCGACAAAGTAGTTCGAGGAGGCGGCGCTGGAGCCGTTCGGCGACGCCGCGCTGCCCGCCGCCGAGCCGCCGAGCAGCGTCGTCACCGCGCTCGCGAGCAGCGCACCGGTGACAATCGCGGCGACGGCCCACGCCAGCACGCCTTGTACCGTGTCGCGGAAATTAGCCTCGTCCGGGTGGAGCCCCGACGGCGCCCGGCCGAGCCGTCCGGCGATATAGCCGCCGATCGCCGAGGACAGCCACTGGACGACGATTAGCCAGACCGCCGAGACGACGGTGAACGTCGTCAGCGACGCGCCCGAGCCGGGCCACGGCGATACCGAGGACAGGCCGAACCCGGCGCCCAAGGCGAGGAGGATCACGCTCAACGCCGCGATCACAAAGGCGCCGCAGATCGCCGCGCCCCACCCGATCGTGGCGCCGGAGCCGCCGACCACGGCAACGGTCGCGGAATCCCGGCCGCGCGCCTCCAGAACGGTGGTGCTGGTCATCGCGCCACCTCCCTCAATGCCACAGCAATAGCAGGATCAGAATGATCGGTAGCGGTATGCCCAGGAGCCACAGCAGGATTAAACCCATGGTTTGTCCCTCCGATTGCGCAAACCTCTAACAAGCGGCGAACCGGGCGGTTCCGTTGGAGCCTTCTTGACGGCGCGCGCAGGCTACCCGCGCTTATCGCGGGCGGAGACCTTTATCCCCATGGTGCCCGCGATCTGGCGGGCCATTTGGTCGTGCTCCTTGATCACCGTCAGCGTCTGCTCGGCGAACTGCTTGAGCTGCGGGTCCTTGGTGTTGCGCTGCTCGTCGGCGAATTTCTTGGCGTCCTCGTCGTGGTCCTTGACCATCTGCGTGATGTATTCGCGGTCGAAGGCCTCGCCCTTGAGCGATGCAAGCCGGTTGCGAAGCTGCGCATGTTTGGGATCGAGCCCGGCCGGGGCGGTGGCTCCCTGCGCCTGAACGATATTCTTGAGCTGGGCGTCGGCGGTGCCGTGGTCCTGCACCATCTTCTCGCCGAATTGCTTGACCTGCGGGTTGGCCGATTGCGCGGCGAGCTTGCCGGCATCGACCTCGAACTGGCCCCCGATCGCAGCTTCCTTGATGAATTGCTGGTCGCCCGGGGTCATCTGACTTCGGGTCTGGCCGAATGCCGCGGTGCTGGCGAGGATCATGATCGCGGCGGACGCGCCCTGCGCAAAGCGGTGGCTCATGATTTGAACTCCGTAATTCCGGTTTGGGGTTAGCCGGAAAACAGCCCCGCGCCGAAGAAGTTCAGCCCTCGCCCGGAACGACAACAGCCGGTTTTTGTTCGCCTAACTGTCGGCACAGCGGATGCGGCGACGGGGGCATGTCGAAAATTTCGTTCTACTACCTGCATCCGCTACTCGCAGGATCGATGGATTTGTGGCCGGACCACCTCGACCGAATCGCCGCGATGGGGTTCGGCGCGGTGGCCATGGCGCCGCCTTTCCTGCCCGGTGCGACCGCCGATCTGTTCCTCACCGCCGATCACGACCGGCTCGATCCGCGGCTGGGCAGCGGCGACGCCGTTGCCGCCCTGGCGCGATTGGCTCAGCAGACCCGGGGTCGCGGCTTGCTGCCGATGCTCGACGTGGTGGCCGACGCGGTCGCCGCCGAGTCCTCCCTGGCGGGCGGTCCCTATCGCGCCGATACCGACGACGAGCCGCCCGACCCGCGCCGGCCTCCGCTGCAGCGCGGCGTCGCGAGGCTGTGCGGCGAGCCCGATACGGAATGGTGGGGCCGCCGCCTGATCGAATGGGCCGATGCCGGGATCGGCGGCTTCCGCTGCCTGCGCCCGCATCGCCTGCCGGCGGCGTGGTGGCGAGAGGTCATCGCCGCCGTCCGGGCGCGCCACGCCGGGACGCGTTTCATGGCCTGGACGCTGGGTCTCACGGAAGCCGAGGCCGCCTCGCTCTCGTGCAGCGGGTTCGACCTTGCCGCCTGCTGCTCCCGCGGCTGGGATTACCGGAGCGGCGGGTACGGCGAGGCGGTCGACCGGCTCGCCCATCTCGCGCCGCTGGTGGCGATGCCCGAAGCGCCGTTCGAGCGGCGGCTGAGCCGGGCTTTCACCTATTCCGGGCGCGCCCGCCGCGCCGCCGACCGCGCCGTCGCGTTCAGCGCCGCGCTCGGCGCCGGCTGGCTGATGCCGATGGGGTTTGAATACGGCGCTTCCCGCGATATGGACCCGGCGCGCGACCGTCCCGAGGACTTCGCCCGCCTCAAGGCCGAGGCGCCGTTCGATCTGGCCGAGGAGATTGCCGCCGCCAATGCCGCTCCGGCGGGTCCCGGCGGCGCGGTGCGGACCCTGTCGCCGCCCGAGGCGCCGGCGGCGGCGCTGCTCCTCGCCGACGACCGGGTCGTGCTGGTCAACAGCAGCCTCGACGATCCGGCGCGGATCGCGGTCGCGCCGCTGCTGACGCGCGGCGGGTTCGGCGGGCTCGACCGGTTCGGCCCCGACGACATGGTGACGATCCCGCCCGGCGGGGTCCGGGTGCTGCGCGGGACCGACGCCGCGCCGGTCGCGCATCCGGTGCCGGATGTGGCCGAAGCCGTTGCCGCTCCGCGCATCGCGATCGAGGCGGTCAGCCCTTCGGTCGACGAGGGCCGATTCCCGGCCAAGCGCCTCGTCGGCGACCGGGTCGAGGTTTCCGCCGATGTGATCGCCGACGGACATGACCGCCTCGCCGCCGCGCTGCTATGGCGCGCCGAGGACGAGGCGGAGTGGCACGAGGCACAGATGGCCCCCCGCGGCAACGATCGCTGGGCCGGACATTTCCCGCTCGCGCGGCTCGGCCGGCACTTGTTCACCGTGCTCGCCTGGAAGGACCGCTTCGGCAATTTCGCCGAGGAGCTCGACAAGAAGCACGCCGCCGGCCAGCCGATCGGCCTCGAGCTCGAGGAAGGGCGCCTCCTGATCCTGGAGAGCGCGGAGGAGGCGGCTGACGCCGCTCTCGCCGCCCTCGCCGGGCAGCTTGCCCAGGCCGATCCGGCCGAGCGGCGCCAACTGCTGCTCGCGCCGTCGACCGCGGCGGCGATGGCGGCGACGCGTCTGCGCCCGCACGCGTATCGTCACCCGGTCGAATTCCCGGTCGAGGCCGAGCGGCGGGCCGCCGGTTTCGCGAGCTGGTACGAGCTGTTTCCGCGCTCGCAGAGCGGCGATCCGGCCCGGCCGGGCACTTTCGCCGACGTGATCGCGCGTCTGCCGGCGATCGCCGAGATGGGGTTCGACGTCCTCTACATGCCGCCGATCCACCCGATCGGCCGCGTCAACCGCAAGGGCCGGGACAACAATCCCCATGCCGAGCCGGGCGATCCGGGCAGCCCCTATGCGATCGGCGGCGAGGAAGGCGGGCACGACGCGATCCACCCGGCTCTCGGCACGATCGACGATTTCCGCCGGCTGCGCGATGCCGCCGCGGGCCACGGGATCGAGCTGGCGCTCGATTTCGCCGTGCAATGCGCGCCCGACCATCCGTGGCTGAAACAGCACCCGGACTGGTTCCAATGGCGGCCCGACGGCTCGATCCGCTATGCCGAAAATCCGCCGAAAAAATACGAGGATATCGTCAATGTCGATTTCTATGCCGACGGGGCGGTGCCCGAGCTGTGGACCGCACTGCGCGACATCGTGCTGTTCTGGGCGGGCGAGGGGGTGCGCCTCTTCCGGGTCGACAACCCGCACACCAAGCCGCTGCCGTTCTGGGAGTGGCTGATCGCGGCAGTGAAGGCGCGCTTTCCCGATTCGGTGTTCCTCGCCGAGGCTTTCACCCGGCCCAAGCTGATGTACCGCCTGGCAAAGCTCGGCTTTTCGCAGTCCTACACCTATTTCACCTGGCGCAACACCAAGGCCGAGCTGACCGAATATCTGACCGAGCTGACCACGACCGCGCCGCGCGAATTTTTCCGCCCGCATTTCTTCGTCAACACGCCGGACATCAACCCGGTGTTCCTGCAGACTTCCGGCCGGCCCGGGTTTTTGATCCGCGCGGCGCTCGGCGCGACGTTGTCGGGGTTGTTCGGCGTCTATAGCGGCTTCGAGCTGGCCGAGGCGCGCGCGCTGCCGGGCCGCGAGGAATACGCGGCCTCCGAGAAATACGAGGTCCGCGCGCGCGACTGGAATGCGCCCGGCAACATCGTCGCCGAGCTTGGCCGGCTGAACCGTATCCGCCGCGCCAACCCGGCGCTGCAAACGCATCTCGGGCTCAGCTTCCACAACGCGTTCAACGATCAGGTCCTCTATTTCTCGAAGGCGACACCAGACCTGCTGAATGTCGTCCTCGTCGCGGTCAATCTCGATCCGCACACACCGCAGGAATGCGACATCGAGGTGCCGGTGTGGCTCTGGAGCCTCTCCGACACCGCGGCGGTCGCCGCCGAGGAGTTGATGACGGAAACCGCCTTCACCTGGACCGGGAAGATCCAGCACATCCGCCTGGACCCCGGGACCAATCCCTTTTCGATCTGGCGAATCCGGCCGGTGCGATGAACAAAAAACGCAAATTATCGGTGATGACCGACCCGCTTTGGTACAAGGATGCGGTCATCTACCAGCTCCACGTCAAATCGTTCTTCGACTCGAACAATGACGGGGTGGGCGACTTTCCGGGCCTCCTGCAAAAGCTCGACTACATCCAGAGCCTCGGCGTCAACGCCATCTGGCTGTTGCCGTTTTATCCGTCACCGCGGCGCGACGACGGCTACGACATCGCCGATTACCGCGGCGTGCATCCCGATTACGGCACGCTCGCCGATTTCCGCCGCGTCGTCCACGGCTGTCACGAGCGGGACATCCGCGTCATCACCGAGCTCGTCATCAACCACACCTCAGACCAGCATGTGTGGTTCCAGCGCGCCCGCGCGGCAAAGCCCGGCTCGGTCGCACGCAGCTACTACGTCTGGTCCGACCACGACGACGCCTATGCCGACACGCGGGTCATCTTTGTCGATACCGAGAAGTCGAACTGGACCTGGGATCCGGTGGCCAACGCCTATTACTGGCACCGTTTCTACTCGCACCAGCCCGATCTGAACTTCGACAACCCGCGGGTGCTCAGGGAGGTGCTGAGCATCATGCATTTCTGGCTCGACCTCGGTGTCGACGGGCTGCGGCTCGACGCGGTGCCGTACCTCGTCGAGCGCGAAGGCACCAGCAACGAAAACCTGCCCGAGACGCACGCGGTGCTGAAGACGCTGCGCAAGGCGCTCGACGAATACGCCCCCGGCCGGATGCTGCTCGCCGAGGCCAATCAATGGCCCGAGGACGCGCAGGAGTATTTCGGCGAGGGCGACGAGTGTCACATGTCGTTTCATTTCCCGCTGATGCCGCGCATGTACATGGCGATCGCCCAGGAGGACCGCTTTCCGATCAGCGACATCATGCGCCAGACACCGGAAATTCCGGCGAACTGTCAGTGGGCGATCTTTCTGCGGAACCACGACGAGCTGACGCTCGAAATGGTGACCGACAAGGAACGCGACCTCTTGTGGAACACCTACGCCGCCGACCGCCGGGCGCGCCTCAATCTCGGCATCCGCCGCCGGCTCGCGCCGCTCCTGGAGCACGACCGCAACCGCATCGAGCTGATGAACATGCTGCTGCTGTCGATGCCCGGCACCCCGGTCATCTATTACGGCGACGAGCTCGGCATGGGCGACAATTTCCACCTCGGCGACCGCGACGGGGTGCGCACGCCGATGCAGTGGTCGCCCGACCGCAACGGCGGGTTTTCCCGCGCCAGCCCCGAGAATTTGATGCTCCCGCCGATCATGAACCCGGTCTACGGGTTCGAGGCGATCAATGTCGAGGCGCAGTCGGGCGACCAGTATTCGCAGCTCAACTGGATGCGCCGGATGCTCACCGTGCGCAAGCGCCACAAATCCTTCGGCCGCGGCGCGCTGCGCTTTCTCTATCCCGGCAACCGCAAGGTCCTGGCGTTTCTGCGCGAGCACGAGGACGAGACGATCCTCTGCGTGTGCAACCTGTCGCGGGTGATCCAGGCCGTCGAGCTCGACCTCTCCGCTTTCGCCGGCCGCATCCCCGTCGATCTGACCGGCGGCTCGACCTTTCCGCCGGTCGGCCAGCTGCCGTATCTGCTGACCCTGCCGGACTTTGCCTTCTACTGGTTCATCCTCTCGACCGATGCGAGCCTGCCGGTTTGGCATCTGCCCGCGCCCGAGCCGATGGCGGAGCTGGCGACGCTCGTCATCCGCGAGCGCGTCGCCGAGGTGCTGGAGCCGGCGGCGCGGCGCGTGCTGGAAGGGGAGGCGCTGCCCGCCTACCTCGCCCGCCGCCGCTGGTTCGCGTCAAAAAACGAGCGGATCGAGTCGGTGCGCATCTCCGTCGCCGAGGCGATCGCCAGCCGCCAGGCCGAGTTGCTGCTCTGCGAGATCGAGGTCGCACTCCCCGGCGGCCCCCAAACCTACGCGCTGCCGATGGCGATCGCGTGGGAGGACGAGACCGCCGACGCGCTGCCCCAGCAGCTCGCGCTGGCGCGGGTGCGGCGCGGCCGGCGGGTCGGCTTTCTGACCGACGCCTTCGCGATCGACGCGCTGCCGGTGACGGTGCTGCGCGCGCTCGCGGTATCGGCGGTGCGGCCGCTTGCCGCCGGCGGCGCGATCCGCTTTATCCCGACCGCGCGGCTGGCCGAGATCGAGTTTCCGCAGACCCCGGAAATCCGCCGCCTTTCGGCCGAGCAGTCGAACAGCTCGCTGATCGTCGGCGACCAGGCCGTGCTCAAGCTGGTGCGGCGGCTCGCGCCCGGCATCCACCCGGAAGCCGAGATGACGCGCTACCTGACCGAACGGGGCTTCGGCAACACCGCCCAGCTGCTGGGCGAGGTCGCGCGGTTCGACGCGGAGGGCACGCCGTCGACGATGGTTCTGGTGCAGGGCTTCATCCGCAACCAGGGCGACGGCTGGGGCTGGACTCTCGACTTCCTGTCGCGGGCGCTCAAGACCGGCGAGATCATCGACCCCGAGGCGCAGCACGAAGACATCGCCGACACGCTCGCCGGCTACGACACGGTCGCCGCCGCGATCGGCCGCCGCCTCGCCGAGCTTCATGCGGTGCTGGCGGCGCCGAGCGACAATCCGGCCTTCGCTCCCGAACGCGCGAGCGCGGCCGATCTGCACGCGTGGTCGGACGCGGCGCGCAGCCAGCTCGAGGCGGCGTTTGCAGCGCTCGCCGCGAACCCCAATATCGCCGAACCTCTGCTTGGCCAGCGCGAGGCGCTGATCGCGGCGGTCGACGCGGCCGGCATTTCCGCGCGCGGCCTGCTGAAGACGCGCATCCACGGCGACTTTCATCTCGGACAATTGCTGGTCTCGTCGGGCGACGCCTTCATCATCGATTTCGAGGGCGAGCCGGCGAAGCCCCTGCCCGAGCGGCGGGCCAAGGCGAGCCCGCTGCGCGATGTCGCGGGGCTGTTGCGCTCGTTCGACTATGCCGTCGCGGTGGCCTCGGGCCGGGCGGGCGGCGCGGCCAACGCCTCTCCCGGGCACACGGCCGTGCTCGCGCATTTCGCCGAGGAGGCGTCCGCGGCGTTTCTCGCCGCCTACCGCGCCGCCCATGACGAAAGCGGGCGGCGCTGGGTGTCCCCGGCCAGCGAGCCGGCGCTGCTCGACCTCTTCCTGCTGGAAAAGGCGGCCTACGAGATTTGCTACGAGGCGGCCAACCGGCCGTCCTGGATCGACATCCCGGTCGAGGGGCTGGCGCGGATCGCCGCCCGCATTCTCGGCGCGGCCAAGGATGCCGCCGATGACTGACGCCGCGCTGCAAGCTGTCATCGACGGCAACAGCCTCGACCCGTTCGCCGTGCTCGGGCGCCACGGCGGCACGATCCGCGCGATGCTGCCCGGCGCCTTCACGGTCGCCGCCGTCGCGCGCGACCAGCCCGGCCTCGAGACCGCGCTGAGCCCGCTGCGCCAGACTGGGCTTTTTGCCGGCCCGAGCCCCGGCCCCGGTCCCTATCTGCTGCGGATCGATTGGGGCGGGCCGATCCAGGAAACCGAGGACCCGTTTTCGTTCGGCCCGCTGCTCGGGGAGCTCGATGTCTACCTGCTGGCCGAGGGCAGGCACCACGATTTGTCCCAGGCGCTTGGCGCGCATGCGACGGTCGTCGACGGCGTCGCGGGCGTGCGCTTCGCGGTGTGGGCGCCGAATGCGCGGCGCGTCTCCGTGATCGGCGACTTCAACGGCTGGGATGGACGGCGCCATCCGATGCGGCTGCGCCATGAGGCCGGGGTGTGGGAGATTTTCGTGCCGCGCCTCGCTCCCGGAGCTCTCTACAAATACGAGCTGCTCGGGCCGGACGGCGCGCTCCTGCCGCACAAGGCCGATCCGGTCGCCTGGCAGGCCGAGCCGCCGCCGGCCACCGCATCGGTTGTCGCCGACCCGGCTCCTTTCCGCTGGTCCGACACGGCCTGGTGCGCCGAGCGGGCGCGGCGCCAGGCTCCCGATGCGCCGATCTCGATCTACGAGGTGCATGCCGGCTCGTGGCTGCGTCACCCCGACGGGCGGGCCCTCGATTGGTCCGATCTGGCCGCGAAGCTGGTCGATTACGTCTCGCGCATGGGTTTCACCCACATCGAGTTTTTGCCGGTGATGGCGCACCCGTTCGGCGGGTCGTGGGGCTACCAGCCGCTCGGCCAGTTCGCGCCGCATGCGCTGTTCGGCACGCCGGAGGATTTCGCCGACCTGATCGACCGCTGTCACAATGCCGGGATCGGGGTGCTGCTCGATTGGGTCCCGGCGCATTTCCCGACGGACGCGCACGGGCTCGCCCGCTTCGACGGCACCCCGCTTTACGAGCATGCCGATCCGCGCGAGGGGTATCAGCCCGACTGGAACACCTTTGTCTACAATCTCGGCCGCACCGAGGTGCGCGGCTTCCTGATCGCCAGCGCGCTGTATTGGATCGAGCGCTTTCACGTCGACGGGCTGCGCGTCGACGCGGTCGCGGCGATGCTCTACCGCGATTACAGCCGCAAGGAAGGCGAGTGGATCCCAAACCGCCATGGCGGGCGTGAAAACCTCGAATCGGTCGCGTTCCTGCAAGAGTTGCGGCGGGTGCTCGACGAGCGCTGCCCCGGCGCGATCCTGGTCGCGGAGGAATCGACGGCCTGGCCCGGCGTCACCCGCTCGCCCGACGAGGGCGGGCTCGGCTTTCACTACAAGTGGAACATGGGATGGATGCACGACACGCTCGATTACGCGGCGCACGACCCCGTTTACCGCCGTTACCGGCATGGCGAGATGACCTTCGGCCTGCTTTACGCCTTTTCGGAGCGGTTCATCCTGCCGCTGTCGCATGACGAGGTGGTCTACGGAAAGCACTCGCTGCTCGGCCGCATGCCCGGCGACCCGTGGCAGCGCTTCGCCAATCTGCGCGCCTATTTCGGCTTTATGTGGACCCATCCGGGCAAGAAGCTCCTGTTCATGGGCGGCGAGTTCGGGCAGGAGCGCGAATGGAACCACGACGGGCAGCCCGATTGGTGGCTGCTCGACGACCCGGCGCATCGCGGGGTGCAGCGCCTGGTGCGCGACCTCAACCGGCTCTACGCCGCCGAGCCCGCCCTGCATGCACGCGATTGCGACGGCGACGGGTTTCGCTGGGTCGTCGGCGGCGACAGCGAGCAGAGCGTCTTCGCCTACCTGCGAATGTCCGGCGGCAACAGTCCGCCGGTGCTTGCGGTCGGTAATTTCACCCCGGTGCCGCGAAACGGGTACCGCCTCGGCGTGCCCGCCGCCGGGACCTGGCGCGCCGTCCTCGATACCGATGCGACGTGCTATGGCGGCTCCGGGTACGGCAATGGCGGTGCGGCGACCGCCGAGCCGTCACCGCTGCACGACCAGCCGGCATCGCTGGCGCTCGACCTTCCGCCGCTCTCCACCATCGTGTTGCGGCCGGAATAACGGGTCGGGGTCAGGCGGTCGCCCAGCTCCAGATGCGCACCGGCGCCTCGCGCCCGCGCAGCGCCTGCTCGCCGCCGTCGCGCAACCTGCCGATCAATCCGGCCGCGCTCGATGACGGCGCCGCGCCGATGGCGGCGACCACCGCCTCGCTGACGACGAGTGGCGTTTGCAGCAAGCGCGTCAGGCCTTGCAGGCGGCTCGCGGTGTTGACCGTGTCGCCGATCACGGTAAAGGACAGGCTGTGCTCGCTGCCGACATCGCCGATTACCGCCGGGCCGTAATTGAGCCCGATGCCGATCGTCAGCGGCGGCTCGCCGCGCTGTTGGCGCTCCTCGCTCCACGGACCCAGCGCGGCGATCATGCGCCCGGCGCAGACGAGGGCGTTGCCCGCATCGTCGGCCCCGGCATTGGGCAAGCCGAACACGGCGAGGATCTCGTCGCCGATATATTTCTCGACCGTGCCGCCGCAGGCGAAGATTTGCGCGGTCATCCGGACGTGGAACTCGCGCAGCATCGTCACCACCGCCTCGGGCGCCATCTGCTCGGCCATGCGGGTAAAGCCGACGATGTCGACAAACAGCACCGCCACGGTCTGCCGCCGCACCGCGCCCAGCGGCTCGTCGCGCTCGGCCAGCATCTCGACGATGGTCGGCGAGAAATACCGGGAAAGGTTGGTGCGCGCCCGTTCGGCGGCGGCGCGGCGGCGGTCCAGGTCGCGCACCCGGCCGATCTCGTCGAGGGTCTTGCGGATCGTGATTTCGAGGTCGTTGAGGTCGACCGGCTTGGTCACGAAATCGAAGGCGCCGCGGTTCATCGCGGTGCGCAGATTGTTCATGTCGCCATACGCCGACACGATGATCGCCCGCACCGGCAGCCGGCGCTCGCGCAATTCTGCGAGCAGGGTCAGCCCGTCCATCACCGGCATGTTGATGTCGAGCAGCATCAGCTCGATATCCGGCTCGTCCGCGAGCAAAACCAGCGCTTCTTCGCCGTGATGGGCAAAGCGAAAGGTGAATTCGCCGTCGCGGATCTCGCGGCGAAATCGCTGCCGCATCAACACCTCGAAATCGGGCTCGTCGTCGACGGCGAGGATTTTGGCGGGGCCGGTCACGCCGAGCCGGCCGGCAGTTGCTGCAATTGCTGCTTCAGGAAGTCGAAATCGACCGGCTTGGTGATGAACTCCGCGGCGCCGAATTCGCTGGCCTGCCGGCGGCGCTCGTCATCGCCATAGGCGGTGACCATCATCACCGGCAGCTCGGGACGCCGCCGCTTGACCTCGCGCAGCAAGGCCAGCCCGTCCATCCCCGGCATGTTGATGTCGGAAAGGATCACGATCAGCTCGGGCTCGATCTCGCCGTCGAGGCTGGTCAGCGCCTCCTGTCCTGAGCCGGCGAAATGCAGCACATAGGTGCCCTGGCGCGACTCGCGGCGGAACCGCTGGCGGAACAATTCGGCGACGTCGGGCTCGTCGTCGACAATCAGGATGCTGACGCTCACGCTGGTCTCCCCGTTCTCCTCGCGCGCGCCGCGCGCGGCAATCGGACGGTGAATTCGGTAAAGGCGCCGGGTTCGCTGTCGACGGTGATCGAGCCGCCGTGCTGCTGGGTGACGATGTCGTAGCTGATCGAAAGACCGAGCCCGGTGCCCTCGCCGGTGGGCTTGGTGGTGAAAAAGGGCTGGAACAGCTTGTCGCGGTGCTCGGGCTGGATGCCGGTGCCGTTATCGCGCACGCGAACCTCGACCCCATCGGAAACTTCGCGGGTGGAGACTTTGAGCACAGGCCGAAAGGCCGGGTCGCGGGCCTCCCGGCCGCGCTTGCCGGCGGCGTGGAAGCCGTTGCCGATCAGGTTGAGGAAGACGCGGGTGACATCCTGCGGAACCAGCTCGACCGGTGCGATCGCGGCGGCGAAATCGCGCTCCAGGGTGATGTTGAAATTCTGGTCCTG
>DASUIE010000194.1:0-29467 GCA_036273175.1 Allostellaceae bacterium
CGCGCGGCGGCCGCGGGCCGGTTGGCGAGGTCGAGAAGGTGCTGGCCTCGGCCGGGGTCGATGTCGCCCGGCTGTTCTCGCAATTCGGCGTCAGCCGCGGCGAGGGCGGTCCGTTCGTGCCGGTCGGCAAGGGCGCGGCGCCGCCGCCTTCGTCGCTGACCCCGGAGAAGCTCGCCGCGCTGCGGGCGATGATGAAGACGCTTCCGGTCTCGGCGCCGCTGATGACCGATTACGAAATCGGCAGCGGGTTCGGCGTGCGCCACGATCCGTTCAACGGCCGCGGCTCGTTCCATACCGGGCTCGACCTCGACGCACCCTACGAATCGCCGATCTACGCGACGGCGCCCGGCGTCGTCACCTATGCCGGCTACCGCGACGATTACGGCAAGATCGTCGAGATCGACCACGGCCACGGGATCACGACGCGCTACGCTCATATGCACCGCTACACGGTCTCGGTCGGCGAGCGCGTCAAGGCGCACCAGCAGATCGGCTATCTCGGCAGCACCGGCCGTGCCACCGGTCCGCACGTCCACTACGAAGTGCTGGTCAACGGCGAGCCGCAGGACCCGACGAAGTTCATGCAGCTCGGCCACATCGTTCCGGCCAGCCAGCAGCGCTAGGGCATTTCCAAGTCGTCAAAACGGCGGCTCTAACCCCAAACCGCTATTGCAGGCGCCCCGGCGGAGGATCCTTCACCGGCACGGGCGGGTCGTCCGGGCGCGGCGTCGGGATCGGCGGCGGCGGCTCGTCGATCGGCGGGGGCGTAAGCGGGTCGGGCGGCGGCCTTGGCGGGGTTCCCGGCGGCGGGGTCGGGAACGGCCCGCCGGCATTGCTGGCTTTCTCCATGTCCCCGGAACGCCCGGCATCGCCGGTTGGCTCAATGTTTTTTTGGAACGCTTGCGTCGCGGAAACGGTTTACAGGGCCAGGTCACTGCGACCGGTGATGCTCTCGCTCCCCGGTTAAAGGAGGGTAAGACATGGGCCTTATCTTACTGATTATCCTGATCCTCCTGCTCTTCGGCGGAGGCGGTTGGGGCTACTCCCGGTATGGCTACGGCGGCGGGTTCGGCATTGGCGGCCTGCTGCTGATCGTGCTGATCGTCTTTCTGATATTCGGCTACGGGCGCATCTGACGACGCGAGTCGACAGGCAGCGCCGCCGCGCCTCCCTCTATCGCGCCAGGTCGCTGACGAGGGAGAACGCGGTGGCGCTGTTGACGTTCTGGCCGCGATAGACCTGCAAATTCTCCAGCACGCGCTGGACATAGACCCGCGTCTCGGTGAACGGGATCGTTTCGATCCAGTCGACCATGCTGACATCCTTGCCGCGCGGATCGCCGTAGTCGCGCAGCCACTGGCGGATGCGCCCCGGCCCGGCATTATAGCCGGCGATAGCCAGTGCGTATGACCCGCCGAAATCCTCGAGCAGCCCCTCCAGATACGTGCGGCCGAGCATGATGTTGTAGGCGCCGTCCCCGGTCAGCTGCCCGGGCGAATAGGAGATGCTCATCTTGCGCGCGAGGGTCGCCGCGGTCCCCGGCATCAGCTGCATCAGCCCGCGCGCGCCGGCTCGGCTGACCGCGTACTGGTCGAAGGCGCTTTCCTGCCGGACGATCGCGTAAACCAGGGGCGCTTCGATAGTGCCGCCCGGCGGCAAGGCGGTCACCGGATAGCCGTGCACCATCAGCGGCGTGCCGGCATCCATCGCGTGGCGGGCGACATGGATCGCCAGGTCGATCCGGCCATGCGCCTCGGCGAAGGCCGCGAGCATCGCGAACTCCATGCGGCCCTGCACCGTTTCGGCGAGATGGGCGACAAAGATGCGAGTGTCGTCGCGGTCGCCGGCGGCGGCGAAGAGGGCCGCCGCGCGCACGGTCTCGCCGGCGTCGAATTTCGCCTGCTCGGCGGCGGTCGCCTTGGGTTCCGGCACGGGGTGCGGGGGCGCGTCGTCGCCCAGCTCATGCGCCGCGAGCTGACCGTAGAACGTCGCCATGTTCTCCGCTCCGGCGGCGTACCATTTCAGCGCCAAATCGTGCTTGCCCTGGGCCTCGGCGGCGCGGCCGCTCCAATAGGCGGCGCGCGATTTGCCGTAGGGCGTATCGACCCGCGCCAGGATATGCGCGAAGTGCTCAAACGCGATTTCCGGCTTTTTCAGGTACCGCAACGCGATATAGCCGGAGAGGAACTCGGCCTCGGAATAAGAGCGGCCGTCGCTGAGCCCGTGCTGCTGCACGATGTTATAGGCAAGCTCGGCATTGCCGCCGGCGAGCAGACGGCGAGCGACGATCTGGCGCTCGCTCCACCACGATAGCGGCCGGACCGCGTTGTCGGGATGGGCGAGGAGGAGGCGGCCGGCATCGTCGTTCATGTCCTGCTTGCGGCGCCAGCGCACCTCGTCGAAGACGAGGCCCGGCGTGGACTGAAGCTCGGCCGGCACCTTGCCGACGGCCGCGGCGGCGTCGTGCGCGCCGGTTTCCAGCGCGAGCCGCGCCTCGGCCAATTTCTGGTATTCCGCCGGCACCAGCGGGATCATCCGCCGCGCGCCGTCGCGATCCCCGTCCCACAACAGGCGGTCGAGCCGGCGCTCGTTGTCTTCGGGCCGCATCGTGCTGCCGTAGCGCGCCCAGAAGCCGCGCTCGTCGCCGGGCAGAAAATCCTCCTCGACCCAGGCGGCGCGCAGCATCGCCGTGCCCTCGGCGGCCTTGCCGCCCTTGATCGTCAACTCGGCGAGGCGGACCTTGCCGGCCGCGCTGACCGGCGGATGCGCCTTCAGCCAGGCGGCGGCGGTATCGTCGGTTTCCGCGGCGAGCGCGGCCTCGGCGTGGCGCCGCAAGGTCTTCTGGTGCGGCCAGGACGGGTTGTGGGTGATGAAATCGGCGATCTCGGCAAAGCGCCCGCCCGACAGGTTGTGGGTATAGTCGAGCCAGCGCACGACCTTTGACACGAGGGGATCGCCGCTTTGCGCCGCCTGCGCGTAGGCCTGCACCCAGTCATTGCGCGACGCCGCGGCCAGGGCGGCGGGGACGGCGGGATCCTGCGCTTTCGCCGCCGCCATGGGCAGCGCGGCGACCGCGAGGACGGCAAGAAATATTCGCACGATCCGGGGCAACGCCCGAGGCCTCGTCATTGTTGGCCGGAAGGAACGGAAGTGTGTACGGATTTTCCCCAGCTCGGGCAAGCCGAGCCCGGGGAATCGCGCAGTTGAAGCCGGAAGCGGGCGGGACTATCGTTGCCGGCGGCAAAGCGAAAGGCGGGGAGGATTCCATGTCTGCGATGTTCAAAGGGTCGCTCGTCGCCTTGATCACCCCGTTCAAGGATGGCGCGGTCGACGAAACCGCGTTCCAGGAGCATGTCGCCTGGCAGATCGGCCAGGGCACGCACGGGCTGGTGCCGATCGGCACGACCGGCGAGTGCCCCGCGCTCGAAAACGACGAGCAGCGGCGGGTCATCGAGCTGTGCGTCGAGGTCGCCAAGGGCCGTGCCCCGGTCATTCCCGGCACCGGGTTCAACTCCACGCACCACACGATCGAGGCCACCCGCCAGGCCAAGGAAGCCGGCGCCGACGCCGCCCTGGTGGTGTGCCCCTATTACAACAAGCCGACCCAGGAGGGCCTCTACCAGCACTTTAAGGCCGTCCATGACGCCGTTGATATTCCTATTGTCATTTACAATATTCCGGGCCGCAGCTCGGTCGATATGTCGAACGCGACAATGGCGCGGCTGGCCAAGCTGCCGAACATCGTCGGGGTCAAGGACGCGACCAACGACCTGACCCGGCCGCTGAAGATGCGGGTCGAGATCGACGGCGACTTCTCGCTGCTTTCGGGCGAGGACGGGACCGCGGTCGCCTATCTCGCGCAGGGCGGCGACGGCTGCATCTCGGTCACCGCCAATGTCGCGCCGCACCTCTGCTCGGAGATGCACGAGGCCTGGCAGAAGGGCGATGTCGCCACGGTGCGGCAGATCAACGAGCGGCTGATCCCGCTGCACGACGCGCTGTTCGTCGAAACGAGCCCCGCGCCGGTCAAATACGCCGCCTCGCTGCTCGGCCGCTGCCGGCCGGACGTGCGCCAGCCGCTGTGGCGGACGACGCCCGAAACGCAGGAGAAGGTGAAGGCGGCGATGCGCGGGGCGGGCCTCATCAACTAGATGCGGGCCGGAGACCGCTACGCCGCGCAAAACCGCCGCGCTCGGCACGACTACCTGATCACCGACACGCTCGAAGCCGGGCTCGTGCTGCACGGCACCGAGGTCAAGGTGCTGCGCCAGGGCCAGGCCAGCATCGCCGAATCCTATGCCGACGAGACCGGCGGGGAGCTGTTTCTCGTCAACGCCAACATCCCCGAATACGGCTCCTCGGCGCATTTCAACCACCAGCCGCGCCGCAAGCGCAAATTGCTCCTCCACCGCAAGGAGATGAACCGCCTGCTCGGCGCGATCCGCCGCGAGGGCGTCACGATCGTGCCGCTGTCGATCTATTTCAACGAGCGCGGCCGCGCCAAGGTCGAGCTCGGCCTCGCCCGCGGCAAGCGCAAGGCCGACAAGCGCCAGGCCGAGAAAGACCGCGATTGGCAGCGCGACCGCGCCCGGATCATGAAGGGCGGGGCGTAGGTCCCAGGCGCTCAACCACCGCCGCGAACACCGCCTCGAACATCGCCGGCGTCAGCTTGCCGGTATTCGTGTTGAGGCGGGAGCAGTGGTAGCTGTCGGCGAGGAGCAATCCGCCGGGAAGCTCGTGCAGCGCCGCGTGCGCAAAGGGATAGGCGGCGCGCCGCTCGCCGCGCGCGGCGAGCACCGCCTGATGCGCGATCGACCCCAGCGCGACCACCGCGCGCAGCCGCGGCAGCGCCGCGAGCTCGCCGGCGAGGAAGGGGCGGCACGCGCCGATTTCCGCCGTCTCGGGCTTGTTCTGCGGCGGCACGCAGCGCACCGCGTTGGTGATGCGGACGCCGATCAAGGACAGCCCGTCGTCGCGATGGGCGGCGTAGTCGCCCGCCGCGAGGCCGAATTTGCGCAGCGTCGCGTAGAGCAGGTCGCCGGCATAGTCGCCGGTAAAGGGGCGCCCGGTGCGGTTGGCCCCGCGCAGCCCCGGCGCGAGACCCACGATCAGCAGCTCGGCGCCGCTCTCCCCGAACGGCGGCACCGGGGCGTTGAACCAGTCCGGATGCGCGGCCCGCTGCGTCGCCCGAAAGGCGGCGAGGCGGGGGCAAAGCGGGCAGTCGGGGGTCGGCAGGTGCGGCTGGGCCGCCTCGGTCATTGCGTGTCGACCGGCTCGCCGCGCAGCCGGGCCGGCGCATCGTCGCGCGGGTGGTGAGCGCGCGCGATTTGCGGGGCGAGATCCTGCAGCTCGATAAAGCTGTCGGCCTGCCGGCGCAGATCGTCCGACGCCATCGGCGGCGACGAGCGCAGCGTCGAGACAACCGAGACTCGGACGCCGCGGCGCTGCACCGCCTCGACCAGCCGGCGGAAATCGCCGTCGCCGGAAAACAGCACCGCGTGGTCGATGTGCTGAGCCATTTCGAGCATGTCGATCGCCAGCTCGATATCCATGTTGCCCTTGATCCGCCGCCGCCCCATCGCGTCGGTGAATTCCCGGGTCGGCTTGGTGACCATCGTGTAGCCGTTATAGTCCAGCCAGTCGACGAGCGGCCGGATCGGCGAGTACTCCTGGTCCTCCAGCAGCGCAGTGTAGTAAAATGCTCGAATCAACCGCCCCTTCGACCGGAACATTTCCAAAAGTCTTTTGTAGTCAATGTCGAAGGCGAGGCCCCGAGCGGCAGAATATAAATTTGCACCATCAATGAAGATCGCAATGCGATCTTCTGGGTGAATTAGCATCACTGACTCCAAGGATTGAGCTATGTTGACAGTCTCTTACGAGAGCCGGGCGGCGTCAAGCGCGCCGGCGGAGTACAACGGGCGATGATCGTCGTCGGAATCGGCGGCAACCTTGCCGCGCAGGGCTATGCCTCGCCTCGGGAGACGGGCGCGGCGGCGGTGGATGCGCTCGCGGCGCCGCACCTGCATGTGCTCGCCTGCTCGCCTTGGTATGAGTCGGAGCCGGTGCCTCCTTCGGATCAGCCCTGGTTCGTCAACGCTGTCGCGATCGTCGACACCGAGCGCGAGCCCGGGTTTCTGCTCGACCGGCTGCTTGCGCTGGAGGCGGAGTTCGGGCGGGTCCGCGGCGAGCGCAACGCCGCGCGCACGCTCGATCTCGACCTGATCGACTATGACGGTCTCGTTGTCGACACGCCGCGACTCGTGCTGCCCCATCCGCGCATGCACGAGCGGCGGTTCGTGCTGGCCCCGCTCTGCGACCTGGCGCCCGGCTGGCGACATCCGCTTCTCGGGACGACGGCGGCCGCGCTGCTCGCCGCGCTGCCCCCCGGACAACCGGTGCGGAGGGCAGATTTGCCGTAGCGCTTGTTGTGGTTGAGCGCGCCGCTCGATATAACCGCGCGCCCCTTGCCGTCATCCCGAGTGTTGCGATGTCCGTGTACGAAGCGGCCCGCGCCAATATGGTCGAGAGCCAGATTCGCCCAAACAAGGTAACCGACGAGCGCGTCATCGCCGCTTTTGGGCGAATCCGGCGAGAACTGTTCGTGCCTCCTTCCCTGGCCGGGATCGCCTATGTCGATGCCGATTTGGCGCTCGGCGGCGGGCGTTACCTGATGCAGCCGATGGTCGCGGCGCGCCTGTTGCAGGCGGCTGCGATCGGCCGTGGCGACTCGGTTCTTGTGGTCGGCGCGGGGACGGGATACGAGGCGGCACTGGCGGCTATGCTGGGCAAAAGCGTCGTCGCCCTGGAAAACGACGCGGCGTTGGGCCGGCTTGGGCGGGCTGCCCTGGTCGAGCACCGGATCGCCGCCGCCGGCTATGTCGAGGGGCCGCTGGCGCAAGGCCATCGCCAGCGCGCGCCCTATGACGTGATCCTCTTCGGCGGGGCGGTCGCCGAGATTCCGTCGGAAATCGCAAGCCAACTGGGGGAGGGAGGGCGTATGCTGGCGGTCGTGCGGCCGGAGTCAGAAGTTGGCCGCGCCATGTTGGTTACGCGCGCCGGCGAGCTATTAGCGCGGCGCGCGATGTTCGATGCGGGGACGCCGGTACTAGCCGAGTTCGCGACAAAGCCGGCTTTCGTGTTCTGAGGGGTTCATGGCCGAGCCTAAGAGGTGCGCGAGAACGAGGGCGGCGCTATGGATCGCGCTCGGCGTCGCCGCGGTGTGGAGCGGCCCGGCCTCGGCGCAGACGCTGAGCGAGGCGCTCTCCTACGCCTACAACAACAACCCGCAATTGCTGGCTCAGCGCGCCGCGCTGCGCGCGACCGACGAGCAGGTGCCGCAGGCGCTGTCGAACTGGCGCCCGACGGTCAATTTCACCGGCCAGGCCGGCTACGAGCGCGGGGCGATCAGCCAGAGCGGACGTCCGTCGGCCTTTTCCAACTTCGTCGAGCGCTCGCTCGACCTGAGGATCACCCAGCCGATCTATCGCGGCGGCCGCACCGAGGCGCAGACGCGCCAGGCGATCAACCAGGTGCAGGCGGCGCGGGCGCAGACGCTGGCGACCGAGACGACCGTGTTCCAGGCGGTGTGCCAGGCCTTTCTCGACGTCGTGCGCGACCAGACCCTGGTGGAGGTGAACCGCAGCAACGAGGCGGTGCTGAAAAAGCAGCTCGATGCGACGCGCGACCGCTTCAAGGTCGGCGAGGTGACCCGCACCGACGTCGCCCAGGCCGAATCCTCGTACTCGCAGGCCCAGGCGACGCGGATTACCTCCGAGGGCCAGCTTGAGGTCAGCCGCGCCGCCTATACCCGCGCGGTCGGGCATCCGCCGGGGCGCCTCGTGATGCCGAAGGAGCGCCCGGCGCTGCCGGCCTCCCGCGACGAGGCGCTGAGCCTTGCCGCCAACAACAATTACAATGTGATCGCCGGAACCTTCACCGAGCTCGCCGCCAAGGACAATGTCGAGCTGGTGCGCGGGCAGCTGCTGCCGCAGGTCAATATCATCGGCGATTTGAGCCGCAGCTACTCGCCGTCGATCACCCTCAACACGGCGCGCGAGGACACCGCGAGCGTCGTCGCCCAGGTCACCGTGCCGCTCTATGAGGGCGGCGCGATCTATTCGCAGACCCGCGCGGCGCAGCAGGCCGTCGGCGCCCGGCGCAGCCAGGTCGACGATGCAAGGCGCCAGGCGGTGCAGCAGGCAAGCCAGGCCTGGGACACGCTCAACTCGGCGCGCGCCTCGATCAAGTCGTTCTCGGTCGCGGTGCGGGCGGCGCAGATCGCCCTCGCCGGGACCCAGCAGGAGGCGCTGGTCGGCTCGCGCACCGTGCTCGACGTGCTGATCTCGGAGCAGCAGCTGTTCACGACGCAGTCGCAGCTCGTCTCCGCCGACCATGACGCGGCGGTCGCGGAGTTCAACGTCGCCGCCGCGACCGGCCGGCTGATCGCCCCGCAGCTGCACCTGCCGGTCCAGCTCTACGACATGGAGAAGCACTACAAGGCGGTGAAGGACAAGCTGCTGGGCTTCAAGGGCGGGCTCTCCGAATAGCGAGGCGCCGCGGGCTGGCAAATCGCCGGCCGCTCTCCTAGGTTACCGACATGCTGGACAAGACTTACCGACCCGACCTCGTCGAGCCGCGGCAATACGCCGAGTGGGAAAATTCAGGCGGGTTCGCCGCCCATCCCGACAGCGGAAAGCCCCCTTACACGATCATGATGCCGCCGCCGAACGTGACCGGCAGCCTGCACATGGGGCACGCGCTCACCTTCACGCTGCAGGACATCCTCATCCGCTTTCAGCGGATGCGCGGGCGCGACGCGCTGTGGCAGCCGGGCACCGACCATGCGGGCATCGCGACCGAGATCGTGGTGTCGAATCAACTCGCCGACACCCAGATCGACAAGCACCAGCTCGGCCGCGACAAGTTCATCGAGCGGGTCTGGGCGTGGAAGGCAGAGTCGGGCGGCACGATCGTCAACCAGCTTCGCCGGCTTGGCGCCTCGCCCGATTGGCCGCGCGAGCGTTTCACGATGGATCCGGGCCTCGCCGCCGCGGTGCGCAAGGTCTTCGTCACGCTATACCGCGAGGGCCTCATCTACCGCGACAAGCGGCTCGTCAATTGGGACCCGGAGATGCACACGACTATCTCCGACCTCGAGGTCGACAGCCGCGAGACGCGCGGCAAGTTGTGGCACATCCGCTACCCGATCGAGGGCGAGAGCGGGAGCTATATCGTCGTCGCCACGACCCGGCCGGAGACGATGCTCGGCGATACTGGCGTCGCCGTGCACCCGGAAGACGGGCGGCTCGCCGGTCTCGCCGGCAAGAACGCGGTGCTGCCGCTGGTCGGCCGGTCGATCCCGATCGTCGCCGACGAATACGCCGACCCGGAAAAGGGCAGCGGCGCGGTCAAGATCACCCCGGCTCACGACTTCAACGATTTCGAGGTCGGCCGCCGGCATGGCCTCCCGATGATCAACATCTTCGACCGCGACGCGCGGCTGACCGATGCGGTGCCCGAAGCCTATCGCGGGCTCGACCGCTTCGAGGCGAGGAAGCGCGTGGTCGCCGATCTCGACGCCGCCGGCCTCCTCGAAAAAATCGAGGACCATACGCTGATGGTCCCGCACCACGACCGCTCCGGCGTCGTGGTCGAGCCGTGGCTCACCGACCAGTGGTACTGCAACGCCGGCGAGCTGGCGAAGGCGGCGATCGCCGCGGTCGAGGATGGGCGCATCCAGTTCGTGCCGCGCCAATGGGAGAACACCTATTTCGAATGGATGCGCAACATCCAGCCCTGGTGCATCTCGCGCCAGCTGTGGTGGGGGCATCGCATCCCCGCCTGGTACGCTCCGGACGGCGCGGTCTACGTCGGCGAGAGCGAGGCGGAGGCGCAGGAGGAGGCCGGCGCCGGAGTGGCGCTGCGCCAGGACGACGATGTGCTCGACACCTGGTTCTCGTCAGGCCTCTGGCCGTTCTCGACGCTCGGCTGGCCGGAAGAGACGCCGGAGCTGAAGCGCTATTACCCCGGCGACGTGCTGGTCACCGGGTTCGACATCATCTTCTTCTGGGTCGCCCGCATGATCATGCAGGGCATCCACTTCATGGGCGACGTGCCGTTCCGCACGGTCTACATCCACGCGCTGGTGCGCGACGAGCGCGGCCAGAAGATGTCGAAATCGCGCGGCAACATCATCGACCCGCTCGACCTTATCGACAAATACGGCTGCGACGCGCTGCGCTTCACGCTGTCTGCGCTCGCCGCGCCCGGCCGCGACATCAAGCTCGCCGAGAGCCGGGTCGAGGGCTATCGCAACTTCGCGACCAAGCTGTGGAATGCCGCGCGCTACGCCGAGATGAACGGCTGCGCGCCGGTGTCCGGCTTCGATCCCGCCGGCTGCAAAGCGACGGTCAACCGCTGGATCGTCAGCGCCGCCCGCGCCGCTGCCCGCGACGTCACCGCCTTCCTCGATTCCTACCGCTTCGACGAGGCGGCGAACCGGCTCTACCAGTTCGTCTGGGGCACGTTCTGCGACTGGTACCTCGAATTCACCAAGCCGATCCTGCAGGGCGGCGACGCGGCGCAGCAGGCCGAGACGCGGGCCGCGACCGCCTGGGTGCTCGGGCAGATCGTGCATCTGCTGCACCCGATCATGCCGTTTATCACCGAGGAGGTGTGGCGGCAGCTCGCCGGTCCTAACGCGGGGATGGTGATGACCGCCGCATGGCCCGACCCCCAGTTCGAGGACGGCGAGGCGCTCGCCGAGATGGAATGGGTGGTTGCCGCGATCTCGGCGATCCGCACGGTCCGTTCCGAGATGAACGTGCCGCCGAGCGCCCGCGTCCCGCTCTTCGTCCGCGATGCCGACCCGGCCGCCGCGGCGCGCCTCGAACGGCACCGCGACCATTTCCAGCGCCTTGCCCGGGTCGAGCCCGAGGCTGGCGAGGGCAACGGCATCCAGGCGGTGGTCGAGGGCGCGACGCTGATCCTGGCGCTCGGCGACATCGTCGATCTGCCCAAGGAAAAGGCCCGGCTCGCCAAGGAGATCGGCCGCCTCGACGGCGACCTCGCCAAGTTCGCGGCCAAGCTGTCGAACCGCGGCTTTCTCGAAAAGGCCAAGCCCGAGGTCGTCGAGGAGCAGCGCGAGCGCGAAGCCGATATCCGCCGCGACCGCGACCGCCTCCGCGCGGCCTATCAGCGGCTGGAAGCGGTGTAGGCGCTAAGCCCAATCCTCGCGGAACGGGGTGCAGGCCTCTTGGTCGTCTTCGACAGCGAACTCAACCAGTTTCATCACATTCCTCAATCTCGGCAGCAGCACGTTTCGGCCGACAGTATAATCATCAAAATTGCATCCGGCCGCTGGCGATCCCGCCGCAGCCCTAGTATGGTTCGCCGCAATTCTATCCAAATAGGGTATTCGGGTTGACCCTCGGCGCCGACGATCTGATTTCGCTGGGGCTGGTCGCGCCGGAGCGGCTCGACGAGGTGCGGCGAGTCGCGGCGCGCTATTCGGTGGCGCTGACGGCGGAGGTCGCGGAGCTGATCGACCCGGGCGATCCGTCCGATCCGATCGCGGCGCAGTTTGTTCCCGCCGGGGCCGAGCTGGAGGACGACCCGGGCGATCTTCCCGACCCGATCGGCGATGAGCGCTGGTCGCCGGTGCCGGGCATCGTTCACCGCTATCCCGACCGCGTGCTGCTGAAGCCAAGCCTCGTCTGCCCGGTCTATTGCCGCTTCTGCTTTCGCCGCGAGACCGTCGGGCGCAAGGGGGCGATGCTCGGCGCGGCGGCGCTCGCCCGCGCCTTCGACTATATCCGCGCGCGGCCGGAGATTTGGGAGGTCGTCATCACCGGCGGCGACCCGTTCCTCCTGTCGCCGCGGCGCATCGAGGGGATCGTCGAGACGCTCGGCGCGATCGGCCACGTCGCGGTCATCCGCTTTCACACCCGGGTGCCGGTGGCCGATCCGCGCCGGGTGCGCGCGGCGCTGGTCGCCGCGCTGCGGTCGGAAAAGGCGGTCTATGTCGTGATCCACGCCAACCATCCGCGCGAGCTGACCCCGGCGGTGCGCGGTGCGGTCGGGCGGATTGTCGGCGCCGGCATCCCGGTCCTGTCCCAGAGCGTGCTGCTGCGCGGGGTCAACGACCACCCCGCCGTGCTCGAAAGCCTTTTGCGCGGGCTCGTCGCGATGCGGGTCAAGCCGTATTACCTGCACCATCCCGACCTGGCGCCGGGCACGGCGCGGTTCCGCCTCGGCATCGAGCGCGGCCGCGCGCTCGTGGCCGGACTGCGCGGACGCGTGTCCGGGCTGTGCCAGCCGACTTATGTGCTCGATATCCCCGGCGGCCACGGCAAGGCGCCGCTTTCGCCGAGCGCCGCCGAGCCGGGGGAAAGGGCCGGCGAGTGGGTCGTCACCGACCGCGACGGGGTGCGCCACCGCTACCCGCCCGGGCCAGGCTGCCGGGGCTGATGGAAGAATTGGCGCTGCCCACCGTGCTGATCGTCGGCGGCGACGCGCTGGCGCTCAACACGGCGCGCGAGATCTGCCAGCTGCACGGCCACGCCGTCACCGTGCTATGGCGCGAGGATCACGAGTTCGCCCGCTCGGTCGAAGCCATCGGCGCGCGTTTTGTCGCCGGCGCGCCCGGCCGCTACGGCAGCCTCGACCGCGCCGGCGTCCGCGAGGCGGTGACGATCCTGGCGCTTTCGGCCGACGACCAGCTCAATTTGCGCGCTTCGCTGCGGGCGCGCGACGCCAACCCGCGTATCCGCATCGTCCTGCGCCAGTTCAACCGCACCCTCGCCCGCAAGATCGAGCAGAACCTGCCGAACTGCTCGGTCGTGTCGCTGGCCTGGCTTTCGGCCTCGACCTATGCCGCGGTGGCGCTCGACCCGACCTGTTTCCGCGGCCTGCAATTCCCGGAGCCCGGCGGCCCCCTGACCGGTTTTGCCTCGCGGCGGGCCGACGAGGCCGGGGTGGCGGGGAAGACCGTGGCCGATGCCGAGGCTTCGCTCGATTTGCGCCTCGTCGCGATCGACGACCGGGTCGAGCCCGACCGGGCCGAGATCATCGACGGCGATTCCCGACTGGTCCTCCACGGCACCATCGCCCGTCTCGCCGACTCGACCCCGCGCCGGCCGACCGCGATCGACGGCGAGTACGCGCGGCGGTCGCGGCGCTTGCCGTGGCGGTCGCGCTGGCGGCGGGTCGACGGGATCATGACCGGCTTCGCGGTCGCCGCGGTGCTCCTCTACGCGGCCGGAACCTGGCATTTCCACGACGCCTTCGGCACCAACTGGCTCAGCGCCGCCTATTTCGTGCTGGCGACGATGACGACCACCGGCTACGGCGACATGACGGTGGACCGCAACAACATGGGCGACGTCGCGATCGCGATGATGCTGATGCTGGCCGGCATCGTGATCACCGGCATCTTCATCGGCTTTGCCGCCTCGCTGCTCACCCACGCGCGATACGTGCGCATGCAGGGGCTGCGCCGCATCCGCCGGCGCGGACATATCGTGATCTGCGGCGCGGGCAGCATCGGCTCCGGCGTCATCGACCTGCTGCTCGGGTTCGGGCGGCCGCTGGTCGTCGTCGAACGCGCGCCCGACCCGGCGCTGATCGAGCGGGCGCGCGACCAGGGCTTCGACCTGTTGACCGGCGATGCCAGCCGCGACGATACGCTCGATCTGTGCAACCTGCCGGCCGCGCACAGCCTGGTGGCGCTGACCAATGTCGACACGCTCAACCTCGAGATCGCGCTCGGCGGCCGCATCCGCAACCCGGACATACCGATCGTGCTGCGCATCGCCGACGCCAGCTTCGCCGCCTCGATCGCCCGGCATTTCCAGTTCGAGACGACGTTTTCCGCGGAGGCGCTGGCGGCGCCGACCTTTGCCGGGCTGTCGCGGCTGGGCGGAGCGCGGGGCCGCATCGTCTTCGCCGGCCAGGAGTTCGGCGTCGGCGACCTGGTCGTGCCGGAACATTACCGTGCGCTGGTGCCGCCCGGGGCGATCCCGCTCGCGGTGGCGCGAGACCGGGAAATCACCCGAGTCCACAGCTTCGACGAGGTGTCGCCGGGCGAGGAGGTGCTGATGCTGATACCACGGGCGCGGGTGCTCGAAAGCGGCGAAAGCTTCGCCGCCATCGCCGAGCGGTTCCAAGCCGGGCCGGTTCTCGCCGAACCCGCCGAACCCGGTGACAATTAAGGATCATTTTGCTGGAATTCGCGCAAGGTTCGGGGCAAATACCTTGGTTATGCCGACCTCCCGCCCCTGGATCGACCGCACCGAATCGCGGCGCGACCGCCGATATCTGGTCCCCGTCTTGGACGTGACCATCGGCGAGGGGCGGTATCAAGCGCTCAACTGGTCGATGGGCGGGCTCTTGATCGACGGCGTGTGCCACGACATCGGCTCGCGGGTGCGCGGCTCTTTCGGTCTATCGGGCTCGTGCGAGACCATGCCGTTCGCCGCGACCGTCGTGCGCATCGACCCGGAATTCGGGAGCTGCGCGATCTGCTTCGACGACCCCAGCTTCGAGCATATCGAGGCGGCGGAAAACCCGTTCGCCGACCAGCTGCACTGAGCTAGACGGCCAGCTCGCACCAGATCGGAGTGTGGTCCGACGCGCGTTCCTTGGCGCGCGGGCTCTTGTCGATGACGCAGCCGGCGACGCGGTCGGCGGCGTGCGGCGACAGCAGCAAATGGTCGATCCGCAGCCCCTCGTCGCGGTTCCAGCGCCCGGCCTGATAGTCCCAATAGGTGTATTTGTGCGGCTCGCGGTGAAAGACGCGAAAGGCGTCGGTCAGCCCGAGATGCAACAGCGCGCGGAAGCGGGCGCGCGATTCGGGCTGGGTCAATGCGTCGTTGCGAAAGGCGACCGGGTCGTAGACGTCGTCGTCGGTCGGGATGACGTTGTAGTCGCCGGCCAGCACGAACGGGATCTCGCGGCGCAGCAGCCCGTGAGCGCGCGAATACAGCCGTTCCATCCAGGCGAGCTTGTAGCTGAATTTGTCGGTGCCGATCGGGTTGCCGTTGGGCAGGTAGATCGAGGCGACCCGCACCTCGTGCCCGTCGCCATGGAAGCTGGCCTCCAGATAACGGGCATGATCGTCGGCGTCGTCGCCCATCAGGCCGCGCACGATGTCCTGCGGCGGCTGTTTCGACAGGATTGCGACGCCGTTATAGGCCCGCTGCCCGATCGCCTCGACATGATAGCCGAGCGCCCTGACCTCGAGCGCCGGGAAATCGCTTTCGAGACATTTGATCTCTTGCAGGCACAGCACGTCGGGCTGCGCCGATTTGAGGAAATCGAGCAGATGCGGCAACCGAACTTTTACCGAGTTGACGTTCCAGGTGGCGATCTTCACCGCTCCGATTTCCTCGCAGCCTATCGGGTCAAGCTAACACGATTTTTACCTTAATGGCTCGAAGTACCAGGCTTCCGGATTGCCCGCGAAGCGGAGAGATGCCCCCGTGTCAATGAGCTATGCCACGATGTGGGCGCTGCTGTTTCTGCTGGCCTTCGGGGCCGTCGCCGGCGGCATCATCCATGGCGACATCCTGGCTCCTTACCACGATGCCTACCCGTCAGATCCGGCAAAGCGCGCGGCGCTCGACCGATGTGCGCGGATGAGGCCCGGGTTTTCGCGTTTTGCCGCGGCCGACCGTGACCGCTGCTACGCGGTCGTCTCGCACCTCTCAGCCGCTAAGGTCTGGTAGGGTCAGGCGATCGAGAACGAGTTGCCGCAGCCGCAGGAGGACGCCGCGTTCGGGTTGCGGATCTGAAACGACGCGCCCATCAAATCCTCGACGAAGTCGAGCTCCGCCCCATTGAGTAAATCCAACGAGGTATCGTCGACGATCACCGCGATTCCGTCGCGTTCGAAAACAAAATCGTCGTCGTTTTTCCGGTCGTCGAAGCTGATGCCGTACTGAAAGCCGGAGCAGCCGCCGCCCGAAACCGCGATGCGCAGAAAGGCCTCGGCGGCATCCTCTTGAATCTTAAGGGCCGCGATGCGCTTCGCCGCGCTCTCGCTCACGACGATGGCGCGCTCGCCCGCCGCATCCATCACCTCTGCCATGTGCTCAGCACTCCATCTCGCCCGCGACCCGGACCCGGTGTATTTAATCATAGCCGGCGGCGTGTCAAAGGAGAGGCTTTCGATGCTTCGCGTATTGCCAGGCGGGCGCGGCCGCGAGCCGGCGCCCGGCCCGGCCGATAGATTGCGCATCTTGCGGGCCTTGGAGCGCAAGGCGCTGTGGCTCTCGACCTGGATGATCCACAACGCCAACCACATCCGTGCGAACCGAGACGGGCTCAAGGTCGGCGGGCACCAGGCGTCGAGCGCCTCGGTCGCGACCTTGATCACCGCGCTCTACATGGATGTGATGCGGCCGCAGGACCGGCTCGCGGTCAAGCCGCACGCCTCGCCGATGTTCCACGCGCTGCAATACCTGCTCGGCCACCAGAGCCGCGACAAGCTCGAACGGTTCCGCGCCTTCGGCGGCGCCCAATCCTATCCCTCGCGCACCAAGGACGGCGACATCGTCGACTTCTCGACGGGCTCGGTGGGCCTCGGCGTCGGCATGACCCTCTTCGCCTCGCTGGTACAGGACTATGTGCGGCTCAAGCACCTGATGCCGAGCGACCAGCCGCCCGGCCGGATGATCGCGCTGGCCGGCGACGCGGAACTGGACGAAGGCAACATCTTCGAGGCGCTGCTCGAAGGCTGGAAGCACGACGTGCGGAACCTCTGGTGGATCATCGACTACAACCGCCAGAGCCTCGACGCGGTCGTCTCCGACCGGCTGTTCGGCCGCATCGATGCGCTGTTCGAGCTGGTCGGCTGGCGCGTCGTCACGCTGAAATACGGGCGGCTCCTCGAAGCCGCCTTCGCCCGCCCGGACGGCGAGCATCTGCGCGAATGGATCGACCAATGTCCGAACTCGCTGTATTCGGCGCTCGTCTATATCGGCGGGGCAGGCTGGCGCGAGCATCTGCGGCGCGACCTCAACCGCTATCCCGGCATCCGCGCGATCCTCGACGAGCATGACGACGCCTCGCTGGCGCGGCTGATGACCAACCTCGCCGGCCACGACATGGAGGCGGTGCTCGACGCGTTTCATGCCGTCACCGACGACCGGCCGACCTGCTTTATCGCCTACACGATCAAGGGTTACGGCCTGCCCTTCGCCGGGCACAAGGACAATCACGCGGGCCTGATGAACCTCGATCAGATGGCCGAGTTCCGCGCCGCCATGGCGGTGCCCGACGGCGATGAGTGGGCCAAGTTCGCCGGGCTCGACGTCGACCCCCAGTCCTTGCAGGGCTATCTCGACGAGGTGTCGGCGGCGCGGGAAGGCGGGCGCCGCCACACTCCGCCGCCGATCCCGGTCCCCGCCGAAATCCCGGCGCCCCGCGGCAAGAGCCTCTCCACCCAGGAGGCGTTCGGCCGCATCCTCGGGTCGCTTGCCGGCAGCGGCGGCGACCTCGCGGACCGCATCGTGACCACCTCGCCGGACGTTACGGTCTCGACCAATCTTGGGGCCTGGGTCAATCGCCGCGGCATTTTCGACCGGGCGGAGCGGGCCGACACCTTCCGCGAGGAAAAGGTCGTCTCGGCCCAGCGCTGGGCGATGTCGCCGCAGGGCCAGCATATCGAGCTGGGCATCGCCGAACAGAACCTGTTTCTGCAGCTTGCCGCGCTGGGCCTTTCGGGGCCGCTGTTCGGCGCGCGCCTCCTGCCGATCGGCACGCTCTACGACCCGTTCATCAAGCGCGGGCTCGACGGCCTCAATTACGCGCTCTACCAGGATGCGCGGTTTATCGTCGTCGCCACCCCGTCGGGGATCACGCTGGCGCCGGAGGGGGGTGCGCACCAATCGGTGTCGGAGCCGCTGATCGGCTTGGCGCAGCCCGGCCTCACCGGGTTCGAGCCGGCCTTTGCCGACGAACTGGCGGTGCTGATGCGCTGGGCCTTGAGCGAGATCCAGGCCGAGGAGGGCCAATCGGTCTATTTGCGGCTCTCGACTCGGCCGATCGAGCAGCCGGACCGGGCGATCGGGCCGGGTCTCGCGGCGGCGATCGTCGACGGGGCGTATTGGCTGCGCGAGCCGGAACCGGGCGCCGATCTGGCGATCGCGTATAGCGGCGCGGTGGCGCCCGAGGCGCTTGCCGCGTTCGACGCGATCAGCGAGGACGTGCCGGGCGCCGGGCTCCTGGCGGTCACCTCGCCCGAACGCCTGCATCGGGACTGGCAGGAGGGGCTGGGCGGGAGCGGAACGAGCGTCGCCGAATCGCTCCTCGCGCGCATGCGGCCAGGTGCCGCGCTTGTCACCGTGGTCGACAGCCACCCCGCGACGCTGTCATGGCTCGGCAGCGTCGCCGGCAACGCGGTGGTCGCGCTCGGGGTCAGCCATTTCGGGCAATCCGGAGACATTCCCGACCTCTATCGCGCCTACGGCCTCGACCGCGACGCGATCGTCGACGCCGCCGCACGGGCGTGCCTCAAAAGGCTGGGGCGGGTAAGAGACCGTTAATTAGATAGGGCATTTATTAACGACGCCGTCGCGATGGCATTTTGCCTACGACGGTAGGGCCACCCCTATTGCGGAGGGTGAGCTTGGCTTGCTATAGCCTCCTTGGGGATGCGAGCCGATTGTGGCCGCGAGCCGCGGTTTGCCAAGTTTCGCGGGCGGCAGGGATGTTCGGTCAGCAAGGGGCAACACGGCAGCGGCCGTCGGCTGAACCCGTCGTAAGGTCACGGCGGATAGGGATGCCTTCACCCGTCAGTAGCGAACGCGGTGGTTGAACACATGGACCACGACGACGACGTCGAACGGTTGTTCTCCTGGATAAAGACACCCGACCTTCGCTACCGCGAGTTTGCCGGCGAGCGGGAGGTGGCGGACGCCGTCGCGACCTGGCCGGCCTTGCGCAAGACCGCGGACGAAACCGGCCGTGCCGACGATGCCTCGGCCGAACCCGCGCCCGCCGCGGAACCCGAGCCGCCGCCGACCGCCGCGTCGGGCCGATCGCCGCTCGGCGAACGCCTGGCCTCGATCTTCGGACAGCGCGACCCGGCGGTGCCGCAGGCCGAACCCGTGTTTCGCCACATCGAAACGCCCGAGCCGCCGGCGCCGGCCAGCGTGGTACCTTGGGAACCGGAGGCCCCGCCGCCGAGCCCGCCGCCCGCCGCGACGCCGCAAGAGCGCCGCGAAAATCCGTTTGGCGGGACCTATCGCGGCTTCGAAAACGAAGAGGAAGTCGAGCCGCCTCCCGCCCTATCCCCTCCCCAGGCGTCCCCTCCCCAGGCGTCCCCTCCCGAGGCGCCTCCGGCCGATCCCAACGCGCGATCCCTCGACGCGGTCTTTTCGCGGCTGGCCCGCCCCGCGCAGCGCTACCGCGACGAGCGCCAGCGGGCTGCCGGCGGGTCCGGGCTGGGGCCGGTCTTCCGCCGGCTGAGGTGACATGCCGATCGTCCGGGTCGCATCACCGAAAGGCGGGGCGGGGAAAACAACCCTGGCCGCGGCGATCGGCGTCGGGTTGCGCAAGATCGGCTGGCGCGTGCTGGCGCTCGACTGCGACCGGCAAAATGCGCTGCGCCTGCATTTCGAGCTCAACAGCGACGATCTTCCGGGTATCGCCAACGATCGCGGCGAGGGCCGCGATTGGACCGAGCTCGTGGTCGAGGCGCCGTCGGGTGTTTTCGTGATCCCGTTCGGCTCGGTCGCGGGCCGCGACACGGTTCGGCTCAGCGCCCATATCGGCCAGAACCCCGGCTATGTGCGGCGCCAGCTCACGCCGTTTTTCGAGTACCGCGACCTGGCGATCGTCGTCGACATGCCGCCGGGGCCGTCGGTCTACGACGCGGAGATCGATCTGCTCGCCGATCTCGACGTCGTCGTGCTGCTGGCCGACGCGATGAGCCTGGCGCTGCTGCCGCGGCTTCGGCGCGGCGATTTTGGCGCGGACAATCCGTCGCGCAGGCCCACGCAGACCGGCTATGTGCTCAACCAGATCGAGCCGCGGCGGCGGTTGTGCCGCGATGTGCTGGCCCTGGCCCATGAGGTGCTGGGCGAGACGCTGTTCGGAACGGTGCATCACGACGAGGCCGTCGCGGAGGCCGTTGCCTGTCAGTTAACTGTTTTCGATTACGCACCGGATAGTGTAGCGGCGCACGACATGGCGGCGGTCGCCAACCGGGTACACGACAGCCTGGCTCCGGCGGCTTGAGGGGCGGGTAGGGGACAGCGAATGCTCAGCTTTCTGAGGCGGTTCATCGGCGGCGGCTTTGCCGGTCAGAATCTTGTCCTGGCCGCGCTCGTCATCGCCGGCACGTTCCTGCTCGGGATCGTCGTCATCACGCCCCTCGACCTCGTGTCGCAGGCCCTGTTCGCCGCCCTGACGATCATCGGCATGCTGGTCATCAAGGGGCACCCGTCGCGCGGCGTCACGCTGGTGCTGATCACGCTGTCGATGGTGCTGTCGACCCGGTACATCTGGTGGCGCCTGACCGACACGATGCAATTCGCCTCGGTGCTCGAGGCGGTGCTCGGGATCGGCCTGATCATGGCCGAGCTTTACGCCTGGCTGGTGCTCGTGCTCGGCTATATCCAAACCGCGTGGCCGCTGCGGCGGCCGCCGGTCGCGCTGCCCGACGATGTCGTCGATTGGCCCACCGTCGACCTCTTCATCCCGACCTATAACGAGCCGCTTTCGGTCGTGCAGAGCACCGTCTACGGCGCGCTTTCGATCGACTATCCGCTCGACAAGCTCCAGATCTACATCCTTGACGACGGGCGGCGCGACGAGTTCCGCGAATTCGCCGAGGCGGTCGGGGTCGGCTACATCACCCGCGAAGACAACCTCCACGCGAAGGCCGGCAACCTCAATCACGCTCTCCTGGAGACAGATGGCGAGCTTCTCGCGCTGTTCGACAGCGACCATGTGCCGACCCGCGCCTTCCTGCAGCTGACCGTCGGCTGGTTCCTGCGCGATCCGCGGCTCGCTCTGGTCCAGACGCCTCACCATTTCTATTCGCCCGACCCGTTCGAGCGGAACCTGCGCGGCGCCGCGACGGTGCCCAACGAGGGCCAGCTCTTTTACGGGCTCGTGCAGGACGGCAACGATTTGTGGAACGCCGCGTTCTTTTGCGGGTCCTGCGCGCTGATCCGGCGCACCGCGGTCGAGGAGATCGGCGGGTTCGCGATCGAGACCGTGACCGAGGACGCGCATACCGCGCTGAAATTGCACCGCGCCGGCTGGAATTCGGCCTATCTGCGCCTGCCGCTGGCGGCGGGCCTGGCGACCGAGCGCCTGGCGATCCATGTCGGCCAGCGCATGCGCTGGGCGCGCGGGATGACCCAGATCTTCCGGGTCGACAACCCGATGCTGGGGCGCGGGCTCTCGGCGGGACAGCGCATCTGCTACCTCAACGCGATGCTGCATTTCTTTTTCGGCCTGCCGCGCTTCGTGTTTCTCACCGCCCCGCTCTGCTACCTGATCTTCCAGCTCAACATCATCGCGGCGAGCGGGCTGATGGTCGTCGTCTACGCGGCGCCCCACCTGATCCACTCGACCGTGACCAATTCGCGGCTGCAGTCGCGCTATCGCCACTCGTTCTGGGGCGAGATCTACGAGTCGGTGCTCGCCTTGTACGTGCTGAAGCCGACGCTGGTCACCCTGATCAACCCCAAACGCGGCCGCTTCAACGTGACCGAAAAAGGCGGGCTGCTGCCGCGCGACTATTTCGACTACAAGATCGTGCGGCCGCATCTGATCATCGCGGTGCTGCTGGTGTCGGCCCTGCTGATCGGCGTCATCCGCTGGCTGCTCAACGATCTCGCCGATTCGGAGGTGCTGGTGCTGAATGTCGCCTGGGCGGTGTTCAACCTGATTACGGTCGGTGCGGCGATCGCCGCCGGCCGCGAGACCCGCCAGCTGCGCGGCTCGGTCCGGCTCGGCCTGACGATCCCCGGCGTCGTCCACCTGCCGAGCGGGCACACGATCGTGACCCAGTCGCGGAACCTTTCGACGACCGGCGGGATGTTCGCGGCGCCGCGGCCGAACGAGATCGGACCGGGCGAGATCGTGCAGATCGAATTGCCGATCGGCGAGCGATCGACCGTGCTGCCGGCGCGGGTCATCGCCTGGGACGAGGACTCGCTGCGCGTCGCCTTCGACGAGCTGACGCTGCGCCAGCAGCGCGACCTCGTCCGCATCGTGCTGTGCCGGGCGGATGCCTGGCTTGACTGGGAGGAACATCCGATCGACCGGCCGCTGCGCTCGGCGCGCGAAATCCTCATCTCGATCGGCGGGCTGTTCGTGCCGCGGCGGGTGCGCCCCGGCATGGCCGGCGGGCCGCCGATGAACACCGCGCCCGAACCCGAGCGGAGCCGGATGCGCGACCGCGTCAACTCGTTCGTGCTGGTCGGCGCCGGGCTCGGGATCGGCCTGCTGGCGCTCGGCGGCACGGCGCTGGCGCAATCCGCGCCGCCGCCACCGCGTCCCGCCGCCGGCATCGGCGGGCCGCCTTCCGCCGGCATCCCGCAAAGCTCGGCCGGGCCGCTGACCGGCGGCGCGGCGCCGCCGCCGCAAGGGTCGCAGGTACCCATCCCGGCGCCCGCCCAAGTCGTGCCCGGCTCGCAGGCGGCGCCGCAGAGCATCACCCCGCCGAACCAGCCGGGTCTGCCCGGGCCGGCCGGTCCCGCCGCGGGCGCCGCCGCCGCCGATGCCAACAAGCCGCACGGCTCGACGCGGCAGCAGGTGCTGTCGCTGCGCGATCTCGGCGCCAACGCGCCGATCCGTCTGATCGGGGTCCAGGGCGAGGGCAGCCTGCCGTTCTCGGTGCGCCGCGACGAGGTCGTCACCGGCGGCAAGATCGACCTGTCCTATGCCTATTCGCCGGCGCTGATCCCGGAGCTGAGCCACCTGACCGTGCTGCTCAACGGCGAGGTGCTGGGCTCGCTGCCGTTGCCCAAGGACACCAACTCCGGCGCGACCGCGTCGTTGCCGATCAACCCGGTCCTGTTCCAGGAGGACAACCGCGTCCTCTTCCGCTTTATCGGCCACTACACGCTCGGTTGCGAGGACCCGCTGCATTCGAGCCTGTGGCTGGTGCTGAGCAACACCAGCAAGCTGACGATGCAGCTCGAAAAGCTCCCGCTCGCCAACGATTTGTCGCTGCTGCCGACGCCGTTCTACGACCCGAAGGACATGCAGGCGCTGACCCTGCCGTTCGTTTTCGCCGGGCATCCGTCGAACTCGACGCTCCAGGCGGCGGGCACGGTAGCCTCGTGGTTCGGCGCGCTGGCTTCGTACAAGGGCGCGAGCTTCCCGACCTATCTCGACTCGATCCCCAACGGCAACGCGGTGGTCTTCGCGACCGGCCAGGAAAAGCCGGCGGGAATCGATATGCCGGCGCTGAACGGCCCGACGATTTCGGTCATCACCAACCCGAACAATTCCGAGGCAAAGCTGCTCCTGGTCATGGGGCGGACGCCGGACGAGCTCAAGGCGGCGGCCGAGACGCTGTCGCTCGGCTCCGCGGCGCTGACCGGCCAGACCCAGGCGGTCGGCACGCCCAACGTGCCGCAGCGCGTGCTCTACGACGCCCCGCGCTGGGTGCCGATCGACCGCCCCGTCCGCTTCGGCGAACTGGTGCAGCCGACCGACCTGCAAGGCAACGGTCTCGTCCCGGGCCTCTTGACGCTGAACTTCCGCACCGCCCCCGACATTTTCGTGTGGGGCAACGCGGGCGTGCCGCTCGACATCCGCTACCGCTATCCGGCCGGCACCTGGCTCGCCTTCGAGGAGTCGCGGCTCGACGTGTCGATCAACAACTCCTATCTGCGCAGCCTCCCGCTGACGCAGGAAGGGATGGTGCGCCAGGTCAAGGACATCATCTCGCCCGACTTCGTGATGAACGAGCAGACGGTGCGGGTGCCGCCTTACTATGTGTTCGGCCAGAACCAGCTACAGTTCTATTACGATCTCAGGCCGGTCAAGCGGGGCGAATGCCAGGACGTGCTGCCGACCAACATCCAGGAATCGATCGACCCGGATTCGACGATCGACCTGTCGCAGACCGAGCGCTTCACCTCGCTGCCCAACCTCGCCTTCTTCGTCAATTCGGGCTACCCGTTCACCCGCATGGCCGATCTCGGCAACTCGGCGGTGGTCATGCCCGACCAGCCCGAGGCGCCGGATATCCAGGCGTTTCTGACGATCATGGGGATGATGGGCGACTCGACCGGTTTCCCGGTATTGCGCGACACGATCGTCAGCGCCAACGGGGTCAACGAGGTCAGCGACAAGGACCTGCTGGTGCTCGGATCGATCTCCAAGCAGCCGCTGATCGCGAAATGGGCCGAGAACGGCCGGCTGCGCGTCGATGGCGGCCGGCTGCGCGTCGGCGTCAGCTCGCCGATCGACCGCATGTACACGATCCTCGACCCCAACGCCGAGGAGGAGCGCCAGCGCGTCGACCATCTCCTGGTCTCGCAGGGCGACAACCTCGCCGCGATGATCGGCATGGAATCGCCGATGAAGTCGGGCCGCAGCGTCGTGATGATCACCGGGTCGAGCCCCGACAAGGAAATGACCGTCGTCAACAGCTTCCGCAACCGCGACCTCAGCTCGCTGATCCAGGGCGATCTGATGGTGGCGACCGGCGGCAAGGTGACGAGCTTCCGCGTCGGCAGCGAGTACACGGTCGGCAAGCTTCCGATCGTCACCAAGGTCCGCTGGTGGCTCGGCAACTCGCCGCTGGTGCTGATCCTGTTCACGCTGATCGGGGTGCTGATCATCGCCCTGGTGGCGTACGCGCTGCTAAGCCGGCTGGCCGCGCGTCGGCTGGGCGCGCGGGCGGCACGGTAGGGCGGCGCACGGCGTGACCCGTGGGCCGCGCCGCCGCGAGGGAATGGCGATGAGATCGTGGGTCCGGCCTGTCGTACTCGGATTGCTGCTGGCGGCGGCGATTCCGGCAGGCGCCTCGTTCGCCGACGAGAACGCCGAGCAGGTGCTGCTCGACAAGGCCAATTACTGGCGGCTCAAGGACCGGCCCGACCTCGCGATCGAGGCGCTGACCAAGCTCCTGTTCCTCAATCCGAACCAGGCCGAGGGGCTTTACCAGCTCGGCATGCTGCAGGTTCAGCAGGGCAAGGCCGCGGATGCGCGCAACGCGCTCGCGCGGCTGCAGAAGGCGTCGCCGGGCGACCCGCACATCGCCGACCTCGAAAACGCGATCCGCGCCGGCAAGGTCGGGCCGAGCGAGCTCAGCGAGGCCCGCAAGCTCGCGCAAAGCGGGCAGCTCACCGAGGCGATCCAGAAGTACCAGCAGACCTTTCGCGGTCCGCCGCCGCCGAGTTTCGGCGTCGAATACTACCTGACATTGGCCGGCACGCCGGGCGGCTGGGAGCAGGCCAAGGACGGTCTCACCCGGCTGTCTCAGTCCTCGCCCAACGACAAGACGATTCGTCTCGCGCTGGGCCAGGTATTGGTCAACCGCGAGACGACCCGGCCGGACGGCATCGCGATGCTGGTCAAGCTCAGCAAGGACCCGGTGGTCGGCGCCGACGCGGTCAAGGCATGGCGCCAGGCGCTGCTCTGGGGCGCGACGCGCGAGTATTACGGCCAATACCTCGCGCAATTCCCGCAAGACCAGGAAGTCCGTCAGCGCGCCAACGACATCGCCAATATGAGCGCCGGGGCCCAGGGGACCCAGCAGCAGTCGCAGGCTTATCTCGACCTGAAGCACGGCAAGACCGCGCAGGCCGAAAAGCAATTCGCCGCCGACCTCAAGGCCAATCCGAACGACGCGCAAGCGCTCGGCGGGATGGGGCTGGTGCGGCTGCGCGAGGAGCGCTTCGGCGAGGCCCGCGACCTGCTCGGCCGGGCGATGAAGGCCGATCCGCCAAACCAGAAGCAATGGGCCGCGGCGTATGAGAGCGCGGGGTTCTGGGCCACGGTGCAGCAGGCGAAGTCGCTGCAGGCCGCCGGCAAGCTGCAACAGGCGCGGCAGGTGCTGACCGGGCTGCTGTCTCGCTCGCACTCCAGCCCGCCCGGCGCCGAGATGGTGCTCGCCAATATCGAGGCGAAGCTCAAGAACAATGCCGCGGCCGAGGCGGCCTACCGCCGCGTGCTCTCCGCGCAGCCGCGCAACGGCGACGCGCTGATGGGGCTCGCCGGCGTCCTGAAGGCCGAAGGCAAGACCGCCGAGGCGGAGCAAATCACCGCCCGGCTGACGCCCGCGCAACGCGCGAAGCTGGCGAGCGGCGGCGGCGGCAGCCGGTCCGAGGCGCTGCGCAAGGCCGCCAAGGATGCCGAGGCCAACGGCAATAACGGTCTCGCCGAGCAGCGTTTCCGCGAGGCTATCGCGGCCGATCCCAAGGATCCGTGGGTGCGGCTCGACTACGCCCGCTTTCTCGCCGGCCAGGGCCATGTCGATACGGGCTTCACGGTCGTCGATCCGAGCCAGTCGGGCAATACGCAGACCAGCGTGCTCGCCGCCGCGATGTATGACACCCAGCAGGATCATTGGGCCGACGCGCTCGACAAGATCGAACGGGTCCCCGCGTCCCAGCGCAGCAAGGACCTCTCCAATTTCCGCGAACGCATCCTGTCGCGGGCGACCGAAGACCGGGCGAAACGGCTGATGGCGTCCGGCAACCGGGCCGAGGCGCGGAACATCCTGGTCGCCCTCTACACCAACCCCAGCATCCAGCCCGACGAGCGGCGCGTCGCGGTTTACGATCTCTACCGCATGGGCGACCGCGCCACGGCGATCCAGCTCACCCGCCAGGCGATGCAGCGCGGCGGGGCCAACGGCGCGAAATCCGGGATCGACTACGCCAAGCTTCTCGTCACCGACGGCAAGTATGACGAGGCGACAGCCGTGGTCCGGCAGATCGAGGCGAGCGGCCAGCTTAGCGGCGACGACCTCGACGACCTGCTCTCGGTCAAGGCGCTCCTGGCCTCGCGCCAGGTCGATACGATGCTGCGGTCGCACAACGACGCCGACGCGTACGATGTGATGGCGCCGCTCTACGCTTCGCGTCCGAACGACCCGATCGTGCTGGTGACGATGGGGCGGATTTATGCCGATGGCGGCAAGACCGACGAGGCGCTGCAGTTTTTCGACAAGGCGTTCCAGCAGGACCCGTCGAATATCGACGTGGTCCGCGCGGTGGTGATGGGCGCGATCCAGGCGCGCGAATACGACCAGGCCGAGACCTATCTCGGCAAGGGCGAGGAATCGAACCCGAAAAGCCCCTGGATTTTCTATCTCAAGGGACAGCTGGCCCACGCCCGCGGCAACAATGGCGAGGCGCTCTACAATCTGCGCACGGCGCAGGCGATGGCGCGCGAGCAGGGGATGGCGGCGCCATCCGAGTCCGCGCCGTCGATGACGCCGCAGCCGAAGCTGCCGTCTAACCCATTCAGAAGCTCGCGAAATTCCACGCCGTCCGGGGCGCGGTTGATTGACGCCGGCTAGGGACGCGAGAATGACCGCGCATGACGCCCCGGGGACGGTTTCCCCGAGAGGAGGAGCAATGAAGTTGTGGGCCCGGCAGCTTGCTCTCGGCTTGTTGATCACGGCGGCTATCCCGGCCTCCGCGGTTCAAGCCGCCGATAGCGCCGAGCAAGTCCTCCTCGACAAGGCCAATTACTGGCGCCTCAAGGACCGGCCCGATCTGGCGCGGGAGTCTCTCGACAGGGTGCTGGCGCTCAATCCCCGGCAGGCCGATGCGCTTTATGCCTACGGCATGATCGAGGTTCAGCAGGGCAATGTCGCCGGGGCGCGCAACTATCTGAGCCGGCTGCAAAAAGCGGCCGGGACCGACCCTCGTGTCGGCGAACTGCAATCGGCCGTCGCGGCCGGCCGGGTCGATACCGCCGAGCTGAACGAGGCCCGCCGGCTCGGGCAGAAGGGCGATTACGGCGACGCGGTCAGGAAGTATCGGCAGACCTTCAAGGGACATGCGCCGGCGAGCTACGCGGTCGAATACTATCTGACCCTGGCGGCGACCCCCGCCGGCCGCGACGAAGCGCGCCGCGGCCTCGAAGCGATGGCCAAGAACTCGCCGAACGATCCGGCGATCGGGCTCGCTCTCGCCGAAGTCTCGACCTATGCCGAGCCGACGCGCGCTGATGGCATCGCCGCCCTGGCCCGGCTCAGCACCGATCCGGCGGTGGGCCCGGCGGCCGTGCGGGCCTGGCACCGGGCGCTGTTGTGGCTTGGCGGCACGCACCAGGACCGCGCGCTCTATCGGGACTATCTCGCGCGCTTCCCTGAGGACACCGAGATCCGCGCGCATCTCGAGGAAGTGCCGCCCGATACCGAGGTCGCCGACAAGGGGCCATCGATCGATTACCAGGCCTATATCGCCTTGCAGGAGGGCAAGCTGGGCGGCGCCGAGGGCCAGTTCGCCGCGGCGCTCAAGCTGCACCCTGACGATACCGACGCACTCGCGGGGCTCGGCATGGTGCGGCTGCGCCAGGGCCGCTTCACCGAGGCGCGCGATCTGCTCGGGCGGGCGATCAAGGGCGCGCCGGCGCGTCAGCCGGAATGGGCGACGGCCTATGACAGCGCCGGCTTCTGGTCGAGCATGCAGGAGGCGAAGGCGCAGATCGGCGCCGGGCATGCGCAACGCGCGAAGGCGGTCCTGACCGCCCTCGTCGCGCGGAAGCACCCCGATAATTGGAACGCCGAACTCCTCCTCGGCGAGGCCGAGCTGAAGCTCGACAACAAGCCGGCGGCCGAGCAGGCCTACCGCCGCGCCCTCGCCGGAAAGCCGGGTAACAGCGACGCGATCGTCGGCCTCGCGGGGGTTTTGACCGCGGAGGGCAAGACCGACGAGGCCGCGTCGCTCGCCACCCGCCTCAGCGCCGCCGACCGCGCGCGCATCGCCGGGACCGGCGGCAACGCCCAGTCCGACCTGTTGCGCGTCGCGGCCAAGGACGCCGCCGCCCGTGGGGACGCGGCGGACGCCCGCGCGAAATTCGCCCAGGCGCTCGCGGCCGACCCGAAAAATGCGTGGCTGCGGCTCGACTTCGCCCGCTTCCTGGCGAAGAGCGGCGCGGCGGCGGACGGCTTCTCGACGGTAGACCCCGCGGCGAGCGGGGGCACGCCGCTTGGCGTCTACGCCGCCGCGATCTTCGACGACGAGCAGCACAGGCCAGCCGATGCGCTGGCCAAGCTCGACCGCATCCCGGCCGCCTCGCGCACCGCCGAGATGGGCAAGCTGCGCGCCGATGTGCTCTCCGCCGGGACGATCGCCCGGGCGCGGATGCTGGCCGCGGCCGGAAAGGGCGCCGAAGCGCGCCGGATGCTGGTCGCGCTGTTTCACGACCCCGCCCTCAAGCCCGCCGACAAGGCCGGCGTTCCGCATGCGCTGGCGGCGCTCGGCGACAGCGAGGGGGCGGCGCGGCTTTACCGCGAGGCGATGGCCGACCG
>DASUIE010000195.1:0-6079 GCA_036273175.1 Allostellaceae bacterium
CAAAGAACGGCAACTGTCCGCCGACCAGCAGAGCCGCGACGATCGCAAGACCGAGCAGCATCAGCCCGAGATCGGTCAGACCGCCGATCCAGCCCTTCATGTGACCGATTGCGTCCATAGTTTTCCCCTTCCTCAGTATCGGCAGTCCCCCGATTGCCGATACTCGAAAGTATAGCAGAAGAACACGGGAACAGCATCTATTAGGGGCAACTAGACGGTTCGGAACCGCTAGATGTTAAGTTACCCTAACCTTCGAACGGGTTCTCGACGGCAACACCCGCGGGCGCAAAATGACGGATGTTGCGGGTTGCGACGGTCAACCCGTGCTCGAGGGCCGTAGCGGCGATAAGCAGATCGGAGCCGGCATGACCCAATCGAGCGGTCAATCGACCCCATCGACGTGCAATGGTGACATCCACCGGCAGAATGCGATTTTCGCAGCTTTCGATCAGACTTTCGAGCCAGCCAGCCAAGCCCGCCGCAAATTCCGCGTTGGACGCTCGTTGGTTCTCGATCCCGCGCTCGATCTCGCCGATAGTCACTGTCGAGACAAACAGCAACTCGTGGGCCCGGGCCGACAGCCAGTCGACGACCCGCGGGTCGGCGCGGTGCTTCCGCATCTCCGAGAGCACGACCGTGTCGAGGAGGTACGTCAGAATTCAAGGTCGCGAAGCTGTAACGATACGGGCTCGAAATCGCCGTCGTCCTTCGGCATGGCGAGCAGGTGTTCGACAAAGGATGCACTCTCCTTCGTCTTCTTATGCACTAGCCGCTCGTACTCCTCGACCGCGACAACAACGACGACTGGCTTCCCCCGTTTGGTCACGGTCTGCGGTTGCCCATTGCGGGCCGCGTCCACAACCGCGCTGAACTTGTTCTTGGCGTCTTGAAGCGACCACTCGGCTTCACTCATGCTCGATCGTCCTGGCTAGATAGCTGGACAGTATATAGACGGGACCATCATGTGAAGAAGATCGGATTCTCGCTTGTCGTTGGCATCTCCCTCTAGGCGCGCGGCAATTGACAAGCCCGGCTTGGCCCGGCTCTGATCCCGACCACGGATTTCGTGGATCGGGAGGAAGACTTGGCCAAATTCAGGGTTGCGACGCCGGCGGGCGCCAGCTTTACCGTCGCGGGCGGCGATTACGGCTATGAATTGGAGGCGCTGATCCCGATCGACGCCGAGATCTTCGAAATCCCGAACGGCTCGGAGGACGAATTCGTCGCCGCCGCCAAGGACGCCGACGCGCTCTACGCCAAGGGCCGCCGCATCACCAAGAAGATGATCGACGGGCTGCAGCGCTGCAAAATCATCTCGCTGGGCTCGGTCGGGGTCGACTCGGTCGATGTCGACGCCGCGACCGAGAAGGGCATCCCGGTCACCAATTGTCCCGACACGTTTATCGAGGAGGTCGCCGACCACGCCCTGCGGCTGATCCTGGCGACGCACGGGCGGCTGGTCGAGCAGGATCGCATGGTGCGCGAGGGCCGCTGGGCCGAAGTGCGCCCCGCCCTCCTCAAAATCCCGCGGCTGCGCGGGCTGACACTCGGCCTGATCGCGTTCGGCCACGTCGCCCGCGCGGTCGCGGAGCGGGCCAAGCCGTTCGGGCTGCACATCGTCGCCTACGACCCCTATGTCGAGGAGATGGTGATGACCGAGCGCGGGGTCGAGCCGGTGAGCCTCCCCGAGCTCCTGGCGCGCGCTGACATCATCTCGATGCACACGCCGTCGACCGCGAGCGCGCAGCGAATGATCCGCGACGAGCATTTCGCGCAGATGAAGCCGACCGCGATCTACATCTCGACCGGTCGCGGCCCCACCACCGACGAGGCCGCGCTGATCAAGGCGCTCGACGAGAAGAAGATCGCCGCGGCCGGGCTCGACGTGCTCGAGCAGGAGCCGCCGGGCGGCAACAACCCGCTGTTGCGGATGGACAACGTGATCCTGACCGCGCATGTCGCCTCGGCGACCTCGCGCTTCGATCCGTTCCGGCGGCGGCGCGTCGGCCTCGAACTGTCGCTGGCGCTGACCGGGCGCTGGCCGATGTCGTGCGTCAACCCGAGCGTGCTGGCGAAGGGCGATCTGCGCCGCTGGCAGCCGGTCTCGATGGAACGCGGCCCGAATTCCTGACGATGGCGGCAAAAGCGCCGAACATCGTCTTCATCCTGGCGGACGATCTCGGTTACGCCGACCTGTCGTGCTACGGCCGACGGGATTTTGCGACGCCGCATCTCGATCGCATCGCCGCCGAGGGCGTGCGGTTCACGCAGGCCTACGCCAACTCGCCCGTCTGCACCGCCTCGCGCGTGGCGCTGATGACAGGGCGGTATCAGTACCGGCTGCCGATCGGCCTCGAGGAGCCGCTGCGCAGCGCCTCCGAGCGGGCGATCGGCCTGCCGCCCAAACACCCGACGCTGCCCTCGCTGCTGCGCGAGGCGGGCTACCGGACGGCGCTGATCGGGAAATGGCATCTTGGCCGCCCGCCGGCTTTTGGGCCTCTCCTGAGCGGGTACGAGCGCTTTTTCGGGTTCCACAGCGGCGTCCTCGACTATTTCACCCACAAATTCGGGCCGCCCGGAAGCGACACCGAGGATTTGTGGGAGGACGACCGCAAAATCCGGCAGCCGGGATACCTGACCGATCTGATCGGCAATCGCGCCGTGGCGACGATCGGCGAGTTTGCCCGGGCGGAGCGGCCGTTCCTGATCAGCCTTCACTTCAACGCGCCGCACTGGCCCTGGGAGGGACCGGACGACGAGGAAGAGTCCCGGCGCCTGACCAATCTGTTCCATTTCGATGGCGGCACGCTGCGCACCTACGCGCTTATGGTCGAGCGGATGGATTTCCAGATCGGACGGGTGCTGGAGGCGCTTGCCGCGAACGGGGTCGCCGAGGACACGATCGTCGTCTTCACCAGCGACAACGGCGGCGAGCGGTTTTCGGATACCTGGCCGTTCACCGGCAAGAAGACCGAGCTGCTCGAAGGCGGGCTGCGCATCCCGGCGGTGATCCGCTGGCCCGCCCGTATCCCAGCCGGCGGCGTTTCCGAGCAGGTGACGATTGGGATGGATTGGGTGCCGACGCTGCTGGCCGCCGCCGGCATGACGCCCGATCCCGGTCATCCAACGGACGGGATGGACCTGCTGCCCGGGCTGACGGAGGGCGCGGGGCCGGTGCCGCGCACGCTGTTCTGGCGATACAAGTATCTGAGCCAGCGGGCAGTTCGCGACGGCGACTGGAAGTACCTCAAAATCCTCGACAATACATTTCTGTTCGATGTCGCCCAGGACCCGCTGGAGCGCGCCAATCTAAAGCACCGGCGCCGAGACGTTTACGAGCGGCTGGCGGCGGAATGGGAGCGCTGGAACGCGACGATGCTGCCGCTCGACCCGAACTCCTTCACGCTCGGATTCAGCGGCGCGGAACTGGCCGACCATTTTGGCGCTCCCGCCGCGCCGCATCCCTGACCGGGAGGAAGCATGCCTAGCGACCCGATCCGCTATCCCGACTCGGCGATACAGATCCTCGACCCGCGCTTCGCCCCGCTGGTGCTGGCCAACACGCCGGTGCAGCGGATCGCCGGGGATTGCCTCTTCACGGAGGGCCCGGTGTGGTTCGGCGACGGCCGGTATCTGCTGTGGAGCGACATCCCGAACGACCGGATCCTGCGCTGGGACGAAGAGACCGGGCATATCGGCGTCTTCCGCCGGCCGTCGCATTACGCCAACGGCAATACCCGCGACCGCTCCGGGCGGCTTCTCACCTGCGAGCACGACACACAGCACCTGACCCGCACGGAATATGACGGGACGATCACGATCCTCGCCCACAGCTTCGAGGGCAAGCGGCTGACCGGGCCGAACGACGTCGTCGTGACGTCGGACGGCTCGGTCTGGTTCAGCGACAACGGCGCCGGCACCCGCGGCAACTATCTCGGCCACACGATGCCGCAGGAGCTGCCGTTCCGCGTCTACCGCATCGACGGGCGGACCGGCGAGATGACGATCGCGGTCGGCGACATGCAGCGCCCCAACGGCCTCTGCTTCTCGCCGGACGAAAAGCGGCTCTATGTCGTCGATACGCCGGGCGGGGACAAGACCGTGCATGCCTACGATGTCGGCGACGACGGCAAGACGGTGTCGAACGGCCGCGTCTTCTTCAACGCGATGCCGGGCTATGCCGACGGCCTACGCTGCGACACGCTCGGCAATGTGTGGAGCGGGTTCTCCGGCGGCGAGGGCCAGGACGGGGTCGCGGTGCACGCTCCCGACGGAACCTTGATCGGCCGAATTCTCCTCCCCGAGCGCTGCGCCAATGTCTGTTTCGGCGGACGCAAGCGCAACCGGCTGTTCATGGCGGCGAGCCAGTCGGTCTATGCCGTCTTTGTCGAGGCGCAGGGTGCGATCGGCGGATAGCACAATGCGGCGCCGGCAGTTCATCGGGCTCATCGGCGGATCGCTCGCCGCCCGTCGCTGGTCTGCCGATGCCGCGGCCGCCACGATGCCGACCGTCGGGTTTCTTTCCACCGGCAGTCCGATGAGCAGCACGTCGCTGTCCCTCGCCGAGTGGCATAGGGCTCTTATCGCAGGTGGTTTTGTCGTCTTTTCCGGCCCCGTCGACCCGGTTACGCAAGGGCTGGTGGACAACATCCCGCACCCGGGCGGCAACATTACCGGCGACCGTGTCCGCCGGCAGCATCGAGGAACTCGGGGCGGCCTTTGCGGCGCCGGGAGACCTCCCGGTCGCGCAGCCGACCAAATACGACCTCGTGGTCAATACCAAAACGGCCAAAGCTCTCGGCCTGACCCTGCCGCCGGCGTTGCTGGCGAGTGCCGACGAGCTGATCGAGTAACCGATTCGCAACCAAATACAGCAATATACATCTGTCGGGAGAGTTGTGGACCGGGGGATGATGTCGCCATGAAGTTGGGGGAAATTCTGGTCGCGCAGGGCCTCGTGTCGCGGGCCGATGTCGACACCGCGCTCGAACGCCAGAAGACCGAGGGCGGCCGGCTCGGTTCGATCCTCGTCGCGATGGGCGTCCTGTCGGTCAAACAGCTCCTCACCACGCTGCACAACCAGCGCCAGATCGACTCCGCGCTCGACCTTTGCGAGCGGACCCTGCACAACTGGGAATCGACCTATGGCGCGACCCATCCCAGCACCAACCGCGCCCGCTATAACCTGGCCCGCGCCCTGATGGTCGCCGGGCGCGCCGCCGACGCGGTGCCCTATGCCGAGGCCGCGTATGCAGGCCACCGCGAGGGGCTCGGCCGCAACCACGCCTGGACCCAGGAATCCGGCCAGCTCGTCGTCGAATTGCGCCGCGCCGTCCCCGAAATCGCCGCGATGTTCACGGACGCGCGCTAGGCTAGCGTCCGCGCAAGGCCGCCTGGACGGCAGCGTCGAGAGCCGACAGGAAGCGCGAGCGGTCGGATTTGGAAAACGGCGGCGGCCCTTTCCCCGAAGCGCCGATCTCGCGCAGATGCCGGGCGATCTCCCGCCCCGCCAGCGCATTCCCGATATTGGCCTCGGTGAAGGGCCGCCCGGTCGGCGGGATCGCGCGCGCGCCTTTCGCCAAGCAGCGCGCGGCAAGCGGGATATCGGCGGTAACGCAGATGTCGGCCGCCTCCATGCGCTCGGCGATCCAGTCGTCGGCGGCGTCCATCGCCTCGCCGACGATCACCATCTCGACATAGGCGAGAGCCGGCGGCCTGATCGGCCGCGACCCGTTGGAGACGACGACCACCCCGACCCCGAGCCGTCCGGCGACGCGATAGACCTCCTCGCGCACCGGGCAGGCGTCGGCATCGACGTATATTTTCGTCAGTTGGGGGGCCGGGTCAGTAAGGGCTCGAGCTGCTGGCGCCGGCGCCGGGCTTGGCCGCGACGCCGGTGCGCATCTCCTGCACCGCCGCGGCGGCGCCCATGGTCACGAAGCGGGTGTCGCCGCCGACCGTGACAAAGGTAAAACCCATCTCGATCGCCTTCAGCGCGTAGGCCGGCGAGCCGCAATGGAGGCCCGGCTGCTTGTTGTGGCGGCGGCAGGCATCGATCACCTTTTTGAGCGCCGCCATC
>DASUIE010000196.1:0-15456 GCA_036273175.1 Allostellaceae bacterium
GGAATTCCTGCTCTGGAAGCATCTGCGAGATCGCCAACTCGTCTCGAAATGCTGCTTTCGAGCTGCGAAAGTAGCCCTCACCCGAGCCCTCTCCCCGCTCCGCGGGGCGAGGGGGCCAGTTTGCGGTAGCTGTAATTCCGATCGAGCCGGTCCATCAGATAGTCGCCGTAGCGCACCGGCTCGTAGCGCGGCGGGTTGCCGGGGCCGGCGCAGGTCGGCAGGCATTCGATGACCGCTTCCATGTCGGTGTCGAAAAAGAACGGCAGCGAATAGCGGTCGCCGCCGCTGGTGTTGACGACCCGGTGCGGGGTCGAGACGAAGCGGTCGTTGGTCCACCGCGCGAGCATGTCGGCGACGTTGAGGACGAGGCTCCCCGGCAAGGGCGGCGCCGCGATCCACTCGCCGCCGCGCGGCCGCACCTCCAGCCCGCCGCTATCGTCCTGCGCCAATAGCGTGACGAAGACGTCATCGGTATGCGGCGCCGAGCCGAACTGGTCCTCCGGCGCCTCGGCCGGGTGCGGCGGGTAGTGCAAGAGCCGCAGAAACGTCGTCGGCCGCGCGAAATACCGGTCGAGCGCCTCCGCCGGCAGGTCGAGCGCCACCGCGATCAGCCGGATCACCCGCCGCGCCACCGCCTCGACCGCGGCCGAATACGCGTCGACCGGCGCGCGGAATCCGGGGAGCCACTCGGGATACTGGTTCGGCCCGTGCAGCGGCTCGCCGAGGCGGGGGTCGTCCGCCGCGACCTCGTGCATGATCATCAGGCTTTCGCTGAGGTTCGGCTGCGTCACCCGCGCGACCGTCGAGGTCACGATCGTCGAGGTCGCCATCCCCATATAGCCGCGATGCGCCGCGTTGATCGCGAGCGACCGCTTCCGGTCGAGCGGCGAAGCGTGGAACGCGCGCGACGCGGCGAAGGCGGCCTCGGTCAGCGCCGCCGGGACCCCGTGCCCGACCAGATAGGCAAACCCAATCCGTTCCAGCGCCCGGCCGAGCTCGGCCGCCGCCCCGGCCCCCGAGAGGTCGACGACCGGGATGTCGCTCACGCTGGGCGGCCCAGCACCTTGTCGAGCGACTTGATCGCGTTGTCCGGGCTGCCGCCGCCGGCATCGGCCTCCTCGGCGGCGAGGAAGTCGTAGAGCCGCGCGATCGCCGCGTACATATCCGCCGACGGCTTGTTGGCGCCGAGGAAATCGCTGATCTCCTCCATCTCGCCGACCCAGCGATAGGCCTTGTCGTACATGCCGGGGATGCTGCCGCGCATTCGCTTCAGCATCTCGGGCTGGCTCGCCGACAATTCCGCGATCAGCGCCTCGCCGCACCCGAACCGCGCCGCGCCGAGCAGCATCGCGGCGGCGATCGCGGTCGTGCCCTTGGTGATCCCGGCATAGCTCATCTTGAGCCCCGACGCCGCCCCGACCGGCCCGTCGATGATCCGCCAGTCGATCCCGTAATCGCGGATCCCCCGCGTCTTCTCGACCGCCGGCCCGGAGGCATAGATGCCGGGGCTGTAGCCCTCGCGCGGCGGCCCCCCGATGATCCCGCCATCGACAAAATCGGCCCCCGTCGGCGCGATCGCGGCGGCGATCTCCTGCGCGGTCTGCGGGCTGACCGCGTTGCAATCGACATAGACCGGCTTTTTCGCGAGCGCGGTCAGCGCCGGAGCCATCTGCTTCGCCAGCGCGACCGCCTCGCCCGGCGGCAATATCGACAGGAAGAAATCGGCGCCGTCGACCAGCGCCTTCTCGTCCTTGGCGGCAACCATGCCGGCCGCCTTCGCCCGCTCGGCGCTGGCGGCGCTGCGGCCCGACAGCAGCGTGCGGACCTCGGCGCCCTTCTCGTGCAGGCGCTTTCCGACACCCGCGCCCATCTTCCCCTGGGCGACCACGGCGACGACGATTCCCATGCGAGACCTCTCCTCCAATCCGGCGGCGCCGAGCCTAACCGAGATTGGCGGCGGCGTCCCGGGCTAGTCGGCGGCCTCGCGCGGTCCGCCCCGCGACGCGGCGGCGATGTCGCGCAGCCGCTCGATCCCGGCGCGGTGGCAGAAATCGCCGAACCCTTCGCCGGCCCTGCGCTCCGCGGCGAACAGCTCGAAAAGCGGGTCGAGCACCTCGGCGACCTCGCCGAGCCGCACCCGGTTGGCGACCTCCTCGTTGAGCCGCGTCCCCTCGAAGTCTCCCCCGACATAGATCGAATAGAAGCCCGGGATGCGGCCGACGATGCCGATATCGCCGGTATAGGGCCGGGCGCATCCGTTCGGGCAGCCGGTGATGCGGATGCTGAGCCGCTCGCGCTCCAGCCCCCAGCGGCGCAGCCGCGCGGCGATCCCGCCGACGATCTCGTCCCGCACCCGCTCCGCTTCGGTCAGCGCGAGGCCGCAGGTCGGCAGCGCCGGGCAGGCCAGCGCCCAGCGCTCCGCCGGCAGAAGATCCTCAGCGAGGTCAACGTGATGCGAGCGCAGGATTGCGGTGATCGCATCACGATCTTCGCGGCCGACCTCGCTGAGAATGATGTCCTGGCTCGGCATCAGGATCGGGTCGCAGCCGAACCGCGAGACGATCTCGCGCAGCGCCGTGCGCAGCTTGGCGCCGGCGCCGTCGACGATGCGGCCGCTCGGGATCGGGATGCCGAGATAGAATTTGCCGTCGCCCTGCTCGTGCCAGCCGAGATGGTCGGGCACCTCAAAGGGCGCCATCGGCCGGACCGGCGCCAGCGCCTTGCCGAGCACCGACGACAGCTCGGCCCGCGCCCATTCCTCGCCGCGCTCGGCGACGACGTATTTGAGCCGGGCGTGGCGCCGGTTGACGCGGTCGCCGAAATCGCGGTGCAGCCCCACCACCGCCTTCGCCGCCGGCACCAAATCCTCCGGCTCGACAAAGCACACCGCGCTCGCCTGGCGCGGGTAGGTGGCGGGGTTGTTGTGGGTCATTCCGTGGCTGCCGCCGAGGAAGAAATTGTAGCCGGCGAGCCTGCCGTTCTCCCACAACGCGACGATGCCGAGGTCGTTGGTCAACACGTCGATCGTGTTGTCCTCGGGCACCGCGACGCCGATCTTGAATTTGCGCGGCAGGTAGCGGTCGCCATAGAGCGGGTCGGGCTTCTCGTCCTTGCCCTGGTCCTCGCTCCACTTCTCGCCGCCGACCCAGATCTCGTGATAGGCGCCGCTGGTCGGCAGCATCGCCGAGCCGAGCAGCCGCGCATCCGCCTCCAGCCGGTCGTATACCGCGTCGCGGATCGGGGCGGGCGCGGTCGTCACCGTGCGCACCACGTCGCCGCAGGCCGACATCGTCGTCAAGAGCGCCTTGTTGATCTCGCCCATCGCCGCCTTGAGCCCGGGCTTGACGACGCCGTGAAACTGGATGCTTTGCCGCGTCGTGACCCGCAGCGAGGCATTGGCATGGCGCTCGGCGATCTCGTCGAGCGCGAGGTACTGCGCCGCCGTCAGCCGCCCGCCGGGGATGCGGACGCGGACCATCATCTGATAGCGCTTGGAATCGCCGCGCTGCTTCAGCTCGGTCGCGCTGTCGCGGTCGTAGCCCTGGTAGATGCCGTGGAATTTGAGGAGCGAATACCCCTCCTTGTCGAACGGCACATCGACATCGGCGAGGTCGCGCCCGAGGCGTCCGCGCAGCTGGCGGCTCTGCTGCTTGACGGCCTCGGGCTTGGAGATGCTTTGAAGCTCGGCCACGTCGCACCTGTTCCGGCAAAATGCCGGCAATTGACGTGGTTCAGCTAATTACAACATCCCTACGCTGTCAAATGGATATTAATACAAAAATTCATCGCTAAATCCGCGCCAAGGCCCGCTCGACATCGCGGAGCAGGTCGTCCTCGCCTTCGAGCCCGACCGAGAGCCGCACCAGCGAGTCGCCGATGCCGAGCTCGGCCCGCGCCTCGGGCTTGAGCTTGGAATGCGTCGTCGTCGCCGGATGGGTGATGATGCTCTTGGAATCGCCGAGATTGTTCGAGATATCGACCAGGGTCAGCGCGTCGAGGAAGCGGAAGCAGGCCGCCTTGTCGCCCTCGATGTCGAAGGCAACCACGGTGCCGCCGCCCGGCATCTGCCGCTGCGCCAGCTCGTATTGCGGATGGCTCTTGAGCCCGGGATAGATGACCCGCCCGACCTTGGGGTGGCTTTCGAGAAACCGCGCCATCGCCAGCGCCGAGCGGCAGTGGCGCTCGACGCGGAGCTCCAGCGTCTCCAGCCCCTTCAGCAGCAGCCAGGCGTTGAACGGCGACAGCGACGGGCCGGTATGCCGGTAGAACTGGCCGAAATCCTCCTTGATGAACTTCTCGCTGGCGAGGATCGCGCCGCCCAATGCGCGGCCCTGCCCGTCGATATGCTTGGTCGCCGAATAGACGACGACATCGGCGCCCAATGCGAGCGGGCGCTGCAGCACCGGCGTCGCGAACACGTTGTCGACGACCATGATGCCGCCGGCGCGGTGGGTCAGCCGCGCCACCTCGGCGATATCGACCAGGTCCATCGCCGGGTTGGACGGGCTCTCGCAAAAGGTCAGCGTCACGCCGGAGCCGATCGCCGCCTCCCAGGCCGACAGGTCGCGCCCGTCGACGAGCTGGGTGTGGACGCCGTAGCGCGGCAAGAGGTCGCCGATGATATAGGCGCAGGACCCGAACAGCGCCCGGCTCGCCACCACCCGGTCGCCGGCCTTGAGCTTGCAGAGCAGCGCCGCGAACACCGCCGCCATCCCGCTCGCGGTGCCGCGGCACGCCTCCGCCCCTTCGAGCAGCCGGAGCCGCTCCTCGAACATCGCCACGGTCGGGTTGCGGTAGCGCGAATAGACGAAGCGCGAGCCCTCGTTGGCGAAAGCCGCCTCCGCCTCGGCGGCGGTCGCGTAGACAAAGCCCGAGGTCAGGAACAGCGCCTCGCAGGTCTCCGCGTAGTCGCTGCGCGTCGCGCCGCCGCGCACCAGCAGCGTCTGCGGCGACAGCTCGGAGAGGATTTCAGGGGACAATACGGGCTTCGACATGGCCATCACTCCGCTAAGGGCTGGCCGCGCCGGCGCCGGGCATACAAAAACCCCGGTCCGCGCGGGCCAGGGTTTTCTTTACAGACCCCGACCTTTTAGCGCGTTATTTAACGTGGCGCGCAAGCCGGTCGGCTCAAATCACCACGAACGCGTGCGTCTTACGCGCCGCCCAAACGGTTGTCAAGTTGGCGGAGGTCGGTAGGTATAGTAGGGCGGGCGCTACGGGGATCGAGGTGATCGAGTGAGGCGGCGCGAGTTCATCACAATGCTCGGCGGTACGGCGGCAGCGTGGCCGATGGCGGCGCGGGCGCAGTCCGGGCGAGTGCGGCGCGTCGCCCTCTTGATGAATTACCCCGTGCACCATCCCGAGTCAGAGGCCCGCGTCGCGGCATTTCGCGCACTTATGCGTCAAGATGGTTGGATCGAGGGCGAAAATATTCAAATCGATTTTCATTCGGGTGCAGGCGGTCCCGATCATATGCGATCAGCGGTTGCGGCCTTGGTCGGCCTGTCCCCGGATGTGATCGTCAGTAGCGGCACGCCAGCCACCAAGGCTGCTCAGGACGCAACACGCTCGATTCCCATCGTGTTCGCCAACGTGGCCGATCCCGTCGGGACGGGGATCGTCGCTAGTCTCGCGAAGCCGGGCGGCATCGCCACGGGTTTCGTCAACTATGAATACCCTATGGGCGGGAAATGGCTGGAAACTCTCAAGGAGATCGCACCCGGAGTAAGTCGATTTGCAGTGATGTATGCTGTCAGCAATCCGTCGTTCTCGGGCTTCATGCGCGAAATCGAAAGCGCTGCCACTCGTCTAAAGGTGCAGACTACTGCCGCTCCTGTGCGCAACGAGACCGATATCGAGAGTAGCATTGAGTTGTTGGGACGACAGCCGAATGTCGGTCTCATTGTTTTGCCGGACGGATCGCTGATCGCACATCGCAACCTGATCGTCAGGCTTGTTGCCCGGAACAAAATTCCGGCGATTTACTCGGAGCGCGTATTCGCCTCGATCGGTGGGCTGATTTCCTATGCTTATGATGCAGTCGCCCAGTTCGGTCAAACCGCCTCGTATGTTGATCGCATTCTCAAGGGAACCAAGCCAAGCGAACTTCCAGTCCAAGAATCTGTCCGGTTCGAACTGGTCGTCAATTTGCAGGCCGCCAAGGCGCTCGGTATCGCTGTCCCATCCCCATTGCTTGCCCGCGCCGACGAGGTGATCGAGTAGGGGGTCGCGATGCCCGGTCGGGATGACGAGCTACCGATAAGGGATGTCCAGCGCCGATGGGTCGAGGCCCTGATCGACGGAGACATCGCGGCCCTCGACGCGATCCTCGTCGATACCTACGTGGACACCGACGAGAGCGGGAGCCGCACCGGCAAGGCCGGCATCCTCGCGGCGCTCAAATCGGGCGACCTCGTGCTGGAGCGGATCGATCTGCTGGAGACGCAGGTGCATCGATACGGAAGCACCGCCATCCTCACCGGCGCATCGGCGCAAGCCGGCACGTTCCGGGGCCGGCCGATCGCCCCGAAGATACTGTTTACCGCCACGCTCGTTCTGCAGAACCGGAAATGGCGCGCCGCCGCGGCGCACCGGACGATGCTGCCCTAGTTGCCGAGCCCCGCCGCGCTGCGGCATCCGGGCCCCAGCGCCTTCACGCGCTTGCCGTAATCGTCCGACAGCGCGTGATGCGCGGTGTAGTAGTCGAGATCGGCCTGCGTCGTCATCTCGGCCTGTTTCTGCGCCATGCACGAGCAGAACGCGTCGGTCTTCGCCTTCGGAAACGGGACCTTGTCCTGCTCGACGGTTTCGGCGCAGCCCTTGATCGACGAGGCGACGAACACATCGCGGTCGGCCCCGGAAAGCTGGGCCGTCGCGGCGGTCGCTGTCAGCGAAAGAATCAGCGCGGCAAGCGAAATGCGGATCATTCGGGACCATCTACCGGCGAACCTCCCGTAAGTCGAGACTGGAATAAATCGCGGATTGCCCAATAATCGGACCCGCCATGCCCAGCTCCAGCCCGATCCGCTACCGCCTCGGCCTCAACCAGCCGGCGCACAGCCCCACCGCCCGCCGCTACGCCGAGATGGCCGAGGCCATCGCCACCGGAACCGGCGGCGCCTTCATCCTCGAGGTCTACCCGGAGAGCCGCCTCGGCCCCGACCCACAGATGTTCGCCGACGTGCAGTCGGGCGCGCTCGATTTCTTCAATTCCGGCGCCACGCTCGGCGGGATCGCCCCGGCCAGCGCGCTGCCGATGATGCCGTTCGCCTTCGCCGACCTGGCCTCCGTCTTCGCCGCGCTCGATGGCGGGCTCGGCGACGCGATCCGCGGCCAGCTCGCGAAGGCGGGGCTCCACGCCTTCCGCCGCTCGATGCTCAACGGCTTTCACCACATCACGACGAGCGTGCGCGCGATCCGCGCCGTCGACGACTTCAAGGGGCTCAAGATCCGCTCCCCCGGCGGCGCGCTTGCCGCCGATTTCTTTACGACCCTCGGCGCCGAGGCCGGCATGGTGCCGTTCAGCGGCATGTACGACGCGCTCAAGGCCAAGACATTCGACGGCCAGAGCGACCCGCTCGGCGTCGTCCAGTCGCTCAAGCTCTACGAGGTGCAGACCCATCTGAGCCTGACCGGCCATTGGTGGTCGGGTTTCACCCTCCTGGCCAATGGCGCGAAATGGGCCGCCCTGCCCCGCCCGATCCAGGAGGTCGTCGAGCGCGAGGCCGAAACGGCGGCGCTGGCCCAGCGCGAGGATGTCGCGGCGATCAACGCCACCGGCGCGAAGACGCTCGAAAGTCTCGGGATGATCGTCAACACCGCCGACACCGCCGGGATTCGCCCCCGCCTCGGCGATTTCTACGCCCGCTGGAAGGCGAAATCCGACCCCGCGGCCTGGCGCCAGCTCGAAGCCCACGCGGCCGGCCTATCCGGCTGAGGGCTGCAGCGCCTCGAAACGGCCGGTCCAGTAGTCGAAGCGCGCCGCCAGCTCTCCGATCGCCGGGTCCCCGAGCCGGCCGAGATCGGCATTGCCCGCGGTCAGAACCGCCGCCGCGGGACGGTGGTATCCGGCGGCGACATCGGCCGACCAGTGCGGGTAGCGGCCCGTGTCGAGCGCGTCGAACACCGCGGCCAGCTCGCGCACCCGCGAGTGCACGGCGATCCACTCGACGCCGAGCCCGGTCTCCTCGAGAAACTCGAACAGCGCCAGCATCTCGTTCCACAGGAACGTGTCGTAATTGATCAGCTCGTCGAAATAGAGCACCGAGCCCGGCCGCAGCCGTCCGGCGAGCCCGAACAGCACCTCGCGCGCCGAGCTGTAGATATCGCAATCGATATTGACGAAGACCGCCTCGCCGGGATGCTCGGCGAGAAAAGCCGGGATCGTGTCGCGGAACCAGCCGGGGATGAGCCGGCAATTGGCGGGCAGCGACGGCGGCGAGGCGACGGCGAAATCGATGTCCCAGTCCGGCCGGCCGTCCTTCGGCAAGCCGGCGAAGCTGTCGAAGCCATATAGCGTCCGATGCCGCAGCTTGCGCCCCAGCCGCGTCAGGCTGGCGCCGCGATAGACCCCGAATTCCAGCGCCAGGCCGGCCCGGTCGCCGAGCCGGCGCACGGCCGCGTCGAGCACGGCGAACCGCCGCGGCGGCAGCCGCCAACCCGGCGAGTAGAGCGGTTTCGCGGCGAGCTTGGGCAGGGTTGAGAGCAGGAAAGCGACATAGCGTTCTGACCGGGTCACGCGAACATCCTACCGGTATCTCACCCGCCCTTCCCGCGGGACGGGCGCTTCGTTAGCATCGCGCCATGTCCGAGCCAACCCCCGGCCCCTTTCGCCTCGATGGCAAGACCGCCCTCGTCACCGGCGCCGGCCGCGGGATCGGCCGCGCCATCGCGCGCGCCCTCGCCGCCGCCGGCGCGAGCGTCATCCTCAACAGCCGCACACGAGCCGAGCTCGACGCGGTCGCGGCCGAGATCGCCCGGGCTGGCGGCGGCGCCCGCGCCCTTCCCTTCGACGTGACCGACGGACCGGCGCTGCGCGCGGCCTTCGCGGGGCTCTCGCGTCTCGACATCCTCGTCAACAACGCCGGCGTCAACCGCCCGCAGCCGTTCCTCGAGGTCGACGACGCGACTCTCGACCGCCTCATCGACCTCAACATCCGCGCCCTCTTCCGCGCCGCGCAGGAAGGCGCCCGGCTGATGGTCGCCGGCGGCGGCGGCGTCATCGTCAACATGTCGTCGCAGATGGGCCATGTCGGCTCGGAGCGGGACCGCACCGTCTACGTGATGACCAAGCACGCGGTCGAGGGGCTGACCAAGGCGATGGCGGTCGAGCTCGCACCCAAAAATATCCGCGTCGTCACGATCTCCCCGACCTTTATCGAGACCCCGCTCACCAAGCCGTTCTTCGACGACCCGGCGACCCGCAAATGGATCCTCGACCGCATCCCGCTCGGCCGCGCCGGCACGGTCGAAGAAGTCGCGAACGCGGTCGTCTTCCTCTGCTCCCCCGCCGCCGGTCTCGTCACCGGATCGAGCCTCCTCGCCGACGGCGGCTGGACCGCCTGGTGATGCGCCGCCGCGCGCGCTGAGGCCAAGCGGCCGCTGGTCGGTATCCTCGATCCCAAGGCGACCAACCCGCCCCTGCTCGAACATGTGCGCAAGGGCCTCGCCGAGACCGGTTACCGCGAGGGGCAGAATGTCGAATTGCGTTATGCGGGCGCGGCCGGCCGCTACGACCGTCTGCCGACCCTTGCCGCCGGTCTGGTGAGCGAGGGGGCCAATGTCGTGATCGCCATTTCGCCGCCCCCGCGATCCGCGCCGCGCAGGATGCGGCGGCGACGACCCCGATCGTCTTTATGCTCGGAGACGACCCAAAGCGCGGCCTTGTCGCCAGCCTCAACAAGCCGGGCGGCCGCATCGCCGGCCTCGGCATGATGAGCGCCGGCCTCGCCGCAAAGCGCCTGCGGATATTGCACGAGCTCGCCCCCGGGGGAGGCCGCGTGGGTCTGCTCGTCAATCCCGACAACGCCACCACCCGGGCCAGATCGCCGAGGTATGGCTCCTCGCCGCTCTCGCCAAGCACCGGATCGGCGGGCTGCTCATCGACACCGACCCTTCTTTACCGCCCGGAACGCCCATATTGTCGGCCTGGTCCGGCAATACCGGCTCCCGGCTGTCCATGAATGGCGGGATTTTGCCGATTCCGGCGGGCTGGTGATCAACCCAAAGCGGCGAAAGAGCTGGACCTCACGATCCGCCGCTGATCCTCGCCCAGACCGGCGAGGTCATCGAATAAGCGGATACCACCGCCTATAAAATCGCCTCAATCGTGCGTTATCGTCGCCGAACTGGGCCGGATTCGGCCATGGAGCCAATCCCCGATAGTCAGGCTCTCCGGGTCGAACGGTTTCAACGGCCTGCTGATATGCCGATCGCCGCCTCCTGTTATCGGCATCGGTTACAGGAGGGTATCAGGAGGCAGCTTCCTGATAATAAGACGACGCGACGACACCAGGAGACCCCACGATGCCCCGCCACATCAAGACAGCCGCGCTCGCCGGCGCCCAGGACGAGGCCGACGCCAAGACCCGCGCGACGGTGGAAGGCATCGTCGCCGATGTCCGCGCCCGCGGCGACGCGGCGGTGCGCGAGCTTTCCGAGCGGTTCGACAAATGGTCGCCGCCGAGCTTCCGCCTCTCCGACGCGGAAATCCGCGACCTCGTCGCCCAGGTGCCGCCGCAAACCATCGACGACATCAAGTTCGCCCAGGCGCAAATCCGCAACTTCGCCGAAATCCAGCGCGCCGCCTTGAAGGATGTCGAGGTCGAGACGCTGCCCGGCATCGTCCTCGGCCACCGCCACATCCCGGTCGGCAAGGTCGGCTGCTATGTCCCCGGCGGGCGCTACCCGATGGTGGCCTCGGCGCATATGTCGATCGTCACCGCCAAGGTCGCCGGGGTCGGCCATATCGCCGCCTGCACCCCGCCCAACCAGGGCGGCCCGCACCCGGAGACGATCGCCGCGATGCATCTCGGCGGCGCCGACGAGATCTATGTCCTGGGCGGGGTCCAGGCGGTCGCGGCGATGGGGGTCGGCACCGCGACCTTCCAGCTGGTCGATATGCTGGTCGGCCCCGGCAACGCCTATGTCGCCGAGGCCAAGCGCCAGCTTTACGGCAAGGTCGGGATCGATCTCTTCGCCGGTCCGACCGAAATCCTCGTGATCGCCGACGACAGCGCCGACGCCGAGATGTGCGCCACCGATCTCCTCGGCCAGGCCGAGCACGGCCCGACCTCGCCCGCGACCCTCCTCACCACCAGCGAAAAGCTTGCCCGCGACACGATCGCCGAGGTCGAGCGCCAGCTCGGCGTGCTCCCCACGGCGGATGTCGCCGGCGTTGCCTGGCGCGACTATGGCGAGGTGATCCTCTGCGCCAGCGAGGACGAGCTCGTCGCCGAGTCGGACCGCATCGCCGCCGAGCACGTCGAGGTGCTGACGCGCGACCCGCGCCGCTTTCTCGACCGCCTGAAGAACTACGGCGCGCTGTTTCTGGGGCCGCGCACCAACGTCTCCTATGGCGACAAGGTCATCGGCACCAACCACACGCTGCCGACCAAGGGCGCCGCCCGCTACACCGGCGGCCTCTGGGTCGGCAAGTTCCTCAAGACCTGCACCTACCAGGAGGTCAAGACCCCCGAAGCGAGCGCGATGATCGGCGAATATTGCAGCCGCCTCTGCGCAATCGAACGCTTCTGGGGCCACAAGGAGCAAGCCGACCTACGCGTCCGCCGCTACGGAAGACGCAACGCGACGGACTAGCGGCTCTGCGCCGTCGCGCAAAGGAGGCGCCGCCTTGTGCCGAGTGGCAGGTCTCGAAAATTTTCGGCTGCGGTGTCGAAATCTGTTCGTCGCGAACGTGTAACAGGGAGACACCACGCGGAGGAGACCGATGAAGCTCTACCATTTCCCGTCGCCCAACCCGCAGAAGGTAACGTTTGCGCTGCTGGAACTTGGGCTCGATTGCGAAAAGATCCCGGTAGACCTAGCAAAGGGCGAACAGCGCGAGCCCACATTTTTGGCGGTCAATCCGGCCGGCCGGGTCCCCGTCCTCATCGACGACGGTGTGACGTTAAGAGAGTCGCACGCGATCCTCGCCCATCTCGGCGAAAAGACAGGCAGGTTGTGGCCGGCGACGGCGGCCGGGCGGGCGGAGGCGCTGCAATGGCTCTTCTTCCTGTCGCAGCACATCATGCCGCACGCCGGCGAAGTGGCACTACGGATCCGTGCCAGGGTCGTCGGCATTCCCGTCGACGAAGCCACGGTCGCCCGCGGCGAGAAAGCGCTGCCCACCCCGCTCAAGGTCGTCGAAGGCCAGCTCGCAAAGAGCCAATGGATGCTCGGCGCCGATTTCAGCCTGGTGGATTGCGCCTATTGTCCGGTCCTCAACGTGGTCGAGAAGGCCGGCTTCAGCCTCGCCGAATTTCCTCGCGTCAGCGCCTATCTCGAAGCGCTGCGTTCCCGCCAGACCTGGAAGGACACGCCAAAGCTTCCGATGCTGTAGGCGAGCCTGGCCGGCTGCTGAGCGGGTCGCGTCACTCCTCCGGCAAGCCGGCCTTGCGGAGAGCTTCCCAGTGTCGGGCTAGGGGTTCCGGCGCAGATGCTTTGAACCGCGCGACCGTCAATCCAAGTTCGAGTTCGAGCACCCGGCTTAGCCAACCCTGAGCCTCGTCGATGCTGCCGAGATAGGCGTAGCAGATCGTTTTGACGCGCAGCGCGGGGCGATAGTCCGGCTGAGCGGCCAAGGACCGGTCTGCCCACCTAATGGCCTCTTCATACCGGCCGGCGGTTAAATGGGCTAGAGACATCACAGACGCAAAAGCGCGGCCCCCCAGCGGATCGAGCGGGCTCAACCTCATCGCATGCTCGATTGCTTCGATTGCTCGGTCCGGCTGGTTTCGAAAATTCGATATCACCCCGCTCGCCATCCAGGCATGAGCGGAATTGGGATTGAGCCTCAACGCGCGGTCGATGACGCTAGCGGCCGTGGCATGCTCGCCAGTGAAAATCGCGAGGGTCCAGGCCGCCATCCAGAGGGCATCCGGATCTTCGTTACCGGCCTCGATGGCGCGTCTTGCCAGGCGCACGGCTTCGGCGACTTCCATCTCCGAAACGCTTCCTAAGCCGTGCACCCTTTGGTGGATCCGGCAGGAACCGATCATTGCGGCCGCGGGCGGGTAGGACGGATCGATCGCTAATGCCCCAGTTAGCAGAGCGACGGCCTCGCGAATGCTCTCCCTGGTGTATTGGTAACGCAGCGCCAGTGCTCGAAGATAAAGGTCGTAGGCGTCGAGGCTTTGGGTCGGCTTCCTGGTAGCGCGCTCGATTTCGGATTGCCGGAGCTTTGGCTCGATCGCGCCAACGACGCTCGACGCAACTTGGTCCTGCAATGCGAAAATGTCGTCGAGAGTGCCGTCGAAGTGGTCGGCCCAGATATTGGAGCCGGTCGCCGTGTCGATCAATTGGCCGGTGATGCGGACGCGGTTGCCGGCTTTGCGCACGCTGCCTTCGAGCACGTAGCGTACGCCGAGTTCGCGCGCCACCTGCTTCACGTCGACAGCGCGGCCCTTGTAGGTAAAGCTCGAATTGCAACGAGATCGAGGAGCCAAGCCCGAAGACCTGACCGCCGGCTGCAACGTATTTGCTCGACGCCGCGGCGACCGGGCGAACGCCGTTCACCCGAAAAGGTCGTGAGTCAAACAGCCAAGAAAGTTTCTGCTTCTCCTTCAAATATCCCGAGCCGGTTGATGCCGTCGAAAGCCGCCACCTTGTAGCATTCGGCCAAGGTCGGGTAATTGAACACCGTCTCGATGAAGTAATCGATTTTTCCGTCGAACGACAATACAGCCTGACCGATATGGATCAGCTCGCTCGCGCCCTCGCCGATGATGTGGACGCCGAGCAGCTGGCGGGTTTCGCCGTGAAATATTAGCTTCAAAAGCCCGGTGACGTCGCCGAGGATCTGGCCGCGGGCGATCTCCTTGTACCGGGCCTTGCCGATTTCGTAGGGAGTGGAGGCTTCGCTCAGCTCCTCCTCGTTCTTGCCGACCATCGAGATTTCGGGAACCGCGTAGATGCCGTACGGGAAACGCTCGGGGACGCTTTGCGCCTTGACCCCGAAGGCGTGGCAGACCGCCAGCCGGCCTTGCTCCATCGAAGTCGAGGCGAGTGCCGGGAACCCGATCATGTCGCCGACCGCGTAGATGCCGGGCACCTGGGTGCGATAGTGCTCGTCGACCACCAGCCGGCCGCGGTTGTCGGGCGCGAGGCCGGCTTCCGCCAGATTTAGCCTGCTGGTGGCGCCGGTCCGGCCGACCGAGTAGAGCGCCTTCTCGGCAACGATCGTCTTGCCGCTGTCGAGGTGCAGCCTGACGCGTGGGCCGTGCTCGTCCTCGATGATCTCCAATCTGCCGACGCTCTCGTTGAGCCGCAGGGTGACCCGGTTTTCCCGGAGGTGGTGGCAGAACTCGTCGACGATTTCGTGGTCGACGAACGGCAACAAGCGGTCGCGCTTGTCGATCAGGGTCACCCGAACGCCGAGAGCGGCGAAGATGCTGGCATACTCACATCCGATCACGCCGGCTCCGACAACCGCCAGGGTCCTCGGCAGCCGGTCGAGCTGCAGGACGTCGTCGCTGGTGAAAATACGTTCGCCATCGAACGGGATGTGCGGGTCGCGGGTGGTTTCCGCCCCAGCGGCGATGACGATCGTTTTGGCCGTGGCCGTGCGGGAAGTAGCGGCATCGACATAGTCGAGGCGAACGGTGTCGGGGGCAACAAAGCATGCCGTCGCTGCGATCAGCTCGACATTGTTGCGCATCAGCTGGTGGCGGGTGACGTCGATTTCGTGCTGGATCACCCGGTCGGTGCGAAACAGCAGATCCTGCATCGTGATGTGCTGTTTCACGGTGTAAGACGCGCCGTAAAATTCGCGCGAGCGATATCCGCAGAGCTCGAGCGCCGCCTCGCGCAGGGTCTTGGACGGGATCGTGCCGAGATTGACGCTGCAACCGCCGAGCACGCTCCTGCGCTCGACGATCGCGACTTTCTTGTCGAGCTTGGCGCCCTGGATCGCAGCGCGTTGCCCAGCCGGGCCGGAGCCGATCACCAGAAGGTCGTAGTCGAAAGTGTTGCCGGTCATGCCCTCGCCCCCCGCCGCCCAATCGTCTTTGCGATAGAAGAATGTCACAACCCTGCAACGGGACCGTGACAATTCCATGAAGGCCGAGGCGGCCGCGCGCGAATACCGCAGCCCGGGCGAAGGCAAAATCGACGAAAGGCAGCATTGCCGAACCGGGTCTTGCCTCCGCCCACCTCGTATCTCCATCTTGCGAAGCAATTGCGGAGAACGAAGCGCTGATGGAGACGAAAGCCGTCGTGGCGCCTGACACTCGTCCTGAC
>DASUIE010000197.1:0-5903 GCA_036273175.1 Allostellaceae bacterium
AAAACGTTGTCGCCGAGGTCCTTCATCTCGAGGATCGCGACATCGGGGCGGCCTTCGATCGCGTTCGGCACGTGCGCTTCGGTCACCTCGGCGACGACGATGTGGTGGTCGCCCTGCTCGACGATGCTGGTGACCTTGCACTCGACCGCGGCGAGCGCGGCGTCGAGGATCGGCGCGCCGTTCTGGCCCTTGTGGAAGGCCTGGCCGGAAATCTTGCCGCCTTCGACCGCGGCCGGCTTGAAGAAGGTGAAGGCGAGGCCCTTATGCGCCTTGCCCAGCATGTTGAGGGTGAAGTTCTTGCTGGTCTTGACGATGCCGTAGGCGCCGCTGTCGGTCTTGACGCCGACCACGACGAGCGGCGGCGCGAACGCGGTCTGCGTCACCCAGTTGACGGTCGCCGCGGCGACGCCGCCCTTGCCGTCATCGGCGGTCAGCACATAGATGCCGTAGGGGATCATCCGCAGGGCGGTCTTCTTGGCGTCTTGATTCATCGCTCTCCTCCGTCGGGGGCTGATTGGGTGCACTAAATTCCTAAGCTCGCGCGGTGGCAAGCCTCGCCGCGGCCTATTTGCGTCCGCTCGCCTTCAAGCCCTTCTCCAGCGCCGCGAAGCTCTGGCTCGGCGCCGGCATCAGCCAGCGAAAGCCCTTTTCGACGAGCTTTTCGACATTGTTGCCGTCGACATGCGGGTGGCCGCACGGGACGCCCTTGTCCTTGCAGATCGCCAGGATGTCGTCGATCGCGGCGGCGACCTCGGGGTGCTCGTACTGGCGCGGGTAGCCCATGTCTTGCGACAGGTCGCCTTCGCCGATCAGCACGACGCCGATCCCCTTTACCTCGTCGAGCATTTTCGGGAGGTTGCGGATCGCCCGCTTCTCCTCGCACATGATGACCACGAGCACCTCGCCCTCCGGGTTGAGCGGCCAGGTGTCGGCGCGCTTGTAGTAGGTCGGCTGATCGATGCCCCAATAGCGCGCGGCCGTCCGAGGCGCGTCGCCACGCTGTCCGGCGGGCTCGTAGTACTGCGCCTCGCGCGGGCGCGGATAGCGGCAGGCCTGCACCGCGTTGCGCGCCTCCTCGATCGTCGAGACATGCGGCCAGACGATGCCGTAGACGCCGATATCGAGCACCTGCTTGGCGATGAACTGGTTCATCTCGCCGCCATTGGGCGGGATGCGCACCATCGGCGCGACCGCCGGCGCGAGGCTCCCCGATTTCAGGATCTGCGCGCGGTCGAGCATGTACTGCATGCAGTCGCGCAGCTGGCGGATGTCGTAGGGGTTGTGCTCCATCTCGAAGACGACGCCGTCATAACCCGCCGCGCCGATCGACTGCGCCGCACCGATCTCCGCCGGCGAGAAGGTGACAAACGCCGGTTTGCCGCTGTCGAGGGCGCGGATCGCCGGGTTGAGGCGGGGGAGGTCGGGCATCTCGGGGCTCCTCTTCATTATGGGACGGGCAGATTGTCGATGAGGCGAGTGTGGCCGATCCAGGCGGCGCCGAACAGCCGCGCCGGTGCGGCGCCGAGCGCGCCGCCAATGTCGCGTATTGGGCTCAAGGTTTCGCTGTCGGCCAGCTCGATATAGTCGACCCGGTCGAAGCCGGCCTGAACCACCGCGCGCCGGGCGGCATCCAGCGTCGCCTCGACCGGGGCGCCGCGGGCGAGGCGCTCGACCGCCTCGAACAGCGCCGCCGGAAACGCCGCCGCGACGCGCCGCTCGGCGGCCGACAAATGGAGATTGCGGGACGACAGCGCGAGTCCGTCGGCATCGCGGACCGTCGGCACCGGCTCGACCCTGACCGGGATGTCGAGGTCGCGCGCCATCCGCGTCACGATCCGAAGCTGCTGGAAGTCCTTCTCGCCGAAGAAGGCGACATCGGGCAGCGCCTGGAGAAACAGCTTGCTCACGACCGTCGCGACACCGTCGAAATGGCCGGGGCGGTGAAGCGCGTCGAGGGTTTGGGTCAGCGGCCCGGCAACCGACACGGTCGTGACCGAACCCGCCGGATACATCTCGTCGACCGAGGGCATGAAGACGAGGTGCGCCCCGGCCTTCGCGAGCTTGCCGCAATCCTCGGCCTCGCGCCGCGGATAGCGGGCGAGGTCGTCGGCCGAGCCGAACTGGCGGGGGTTGACAAAGATCGACACGACGACCCGGTCGCACACCGCGAGCGCCCGGCGGACCAGCGCCAGATGCCCGTCGTGAAGCCCGCCCATCGTCGGCACGAGGCCGATGCTGTGGCGCGCGGCACGCCACCCACGCTCCACGGCGCGCAACTCGGCAATCGTGCGCGCGGTCTCTAAGCTACTGTTATCTCGCCTCATTCGCGGTCGACCCTTCACGCGGTTGGGGGCGCGCCGCAACGGCGGCAATGATTTTTAAACCGTCTCTGGCAAACTGACATCTGCGATTACCGCTTGGTGGCTCCCCCATGATGTTCTTCCGCCGAGCCGAGATTCCCGTCCGCTGTCCGTTTCGCAGCGCGGTCGCCGCTGCGCCCAAGCCCGACCGGCTGCTTGCCGCCTGCGCGGAATCGCAGCGCGGCCGGCTGCGGCGCCGGCTCGCGAGGATCTCGCCCGAAGACCGTCTGTGGTCGGTGCACTGGCGCAAGGGAAGCGGCGACGAGCTGCGCCCTCAGGACGTGGTCGCCGCGCTGGTTCTCGGCGACATCGTCGTCGAGCTGGTCAGCCTGCGGCACGGCACCCTCACCGAGCTGCTGGCCGCCGAGGGCGACCGCGTCGATCCGGGGACCGCGCTGGCCAAGATCGCCCCGCCGGTCAAGGCGGCATCGCAGACGCAAAAGCGGGATGCGCTCCTGGCGCAATTCACCGCCCGCCACATTCGCGACCTCCAGGAGATCGAGGGCTTGCGCGGCCAGATCGGGCAGCTGCGCGGCGAGATCCTGTCGCTGCGCGGCCGGCAGAACGCCGAATATCTCGGCGCCCGCCTCGCCCAGGCCCCGACCGACCGCAAGTTCCGGCGGTTGAAGCAGGAATTCAGCAAGCACTTTCATCCCGACGCCCATGCCGCCGACGACCGCGAGCGGCGGCGGCGCGAGCGGGTGTTTCAGGAATTCTGGCCCGTCGTCGAGCGGATCGAGCGGTCTTAGCGACTACAGCGCGTCGCCGAGAGCGAGAAGGCGAGCGGCAGCCAGGGGCGGTCCGGCCAGCGCCACAGCCCGCGCTCGTCGCCGACGAGCCCATCCGTGACGAGACAGCGATACATCTGCCACGGCACCGCATCGTGCTCGTGCAGCCAGTCGAGCCGCATCCCCGCTTCGATAAGTCCGGTGACGATGTCGCCGAGCGGATGGATCCAGGTGTAGGTGGTGGCGTTCGCGAACTCCGTCGGGCCGGCGACATAGTCCTGCGTCTCGCAATATTCAGTCGCGCCGCGGCCGAAATAGGGGTCGAAAAAGCCGGGCCGGCCGCCGGGGAGCGGCGCGGCATCGTCGAGCACCATCGCAACCGGGTGGCCCTCGGCGAGATAGAGGCTCCCGCCAGGACGCAGCATGGCCGCGACGATCTTGGCCCAGCCCCTTATGTCCGGCAGCCAGCAGATCGCGCCCCAAGTGACGAACGCCAGGTCATATCGGCCCGCGTCGGGCACCGCCTCGGCGGCGGCGTAGAGGTCGGCCTCGACAAAGGAGACCCGGTCGGCGACGCCGCATTCCGCCGCCAGCTCGCGTGCGGCGGCAATCGCCGGCGCGGAAAAGTCGAGCCCGACCACCGCGGCGGCGCCGCGCTCCGCGAGCCGGATGGTGTCGGCGCCGAAATGGCACTGCAGATGCACGATCCGTTTGCCGACGAGCGGCGGCAGCTCGCCCTCCTCGATGCCGTTGAGGCGCCCGCCCGGATTCCTCAGCGCGGCCCGGTCGTAGCCGCGCGGACCCAGATGGATCGCGGTGCGCTCGTCCCAATGCGCGCGGTTGGCGGCGCGCCACTCCGGCTTGAATGGGTCGGCCATCTAGTGCTCCCGCAGCAGCCTTCCATACCCCGCGATCTTCGCCGTCACCCCGGCAAGCCGCAGCGCGTGCCACAGCACGGCCTGGGTCGAGGTCACGACCGGCTTGCCGGTGCGCGCCTCGATCTCGTCGATCACCGGGTGCGAGCGGAAATTGAGGCAGGCGGCGACGAGCCCGTCGCTGTCCGGGTCCCAGGCGCTCATCGCGAGGTCGAGGATTTCCTCGGGCTCCGGTTCGGCGAGGCGGAACCCGTCCGAGATGCCGAGATGCGCGCCGGCGACCGTCTCGATCCCGCCCTCGGCGAAGAATCTGTGCTCGGCGGCGTCGACCGCGTCGGTATAGGGCGAGATCGCGGTAACCCGCTTCATGCCGAGCGCGGCGCAGGCGGCGAAGATGCTGTGCGTCGCGGTGGTCGCCTTGGCGCCGGTGACGCGGGCGATCTCCTCGCGCAGCCGGGCGTCGAATTGGTGGCCCTGGACGATGCTCGACGCGGTGCAGCCATAGGCGAGCGCATGCGGCCTGACGCTGGCGAGCTGGGCGATCGAGCGGGCGCCGTCCTGCCGGTCCATTTCGATAACGCTGTCGGGCGAGGAGCCGGGCGGCATCAGCATCCGGGCGAAGTGGATGCTGACGCCCTCTGGGGTGACCGCCGGGTACCAATTCTCGACGACAATGTTGACGCTCGGAACCGTGACGCCGATGCGGATGCCCTCTGCCATCGACAAACTCCACCGGATGCCTCTAGCCTCGCATCATGATTTCGCTGCGCGAGGAAGTCACCCTGCCGTCGCCGCCCGCCGCTGTGTGGCCGCTGTTATGCGACCCGGCGATCGTCGCCTCGTGCATCCCCGGCGCCGAGCTCACCAAATCGGGCGACGACGGCAAGTACCAGGGAACGATGCGGGTCAAGTTCGGCCCGACGGTCGCGACCTTTCGCGGCGAGGCCAAGCTTGCCTACGACCATGACGCCCGGCGCTGCACGATCGAGGGCCGCGGGATCGACGGGCGCGGCGCGTCGCGCGCCAACGCCTCGGGCGTGGTGACGGCGAGCGGCGAGGGGGTGACGGTGCTCCAGGTCGAAGGCAACTTCACGGTCACCGGCCCGCTCGAAACTTTCGCGAATGCCGGCGGGGTTCACCTCGCGCGGGCGATTTTGGCGGAATTCGCCGAGAACATGGGCAAGCTGGTCGCGGAATCCGCCCCTCGCCCCGGCCCTCTCCCGGCGGGCGGGGAGAGGGAGGGACCCGCGCATCCTCCGGCCCTCTCCGGCACAAAAATCCTCTGGCGCGCCTTCACCTCCTGGCTGTGCCAGCTTTTCGGGAAAAGGAACTGAGATGAGCGAAAACCAGGTCTCCGACATTCTCGCCAAGGCCTTCGCCGCCGAGGGCGTCGACACGCTCTTCACGCTGATGGGCGACGCCAACATGTACTGGTCGGCGTCGATGGCCGACAACGAGAAGGTGCGGCTGGTCCACGCCCGCCACGAGCATTGCTGCGTCGCGATGGCAGACGCCTATGCCCGCGCTACCGGCAAGGTCGGCGTCGCCTCTGTGACCTGCGGCCCCGGCTATACCCAGATCATGACCGCGCTGGTGATGGCCGCGCGCGGCAACGCCCCGGTCGTCGTTTTCGCCGGCGACGCGCCGATCGGCGCCTCCTGGTACATCCAGTCGATCGACCAGGCCCCGCTGGCGCTGGCGACCGGCGCGCATTTCGTGCCGGTGCGAACGATCGACCGGGCGCTCGACTGCGTGCGCGAGGCCTTCTACGTCGCCCGCGCCGAGCGCAAGCCGGTCGTGCTCAGCGTGCCGCTCGATTTGCAGAAGGAGGAATTCCCGTTCCTCCCCGACTACCAGCCCTCGACCGAGCTGATGCCGCGCCCGCAGACCTTGCGGCCCGATCCGGCGCTGCTCGACGAGATCGCCGGGATGGTTGCCGA
>DASUIE010000198.1:0-3425 GCA_036273175.1 Allostellaceae bacterium
CCGCTGCAGGGCATCAAAATCTTCGATTTCGCGTGGTTTCTCGCCTCGGCAGGGGGCACGCGCTTTCTCGCGGCGATGGGCGCGGAAAGCTACAAGGTCGAGTGGAAGGACAATCCCGACACGCGGCTCGCGGGAATGGCGCCGGTCGGGGGCCGCGCCGCGCGCGACGCGGCGACCGGACCGCTGCCGGGGGTCAGGGACCCCGACATGGGCGGCAATTTCCTCAACAAGAATTCGGGCAAGCGCGGCATCTCGCTCAATATCCGGCACCCGAAGGGGTTGCAGATCGCCAAGGACATGATCCGCATCTGCGATGTCGTCGCCGAGGGGTTTTCGCCGGGCGTTCTGCAGCGGCTCGGGCTCGGCTATGACGTGATGAAGTCGATCCGGCCGGACATCATCTACATCCAGCAATCCGGCATGGGCGCGCACGGCACCTATGGCCGGATGCGCACGGTCGGGCCGGTCGCGGCGGCGTTTGGCGGACAGGCCGAGATGTCGGGACTGCCCGAGCCGGCGATGCCGGTGAGCTGGGGCTATTCCTATCTCGACTGGATGGGCGCCTATGGCTACGCGCTGGCGCTGCTCGGCGCGATCTATCACCGCGAGCGCACCGGCGAAGGCCAGTGGATCGACGCCTCGCAATGCGAGAGCGGCATCTTCCTGACCGGCTCGACGATCCTCGACTGGGCGGCGAACGAGCGCATCTTCCGCCGCTTCGGCAACCGCTCGCCGTACAAGCCCGCCGCGCCACATGGCGCCTATCGCTGCGACGGCAAGGACCGCTGGATCGCGGTCGCCTGCTTTGGCGACGCCGAATGGCAAGCGCTGGCGCGCGTCGCCGAGCACGGCGACTGGCTCGACGACCGCCGCTTTGCGACGGTGGAGAGCCGGCTGCAACACCAGGAGTCGCTGGACGCCGCGGTCGAGAGTTGGACGCGGACCCAGGACCGGTACGACTGCATGATGAAATTGCAGAAGGCCGGGGTGCCCGCCGGGGTGTGTCAGAACGCCGAGGACCGCGTCGACACCGACCCGCAGCTCCGTCACCTCGAATGGCTGACCGAGGTGACCGGCACCAAGATCGGCACCTGGCCGGTCTATGAGATCCCGATGAAGCTCTCGAAGACCCCGGCCTATATCGGCGGCCCGATCGACCGCGGCGCGCCGTGCTATGGCGAGGACAATATGTACGTGCTGACCGAGATGCTCGGCTTCAGCCCGGGCGAGGTCGAGCGGCTCGCCGAAGAGGGCGTTATCTAGCCGGCAAGCCTGGCCGGTTCCTTCGCGGCAAGCCGCGCCCGCACGGCGTCCGAGGCGGCAGTCGCCGCGGCGTCGACGTCGGCGCTCAACGCAATCGCCATGCGGGTCTCGCCCGCCTTGCAGGCGGCTTCGAGGCGGCGCGCCAGGGCGCTGAGCCGGGCGGCGCCGACATTGCCGGTGCAGCCCGCCAGCGAGTGCGCCTCGCGGCCCAGCTCGGCGATATCGGGGATGGCGGCAAGGCGTCGGATATCGGCGGCCTGTTTCTCGACCTGCTCGACGAACATCGCGAGAAACTCGGCGACGCGCTCCGCCGGCAGATATTTCTCCAAGGTCGCTATGGCATCGGCATCCGCGTCGGCTTCGGGAGACGGCTCCGCGACGCGCGGCTCGTCCCTCGCGGTGCACGCCTCCAGCGCCTCGAACAGCGCCGCCGGATCGAGCGGCTTTGACAGGTACCCGTCCATGCCGCTGGCCAGGTACTGCTCGCGCGCGCCCGCCATCGCGTGGGCAGTCAAGGCAATGATCGGCACCGCGCTCTTCGGATGCGGCAGCGCGCGGATGCGGGCCGTGGCCTCGATACCGTCGAGGACCGGCATCTGCACATCCATCAGCACCACGTCGTAATCGGCGGCCTGGACGGCCGCGACCGCTTCCTCGCCGGTTTGGGCGATCGTCGCCCGATGCCCGGCCTTGCCCAGCAGCATGATCGCGAGCTGCTGATTGATCCTGTTGTCCTCGGCGACGAGGATGCGGAGCGACTGCGCCTTTTTCTGCCGCTTCAGCCGCGCGATCCGCCCGCCCGGGCCGCGCGACGATGCCGGCGCCGCAGCCGGCGCGAGCGCCACTTCGAACCAGAAGCGGCTTCCCCGTCCCGGAGCGCTGCGGACGCCGATAGCCCCGCCCATCAGCTCGACAAGCTGTTTCGAGATCGCCAGCCCCAGCCCGGTGCCGCCAAACCGGCGGGTGATCGAGCTGTCGGCCTGGTTGAACTTTTCGAACAAGGTCGCGGCGATCGCCTTCGACATGCCGATGCCGGTGTCCGACACCTCGAAACGCAGCCGCGCCGGATGCCGCCGTGTCGCCGCGCGGGACGCGACCGCGACCGAAACGCCGCCCCGCTCGGTAAATTTGATCGCGTTGTCGACGAGGTTGAGCAGGATTTGCCGCAGGCGTGTCGGATCGCCATGAAAGCCGCCGCGCGCCGCCGGATCGATATCGGCCGACAGGTCGAGCCCCTTGCCGCGCGCCTTCGGACCGAGCAGGCGGACCGTAGCCTCGATGATCTCGGCGAGGTCGAAATCGATTGCCTCGATCTCGACCTTCCCGGCTTCGAGCTTGGAGATGTCGAGAATGTCGTTGATCAGCGTCAAGAGCGCCTCGGCGCTGTCGCGGACGGCTGTCGCGCAGTCGCGCTGCTCGGGGTCGAGCGTGGTTCCCAGCAGGATCGCGTTCATCCCGATGATCCCGTTCATCGGGGTGCGGATTTCGTGCGACATGTTGGCGAGGAATTCCGACTTGGCGCGGTTTGCCGCCTCGGCCGAATCGCGCGCCGAAGCGAGATCCATCGCCATGGCCGTGAGGTCGCGCCGCAACCGCTCCAAGCGGTCCTGGGCGGCTTCGAGGTCGCGGACCTTGCCGACCAGCGCCGCCTCGGAGTTCTTGAGCTCGGTGATGTCGGTGCGGATGCCGACGATGCCGCCATCGCGCGTGCGCCGCTCCGACAGCCGCATCCAGCGCCCGTCGCCGAGCTGGCGCTCCTGCGGCGCCTTTGCGTCGCGATGCCAGGCGGTGATCTTGCGGATCCATTCTTCGGGATCCTCCTCGATCACCCACAGCTTGCGCTCCAGCCCATGACGCAGCATCGCGTCGTAGCTCGTGCCCGGCGCGAAAGCGTCGACCATGTTCGGGTACATCTCGCGATATTTGGTATTGGTCATCACATAGCGGTCGTCGCGATCGAACAGCACGAACCCTTCCGAGATCGATTCGATCGCGTCGATCAGCTGCCGCTGGGCCGCCTTCAGCGCCTCCTCGTTCTGCTTGCGCTCGGTGATGTCGGTGCGGATGCCGACAACGCCCCCATCGCGGGTGCGCCGCGCGGCGATGCGAATCCAGCGGCCGTCGCCGAGCCGCCGCTCGGCCGGCTCGCCGCATTCGCGCTG